>SCTQ01000156.1 GCA_004322345.1 Aquabacterium sp. | reverse complement strand
CAGTGATCCCCGGGCCCAGGCCCGTGCGATGAACGAGGGCCCGCACGTCGCGGCCCGTTCGTTTCGTGCAGCCCCGGCGGCCGCGCCCGGCACGGAACCTTTTGCGGGAAACGGCTTCGCAGCGCGGTCTGCCTCCGCGCTCCATGACCCCGCCCCCGGATTCCCTACCGGCCTCCAGCTACCACCGCATGCGCCTGCGCTGGTGCGCCAGCGCCTTGCGCGACCTGCTGCGGCGCTGGGCCGTCTACATCGTCGCCGGCCTCGCGATGCTGGGAGCGTTCAGCGCCGGGGCGCTCAGTTCGATGTCGGCCGCGGCGGCCTGGAGCGTGCTGCCGCTGTTTCGTGCGGCGGCCCAGCCGTGGTGGCAAGGCTGGGTGACGGGCCTGGCCCATGGGCTGATCGGCGCGGGCGTGGCCTGGGCCCTGCGACCCGTGCTGTGGCCGCGCTCGTGGCGCGAACAGGAGGCGGCGCTGCCCATCGCCCCGCGCGCGAGGCTGGCCAGCGACCTGGCCGTCACGGCGCTCGGACTGCTGCCGCTGTGGGCCGTGTATGCCGCGGGCAGCGCCGTCTGGCTGGCGCATGCGCCGGCCTGGCTGGATGGAAGGCAGGCGATCGCTGTGGCCGGGGTGCTGGGCTCCATGCTGGTGTCGCTGGTGCTGGGCACGGCGGCCGTCCAGGCCCTGCGCCGTCCGGCACGGGCCGCGCGCCGCGGCCCGTCCTCCGTCGGCACAGGCGGCAGCGGGCTGCAGCACCGCGCAGTCTTCGCCGCGACATCGTGGTGGCCGCTGTGGCGCGGCCCCGCGGCACGCGCCGGCCGCTTCATCCCGGCGGCCGCGCTGGGGCTGGTCCTGCTGGCCGCCGCGCCGCTGCGATGCGGCCACGGCAGCTGGTGGCTGGCGGGCTTCGGTCTGGCTGGGCTGGCCGCGACGGCGCGCCTGCACGCGCTGCTGCGCCTGGACCTGGCACCGCTGCACGCGGCCTGCGTGCAGTTGCCGATCGCACCGCGCAGGCTGTCGCTGGGCCGCCGCCTGCTCGCACTGCTGCCGGCCCTGGCCGGGCTGCTGGCCCTGCCCTGGGTCTGGCGCCTGGATACGGCACCGCTGCGCCCGGGCCTGGCCGGCTTCTACCTGGCCGCCACCCTGGCCGGCCACGGCTGGCTGGTGGCTGCCGACCCCGAGGGCGCACAGGAGCAGGCCGGCCGCTGGCTCTTCACCCTGGTCCTGCTGACGGCCATCGCATCCGAGGTCTACGCCTGATGTCCACCGAACCCGCGCTGCTGCGCATCGCCGAGCTGAGCTTCAGCTATCCGGCCCGCCACGTCTTCACCCGCTTCAGCCGAGGCTTCCCCGGCGGGCTGACCTGGCTGCGCGGGGGCAATGGCAGCGGCAAGTCCACGCTGCTCAAGCTGGCGGGCGGCGCCCTGCCGCCCATGCTGGGCCGGCTGGAGGTCGACGGCATCGACGCCGTGAGGCAGCCGCTGGACTACCGCCGACGTGTCTTCTGGTGCGGCCCGGGCCCGGTCGCGCTGGACCACCTGACGCCGGCGGAATACTGCGGCTTCCTCGCCGGCCTCTATCCGTCCTTCGACCGCCGGCAGCTGACCTCGCACATCGAGGGCTTCGCGCTGGGCCCGCACCTGGGCCGGACGCTGCGCACGCTGTCCACCGGGACGCAGCGCAAGGTCTGGATCGCGGCCGCGCTGGCCGCCGGCACGCGGGTGACGCTGATGGACGAGCCGCTGAATGCACTGGACGCGGCATCGGCCGCGCATCTGCGCGGTGCGCTCTCAGCCTGCGCGGCCCAGAGCGAACGCGCCTGGATCGTCACCAGCCACGAAGACATCGGCCCGGCGGCCGCGCACGCGCGCGTGCTGGACCTGGACGCACCCGACGACCTCAACCCAGGCCGCGCAAGCCCGAGCTGATGCGGCTGTTGAGCACCGCACGCACCAGGGATCCGATCAGCGGCAGCGGCACCTCGTAGTCGATGGACCAGTGCACCGTGGAGCCGCCGGGCGTGGAGGAGAAGCGCAGGCTGCCGCGGTGGTTGCGCAGCGGCGCGCCGCCCTTGGTGATTCGGTAGTCGATGGAGCGGTTGCGCGCCAGCGCGGTCACCGTCTCCTCCACGACCAGGGGCCCCATGCCGATACGGCGCACGGAGCCCACGCCGTTGACGTCGCCCTTGCCGTCGCGGATGCGGTGAACGGGCACCTTGAAGACGCTGCGGAGGTTGTCGTGGTCGGCCAGGCGGGCGAAGACCTCGTCGACCGGGCGGGCGAAGCTTTGCGTGATGCGGATCTGGTAGCGGGGCATGGAGGGGTACTGCTTGCGGGTGGCGGGTCAGGTGCGCGGCTCGCAGGCCGGCGCGCAGACGGACTGCGAGCGGCCGAAGTACTTGCGCGACATCAGCATCGCCCGCGGCCGGTGGCGCGAGCACAGGAAGCAGGACATCGTCGCGGCGCTGTAGGAGCTGGTGGAGCCGAAGGGCGAACCCGGCGTCTTGCTGACGTAGCGCAGGCCGTCGTCGCCGATGGCGGTCACCTCGGGCTTGCGGGAAGGCTTGATGGGCACGGTCATGCCGCCACCGCCAGCACGGCTTCGCTCGCACGGATCGGGTCGCGCGTGCTGTTGAAGGTGTCCAGCCAGACGCGGTAGCTCTCGGTCTGCCCCTCCTGCGCCGGATGGAAGCCGGGGCGCAGGTAGCTGAAGTAGTGGCCCAGCACCGACGAGAACAGCCCCGTGCGCGGCTTGTAGAGCCACCAGAAACCTCTCGCCCAGAGCCCGGGCAGCTGCCACCAGCGGAACCCATCGATCCGGAACATGTAGCGCATGACCAGGAAGGTGTTCAGCGGAAAGCCGATGCTCACCTGCAGCATGCCCAGCATGCGCATCAGGTAGCCGACGCCCGCCGTCTTCTGCATCACGTCGAAGGCGACGGTCTTGTGTTCGATCTCCTCCATCGCATGCCAGGCGTAGAGGGCGCGCATGCGCGGGTCGCACTCGGCCATCACCTCGCGCCGGCCGAAGAAGCTGTGGGCCATGATGGCCGTCATGTGCTCGGCCGCCGCGGTCATCGAGATGGTGAAGGCCTTCGAGTTGTACTTGCGCGCGAAGTCGATGAACCAGCGCTGCACGCGCTCGATGCCGTCGACGTCGATGCCCTGCTGCTTCAGCCGGTTGTTGAAGCGATCGTGCAGCATCCCGTGCTGCCCTTCCTGGCGGATGAAGTCCTTGATGTCCTGCTGCAGCTGCGGATCGCTCACGCGGTCGCGGTAGTCGCGCACGCACACGATGAAGAAGCGCTCGCCCTCGGGGAAGATGGTCGACATCGCGTCGAAGAAGCGCGTCTTGAAGGCATCGCCGCCGAACCAGTACCGGGGGATGTCCCCGTCGAGGTCGAAGTCCAGCTTCTCGCGCGGGACGATGGCCTGCGCGCCGGCCGGGCGATGGACGGGGTCGGGGACGGGAGTGGACATCTAAGGTCTCCGGATCAGGTACCGGAGGGTACCGATGGTCGGAATTCTGCACTCGCGCCACGCCGCTGCCCAAGGAACAGCGGCGACGTCAGGGAAGTTGACGCGACAACTCGCCCCCGGGATTTCCAGCGGGCCGGCCGTGGCGTAGCCGCTGCGCAACGCAACTCAGTGGCAAAAAGGACGGCAGTCCGGGCACGCCGCATGCCGCGGCAAGCCACACGATCCAACGCTGAGGGCGACTCACCCTAGTGAGCATGCGGCCTGCCGGCCCGAACCCTGCGCGAGGCCGCATGCTTCCTAGCAGAACCCCCGATGGCGCCCCCGCATGGGAAGCCTAGCGTTGCCGTCTCCTGCAGCACCTGTGCATCGGTCCGCAGCCGCAGGAGAACCGTAAGGGCCGACAACGGGAAGGCCGCCCCTGGCCGCCACACGGCATCCTCGACGATGTCTGGAGGTCAAGGGCAACGAGGAGCGCTCATGGAGGAGCAAGCCGTCGTACCCGACGCCGCGGACATCCTGCTGCGGCGCCACGCCTGGCTGGCAGGCGGGGGCGAGATGGGCCGCCTGCTGCGGTCCATGGACTGGTCGCAGACGCCGCTGGGCCCGATGGACACCTGGCCACCGAGCCTGCGCACCACGGTCAGCCTGGTGATGGAGTCGAATTTCCCCATCGCCCTGACCTGGGGACCGGGCCACATCCAGATCTACAACGACGGCTACTGGCCGTTGTGCGGCGACAAGCATCCCATGTCCATGGGCAGCGACTTCCGCGAGTGCTGGGCCTCGGCCTGGCCGGCCATCGGCGAGGCCTATGCCAGCGCGCTGGCCGGGCAGCCGGCCTACCTCGAGGACCAGCGCATGTTCCTCGACCGCCACGGCTACCTGGAGGAGACCTTCTTCACCTTCTCCTTCAGCCCGATACGCGACGACGCGGGCCAGGTCGTCGGCCTGTTCCACCCGACCACCGAGACCACGGCCCGCATCCTCGGCCAGCGCCGCACGCGCACGCTGCGCGACCTGATGACGCGCGCCACCGAGGCCCGCACGGTGGACGAGAGCCTGCACCTGGTCGCCCAGACCCTGGCCGATGCCGAACTGGACCTGCCCTTCGTGCTGCTGTACCGGCTGGACGAGGCCCAGACCACCGCACGCCTGATCGCCCACACCGGCCTGCCCGCGAACACGCCGGCCAGCCCCGCGGCGCAGAACCTGCTGGACGCATCCGCCGACGCCGGCAACACCTGGCCGCTGCGCCAGGCGGCAGCCACGCGCCATCCCGTCCTCGTGACCGACCTGCCGCAACGATTCGGCACGCTGTACTGCGGCCCCTATCCCGAGGCGCTTTCCTCGGCCCTGGTGCTGCCGCTGCGCATGCCGGGGCAGGACCGCACGACCGCCGTGATGGTGGCGGGCATCAGTTCGCGCCTGCCCTTGAACGAATCCTATCGGGCCTTCTACGACCTGCTGGCTGCCGGCGTCAGCGTGGCCATGGCGCACGCGGATGCCTACGACATCGAGCACCTGCGCGCCGAGTCGCTGGCCGACGTGGCGCGCAGCAAGGCCGACTTCCTGGCCCGCATGAGCCACGAGATCCGCACCCCGATGAACGCGGTGATCGGCATGACCACGCTGCTGCAGGACACCACGCTCAACACCGAGCAGCACGACTACGTCGAGACCATCCGCACCGGCGGCGAGCACCTGCTGACCATCATCAACGACATCCTCGACCTGTCGAAGATCGAGGCCGGGAAGCTGGAGCTGGACAGCCATCCCTTCGACCTGCGCGAATGCCTGGAAGGCGCGCTGGACCTGGTGTCGGTGCGCGCCGCGCAGAAGGGGCTGGAACTGCTGCTGCTGATCGACGACGGCGTGCCGCAGCGCGTGCTGGGCGACGCCGGCCGGCTGCGCCAGATCCTCATCAACCTGGTCGACAACGGCGTCAAGTTCACCCCGCGCGGGGAGGTCACCGTCAAGGTGGTGGCCGATGGCGCCGCGCCGGACGGCGAGCAGGCGCTCAGCGTGACCGTGCGCGACACCGGCGTGGGCATCACGGCGGACCGCATGGAGCGGCTGTTCCGGGCCTTTGCCCAGGCCGACAGCTCGATCACGCGGTTGTACGGCGGCACCGGCCTGGGCCTGGCGATCAGCAAGCGCCTGGCGCAGATGATGGGCGGCGACATCGAGGTCGCCAGCCGCCCCGGCGAGGGCACGGTTTTCACCGTGCGCCTGCGCCTGCGCGTGGCACCCTCCTCACGCCCGACGCAGGTGCCGCAGGAGCTCTGCGGGCGCCGCGTGCTGGTGGTGGACGACAACGCGACCAACTGCCTGATCCTCGATCGCTTCCTGCACAACTGGCAGGTGCGCACCCAGGTCTGCGACAGCGGCGAGGCCGCGCTGAAGCTGCTGGAGGCCGGCGAGCAATTCGACCTGGCGATGCTGGACCACCACATGCCCAACATGGACGGCACCCAGCTGGCCCGCGCAATCCGCCTGCTGCCCGACGGCGGCCACATGCCGCTGGTGCTGCTGAGCTCGGTGACGGAGCGCGACGCCGGGGGCGATTTCGACGTCTCGCTGCCCAAGCCGGTGAAGCCGGCCCAGCTCTTCGAGACCCTGCAACGTGCGCTGACCGACACGCGCCAGGCCGATGCAGCGGCCGTCCACCCCGATGTGGGCATGGGCCGTGAGCAGCCGCTGCGGCTGCTGGTGGCCGAGGACAACGCGGTCAACAGCCGCGTGATCCGGCTGCTGCTGGAGAAGCTGGGCTACTCGGCGGACATCGTCGCCAACGGGCTGGAAGCGCTGCAGGCCATCGAGCGCCAGCGCTATGACGCCGTGCTGATGGACCTGCTGATGCCCGACATGGACGGCCTGGCCGCCACCCGCGCCATCGCCCAGCGCGTGCCCAACAAGCGCCAGCGCCCCTATGTGATCGGCCTGAGCGCGCACGCGATGGAGGATGCCCGCCAGTCCTGCCTGGACGCGGGCATGGACGACTATCTGGCCAAGCCGGTGATCTTCGATCAGCTCAAGCAGACGCTGCAGCGCTGCTGGGACCGCCGCCACGGCGCGCTGCCGCCCGTCGCGCCGCAGGACCTGCCGGTGGACCAGGCCGTGCTGCTGCAGTTGTCCGAGCTGATCGGCGAGAAGGAAGTGCGAGAGCTGATCGACATCTATCTCGTCAGCACCCCCCGCCTGCTGACCGAGGCGGTGCTGGCCGCTCGCCGCCGCGACGCGGAGGCCGTCAGCCGCGTCTTCCATGAGATCAAGTCCACCAGCGCGGCGCTGGGGGCCAACCGCATCCGCCATCTGTGCGAGAAGCTGGAAGCGGAGCGCCGCCAGGGCCACGTCTATGCACTGGAGCGCCACGTGGCCGCGGTGCACGACGCCTTCGACCTCGTGCGCACGGGGCTGCAAGACTACGGCTCGCACATCGGCCTGACGGCGGCCGGCCTGCCGTCGGCCGGGGCACCCTCCTTGCGGCATTGAGCGCCCTACAAGGGGCGTCGTCACCCACCCACAGGCCATTCGGTCGCTGACTACATACGTGCGCAGGCTGGTTTCCTAGTCTGGAGGCACGGCTCAAGCGTGCCCGCCGAAAGCTCCGCGCGAGCACTCGTCAAAGCGGCACGCACGGAGAAAGGACACACCATGTACACGGACCACGTGATCGACACCCTCAACGACATCATCCAGAACTGCAAGGACGGCGAACTGGGCTTCAAGGCCTGTGCCGAGCATGCGGAGTCGCCCGCCCTGCAGAAGCTCTTCGGTGCGCGCGCGATGGAATGCCGCGAGGCCGCGCGCGAGCTGCAGGCCATCGTCTATGCAGAGGCTGGCGATCCGCCCACCGGGGGCACCGCTGCCGGTGCGATGCACCGCGGCTGGGTCAAGCTGAAGGCTGCCCTGTCCGCCAACGACGACAAGGCCATGCTGGAGGAATGCGAACGCGGCGAGGACCGGGCCCTGGCCCGCTACCGCGACGCGCTGGAAGAAGACCTGCCTACGGAAGTGCGCAGCCTGCTGGAGCGCCAGCGCCTGGGCGCCCAGCGCAACCATGACCAGATCCGCACGCTGCGCGACCAGGCGCGCGCCGCGGCCCACAGCTGATCCCGCTGGGCAGCGTCCATGAAAAAAGCCGGCCTGCGGGCCGGCTTTCCTTTGCCTGGACGAGACGCCCGGCTCAGCGCTGCACCACCAGCATCGGCAATTCGCCGGCCTCCTGGTCCTGCGAGGTCAGCATCAGCGAGCCGGTGGCGAAGCCCAGGTCCTTGGCCCGCGTCAGCAGGCGCTCGAACTCCTGCTGCGGCACCACGGCCTCGCGCGAGAGGATCCACAGCGCGCGACGATCCGGCGTGCCGACGAGGGCGTAGCGGTACTGTGCGTCCACGTCCAGCACCCAGTAGTCGGTGCGTGCGATCGGCAGCCAGCCCAGGCCGCGTGGCAGGGTGCTGACGCGCAGCAGGCCGACGCCGGGCTGGGGCTGCGTGGCCACGCCCATGCTCTGGTGCATCCGGTTGCCGGCCGTGCGGCAGCGCTGCAGCACGGACACGCTGTCGTCTGCCGCGGCCAGGTACTGGGCGGCCACCGAGGCGACGCAAGCCTCGTCCGCCGGCCCACCGGGCAGGCGCGCGATCTCGTGCCAAGTTCCGAGGTAGCGCTTGAGCTCGAAGCCCTGCACCGGCCGCAGCTCCGGCATGCGCTGGGCGACGCGCAGCACCTGGGGCACGGCTGCGTCGGCCGCACTGCGCAGGTCGGCCGCCATGACGGGCTGCGCCAGCGGCTGCGGCAGATCCAGGGTGGCCCAGTCTTCCGCGGGAGGCGGTGCCAGCAAGGCGCAGCCGACGGCCGCGGCAGCGATGGACAGGTAGGGCAGGAAGGGAAGCTTCATGTCGGTCTCCCGGAGCTGGGTCCCGGAAGACGGGGCCACGTGGCAAGGGTGGCGAATGATTTCCCGCGCGGCCCGCGGGCGCAGTCGGCACAGCCGCAAACCCCTGTAGGTCGGCACCGACAGGTGCGGACACAGCTTGTCGCATCGGTGCGGCCCCACAGGCGCATCAGCGCATGCCTACAAGGTCATGCGCCGCAACCGACAGACGCCCTCGCCGTGGGTGAAGACACTGCCTGCCATCGGGTTATCCCCGGTCCGAGCTTTGTTCAACAACACAGGATCAAGACATGAAGAACAAGTCCTTGACGATGATGGCGGCCATCGCTGCCCTGTGCGTCTCGTCCGCACATGCCCAGACGCCCCCCGACGTGGTAGTCGACACCAAGTCCGCCACCGAGGCGCCCTATGCGGTCGACTCCCGCGACGTGCTGGTGCGCAACAGCACGGGCCTGTGCTGGCGCACGGGATCCTGGACCCTGGAGGCAGCCAGCAAGGTGCGCGTGGTCGGCAGCGAATTCCCCGTCGGCTGCTACTGCGACAAGTCCCTGCTGCCCAAGGAGACCTGCGAAGCCAAGGTCGTAGCCGCAGCACCGATGCCGCCCGCGCCTGCCCCGGCACCCGCGCCGGTCCCCGTGCCGCAATCGTCCAAGGTCACCATCCCGACGGACACGCTGTTCGCCTTCGACAAGGCCGTGCTGACCTCCGCCGGCAAGGACAAGCTCAACAGCTTCGCCGAGCAGCTCAAGGGCATCAAGCTCGAGGCCGTGGTTGCCGTCGGCCACACCGACCGCATCGGCAGCACCGAGTACAACCAGAAGCTGTCCGAGAAGCGTGCCGCCGCCGTGAAGGCCTACCTGGTCGAGCAGGGGGTCGAGGCCCAGCGCATCTTCATCGAGGGCCGCGGCGAATCGCAGCCCACCACCGGCGACCAGTGCAAGGACCTGGGCAAGGAAAGCGGCCGCAACAAGAAGCTGGTCGAGTGCCTGCAGCCAGACCGTCGCGTGGACATCGAGGCCGTGGGCGCTCGCTGAGCGCGGCCCACGGCAGGTACAGGAGCGAGACAAAGGAGAGAGACATACGGATGAAGCGCCCCCGAGAGGCGTCCAACCAAAACAGCAAGAAAGAAATCGCCGCCCCTCGGGGCGGCTTTTTCATGGGCGGGGGCGGCTCGGTTGCTCAGCTGGCAATCGCCGGGGCAGCGGGCAAGGGGGCCGGGGCGGCATCCGGCGCGGCGGCAGCGGGGGCCGCTTGCACAGCCTCCACCGCTTGCACCGGCTCACGCACGATGCGGCCCTCACGCGCGGCAGCCACCACCTCATGGATGAAGCCCAGCTTGTCCAGCACCGGCGGCGGCAGCACGAAGGGATAGAAGTCGCCCCGGCCCAGGCTGCGTCCCATGCTGTTGAGGAAGCGGGCCAGCGGCAGCCACTGGTTCACCAGCACCTGGTCGAAGGGCTGGCCGTCGGCATCCACGCCCTTGAGCTGGGCCGGTGCCGCGGGCGCGGCCTTGCCCCCCCGCCCGGCGCGCGTGCGACCCACGGCCTGGGCGCCCAGGCTCAGGCCCCAATGGCCCGCCGTGTTCAGGGCGTCGACCACGTGCATGTAGTGGGCCCAGCATTCGGCCCAGTCCTCCCACGGATGCATCGTCGCGTAGGCGCTGATGTAGTTCGCCTGCCAGTCCGCCAGCGGGCCTTCGGCGTAGTGCCGCTGGAGCGCGGCGCTGTAGTCGGCGCGTTCGTCGCCGAAGCGCTCGCGGAAGGCCTCCAGGTAGTTGCTGTGCGCGATCAGGTGGTCCCAGTAGAAGTGGCCGATCTCGTGCCGGAAATGGCCGAGGATGGTCCGGTAGGGCTCGTGCAGCGCAGAGCGGCGCGCCTCGCGCTTGGCGTCGTCGGCCTCCTCGATGTTCATCGTGATCAGCCCGCTGGCGTGGCCCGTCAGCACGCGCTGCTTCGGATCCGCGTCCTCCAGGAAATGGAAGACCAGGCCGTTGGACGGATCGGCGATGCGGTCAGGTATCGGCAGCTGCAGGTCGATCAGCGAATAGAACAGGCGCCGCTTGGCCGCCTCCAGATTGAGCCAGTAGGCCTTGTTCTCGGGCTTGTTCAGCGCCGGGATGATGCTGGTGTAGCGGCAGCAACGGCACAACACCTGAGGGTCGGCGGCCTCGACCATCCAGTTGCAGACCTGCTCCGTGGCGTAGTTGTGGCAGGGCCTCCAAGCCGCAGGCGTGTTCATGCCGTGGGCAGTCCAGGTGCCGTCGGCGCTCACGTCGAAGGCGACGATGCGCAGCAGCTCGGGCACGAAGCCCAGTGCGCTGCCGCAGTTGACGCAGGCGGTGTTCTCGAAGAACACGGTCTGGCCGCAATGGGTGCAGGAGAAGGTTTTCATCGTGTGCTCAGGTGAGAGAGGGCCCAACAGGCCCTAGGCCAAAGGCCGCAGCGCAGGCTGCGGCGCGGGGGCCAGCTGGTCGGGCGTGGGTGCGTCGGCCGAGGCCACGCGCGTCTGCGGCAGGTACTGCGGATGGTTCTGCTGCATGAAGAAGATCAGCGCCTCGCGCACGCGGCAGCGCAGGTCCCAGCCCTTGCTGGCGTCGGCGCTGGACAGCAGGATGCGCAGTTGCATCGCGCGGTCGGTGGCGTCGGTCACCTGCAGCAAGGCCAGGCGCCTGTCCCATTCGGGCGCGGCAGCAGCCACGCGCTGCAGCTCCTGGCGCAGCGGCTCCAGCGGCATGCGGAAGTCCACCCACAGGAAGACGGTGCCGATGAGGTCCGCGCTGCGCCGCGTCCAGTTCTGGAAGGGCGTGGAGATGAAGTACTCCAGCGGCAGCACCAGGCGCCGGTCGTCCCAGATGCGCACCACCACGTAGGACGACGTGATCTCCTCCACCCGCCCCCATTCGCCTTCGACGACCAGCACGTCGTCCAGTCGGATGGGCTGGGCGAACGCGATCTGCAGGCCCGCGATGAGGTTGCCCAGCACCGGCCGGGCGGCCAGGCCGGCGGCGATGCCGGCCACGCCGGCCGAGGCCAGCAGCCCGGCGCCGATCTGGCGCACGCTGGGAAAGGACATCAGCACCGAACCCACCGTCAGCAGCCCGACGACGAAGGTCACCGTGCGCGACAGCACGCGCACCTGGGTCTGCACGCGGCGCGCCTCCAGGTTGTCGGCCACGGTCACCGGGTGCCGGGCCTCGACCACGTCGGCCGCGGCCTGGATCAGCCGCATCACCAGCCAGCCGATCAGCAAGATGATGAAGATGCCCAGGGCGCGCTCCACACGGTGCAGGCCGCCCTGCAGTTCGGCATCGCCGAGCACCAGTTGCACGGCCAGCGCCGGCAGCAGGACCTGCGCGGGACGGCGCGCGCGCGCCTCCAGCCGCTGGGCCAGCACGGACTGCGCGGCCATGCGGCGCACGATGCGGTCGGCCACGCTGTGCAACAGCAACCCGGCCAGCGCCGCAGCCAGGCACTGCAGCGCCAGCGCGGAGGCTTCGTAGAGCTGCGGATGGCGGCGCGCGAAGCTGTCCACGAAGGCGAGGTCGGGCCAATTCAGGTTCATGGCGGGTGCGGCAATGAGAACGGCCGCTGCCGGATCGGATGCCAGGCAAACGACCCGGCTGCGGCCGGTGCGATGAAAGAAAAGGGAGGCGCCGTGCGCGCCGGCGTCAGATCGGGGCCTCGCTGCGCGCCTGGGCGCGCTCGGTGCTGCGCTCGCGCCAGGCCGTGGGGGTCTCCTCTGCGTCGAAGCTCATCGCACGCACGGCCACCGCACGCAGGCTGGAGCCCGCATGCGGGTCCAGCAGGCGGCAGGTCGTCGGCCGTTGCGAACCGCAGGGCGTGTCGTGGCCGGTGCAGGTGCGGCAGGCATCGCCGCCGGGCGTGGCCAGGTGCAGCGTGACGGGACGGGCTTGAGTCAGAACGGCAGAAGTCATGTCGGGCTCGCTTTCCTGAAGGTCGGTTTCCGATGGCCTCGTCTCGACAGCCTCGTTTTCCAGCCCGCACCCTAGGCCCCCGGCGCGCTGGTGACAGTCAGCCGTGTCCCAAGCTTGTGTAGGCCGATGCCGACCTGCCTGCCACTGCTTGCGGGACCGGCGATAGGCGCGGGCGATGACCGCTTGCTGTCAGACAGCCCTGACACCCCGATCGGTGCATGCCCCTGCCGGGTTTCGTCCGCGACCGACAGACCTCTGCCGGGGCAATTCCTAAAGTGATCACACGGTCGTCGCAGGCACCACGACACGGTGCTTGCAGGCCGCCATCGATCACAAGAGTTTTCTACCAACAGGACTGAGAAACAGGAGCTGCCATGAACATCCACTTCCCGCCGCTGCGCGCCTTCCTCATCTGCTTCGCCGTCGGCACCACCATGGTCACCGGCTGCGCGAGCACCTCCACCCAAGAGAGCTTCGGCGAAGCCGTGGATGACGGCTGGATCACCACCAAGGTGAAGGCCTCCTTCGTCGACGACAAGCGCGTCGACGCCACCAACATCCAGGTGGAGACCTTCAAGGGCGTCGTGCAGCTCAGCGGCTTCGCGAACTCCCAGTCCGAGATCGACCGCGCCGTCGCGATCGCCGGCCAGATCAAGGGCGTGAAGTCGGTGAAGAACGACGTGCGCCTGAAGACCGCGGCCAAGTAAGCGCCGGCCGCCCTTACGCCCTTCCCAAGCTTCAACACAACGAAGGAGATCGACATGACCCAAGCCACCTCCCTGCGCCAGGACGCCGCCCAAATCGGCAAGGACGTCGAACAGCTGATCCGCTCGGTCGGCGCCGAAAGCTCCGCCGGCGTGCAGTCGCTGCGCGAGCAGCTCGGCCGTACCGTGGAAGTCGCCGTCGGCAAGGCACGCGCGCTGGAAAGCGACGTGCGCGACCGCGCCGTGCAGACCGCCAAGGCCACCGACGAGTACGCCCACGCCCATCCGTGGCAGCTGATCGGTGCCGCCGCCGCGGCAGGCCTGCTGATCGGCGCGCTCGTGGCTCGTCGCTGAATCACCGGGCACCAGGCGATCCCGGCGACGGGGTCGCCCTCCCCGGCAAGACCGGCCCACTCGACCGCCCCGCCCCATCCACCGGAGAGCCGACATGGCCCAGACCGATCCCGAAGCCAACGACAACGCCCCCCTTACGCCCATCGACACGCTGCGCAGCCGCGCCCGTGAAGAGGTGATGGCCGGCGTGATCACGCCGAACTACGCACTCGATCCGCAAGAGGTCGTGCGCCTGCTCAACGGCGCGCTGGCCACCGAATGGGTCTGCGCCATGCGCTACAAGCGCCACTACTTCGTGGCCAAGGGCATCAAGGCACGCGTGGCCGCCTCCGAGTTCCTGGAGCATGCCGACCAGGAGATGGAACATGCTGACCGCCTGGCCGAACGCATCGTGCAACTGGGTGGCGAGCCTGACCTCGATCCGGAGGGCCTGGCCGACCGCGCCCACGCGCAGTACCACGCCGGCACCGACCTGGTCGAGATGATCAAGGAAGACCTGATCGCCGAACGAATCGCCATCGAAAGCTATCGGGAGCTCGTGCAGTACCTGGGCGAGAAGGACCCGACCACCCGCCGATTGCTGGAAGAGATCCTCGCAGTGGAGGAAGAACATGCGGACGACCTGCTGGACCTGCTGGAAGGCGAGCCCGGGGCGCCGAAGACGCTGAGCGCGTCCAAGCAACGCAGCGTGGAGCACTGACGCCTCGCCTGCCGCTCTTTTGCCGACCCTTCGAACAACCCCAGAAAGGAGCCCACCATGCTGCACTACGCCGCCGTCTTCTTCGTCATAGCGATCATCGCTGCCGTGTTCGGCTTCGGTGGCATCGCCGCCGGTGCCGCGAGCATCGCCAAGATCCTCTTCTTCATCTTCCTGGTGGGCTTCCTCGTGTCGCTCGTGCTGGGACTGATCCGGCGCACCTAGCGCCCCCCGGGGGCGGCGCACGCCCCCGGCCATGGTTTCGGGCCATCCTTCCTCTCATGCCTCCCAAGCTCGGGGTGGCCCGCTTCGACCGGCTGCAGCTCTGACGGCTGCAGCCGGTTTTTTTCCTTGCGCCCGGTCCGGGCAGGGCATGATCGGGGGCAAACAGAGGTACAAGGCTGGCTGCGGGGCCCACGCCCTGCAGCAACCCACGACACCATGGCCGACCAGACCCCCACCGCCGAGGAAACGACCGCAACCGGCACCGGGCAGGCGCCCGCGCGGCGGCTCGGGCTGCTGCCCTGGTTCCGCACCGTGCCGCCGACGGTGGTGCTCATCCTCGTCATGACGGCCGCCATCTCGGTGCTGGTGTTCGCGGTGTCCGAGTACGCCTTCAACGAAATCGGCAGCCAGCGCCAGGAGGCGATGAAGATCCGCAACGCCGAGCGCGACCTGCATCTCATCGGATACGAGCTTGCAGTGGCCGAATCCGCGCAGCGCGGCTACCTGCTGACCTGGGACCCGCGCTACCTCGCTCCCTACCAGGAGGCGATCGAGACGGCACGCGCGGCCCAGGCCCAGATGGTGGCCGGCATCGGCAACAACCCGCGTTACGCCGGCGAGGTGCTGGCCGTCACCGAACTGATCCAGAAGAAGGTGGACGACCTCAACGTCATCGTTCACCTGAGCAAGGATGGCCGCATGGAGGAAGCCGTGCAGCTGGTGCGAGCCGACCAGGGCATCTCGCTGATGGAGGCTTTCATGCAGCGCAAGGTCAAGCTGCAGGCCCTGCTGCGCGCCGACGGCGACACCCGTGTGACCGCGCTGACCCACCTCTTCCAGCAGCAGCGCGTGGCCGTGGGCATCACGGTGGCGCTGAACCTGATCTTCCTGGCCGTGCTGGGCGCCCGCACCATCCAGCAGTTCCATGAGCGCGAGCGCGGCCGCTACACCGCGCAGATCCAGGCCACGGAACTGGAGCAGACGGTGCGCGAGCGCACCGACGAGCTGGCAGCCCTGTCCACCTATTTGCAGAACCAGACCGAGCAGGAGAAGGCCAAGCTGGCGCGTGACCTGCACGACGAGTTCGGCGCGCTGCTCACCTCGGCCATGGTGGACGTCGCCTGGCTGCAGGGCCGCAACACCGGCGAAGACCAGCAGCGGACCATGCGCCTGCAGCGCCTGGGCGAGGTGCTACACGAGGCCGTTCAGCTCAAGCGCCGCGTGATCGAGAGCCTGCGCCCCTCGCTTCTCGACCATCTGGGGCTGGCACCCGCGCTGAAGTGGTACGTACAGGAGACCTGCTCCACCGCCGGCATCGAGCACGACATCGACGTGCCCGATGAAACCACCGGCATGCCCGCCGACGTCTCCACGACGATCTATCGCATCGTCCAGGAGGCGCTCAACAATACGGTGAAGTACGCCAAGGCCCGCCGCGTGCGCGTCGAACTGGAGGAAGGCAGCAGCGGCTGGAGCCTGGTCGTGCAGGACGACGGAATCGGCATCCGCAACTTCGAGCCCGGCCACCTCAGCCACGGCTTGGCCGGCATGCGTCACCGCGCGCAGGCCCTGGGCGGCACGCTGGCGATTCATTCGGCGCCGGGGGCAGGCACCCGCATCGTCGTGGCGATCCCGCAGCCGGCGGCCAATGCATCGAGCGCGGACGCCCCGCAAGCGGCGCGCGAAGCGTGATCACCATGACGAAGGGCCGGGAGATCCCGGCCCTTCGTCATGAGCCCTTTCGGGCTCTCGGCTGGCGCGCTCAGTTCAGCGGGCGCGACCAGTCGTCCACCTGGCGCTCGGCTTCATCCTTGGCGATGCCGTAGCGCTCCTGGATGCGGCCGACCAGCTGCTCGCGCTTGCCTTCGACAAGGTCCAGGTCGTCGTCAGTGAGCTTGCCCCACTGCTCGATCGCCTTGCCCTTGAATTGCTTCCAGTTGCCTTCGATGCGGTCCCAGTTCATGGTGGGTCTCCTTCACGGTTGCGGGTTGGGAAAAAGGCCGGCTCACTCGCCGAACTTCTGCTTCACGCCGGCCTGGCACGAGTCCTTGGCGGCACCGCTGAGCGAATCGCACTTCTCGTACTCGGCCTTGTAGTTGGCGTCATGCTTGTCCTTGGACGCCTCGGTGCGGGCCTTGCCCGTCTCGCGCGAGGCCTTGGCATCGGCCAGGGCAGAAACGTGGGTGGCCTTCGCCTCCTTCACGCAGACGTCCTTGTTGTTGCCGGTCTGGTCGTCGCACTTCTCCTTGGCCACCTTGTAGTCGGCGTCAGCGGCGTCCTTCCTGGCCTCATAGAAGGCCTTGGGCGTGCCCTTCTGCTCGGCCTTGGCCTGAGAGATGGCCTTGGTCTCGGCCGCCTTGGCCTCGGCGATGCACACGTCCTTGGCGTTGTCGGCCAGCGAGTTGCACTTCTCGCGTTCGACCTTGTAGGTCTGCTCGGCCTGGGATTTGGCCTGCTCGTAGGCGTCCTTCGTGCCGGCTGCGGAAGCCAGCACGGAGACGCTGCAGAAGACGGCGAGGGCACAGCCCTGCTTCAGGGTGTTCACAAGTTGGCGGTTCATCTCAAGCTCCTTTTGATTCGGGTCCGATCCGCGACGGATACGTAGTCGTCGCGAGGCCAGGTCGTCGGCCGCGGTACGGATCCGCATGCCGATGCACCGGTGGTCGGTGCATGGGGAGCAGTGTGCTGAGCCTGCCTCGGGCCCGATGCAGGCCTCGGCCGCACGGCCGCTTCAGCGAAGGCGGATAGGGCTGTCGGCGGATGCCGACGACGCAGCGCATACGGCGGCCTCACCGCCAGGCGGCAGCTGTCGGATACGTCTGACAGGCGCTTGGGGCTCGCCCGACATCGCGCGGCCGAGGCGACCCTCAACATGGAGGCCTTCCCAGCCCGCGATGCGAACGAGGACCCGACACCATGTACCTGCCCTGGATCAAGCTGTGGACCTCATCGGCCGCGATGACGCTGGAAGCCAACGAGGTGATCGCGCGCCGCCTCTTCATGCTGGGCACCGACCCGCATTCGAAGCGCAGCGCCAGCGAGGCCTGGCGCATGACATCCGAGAAGGCGCTGGCCGGCGCGCAGGTGTGGACCGGCCTGGCGGGAGACGCGATGTCGATGTGGACCTGGTGGATGCCGAACCGCCTGCCGCTGGCCCGGGCCAACCGCGAAGCCGCGCGCAGCGCCTCGCGTTCCGTGTCGGTGCTGCGCAAGAAGGTGCGGGCCAACCAGTCGCGCCTGCGGCGCGCGCGCTGAAGAACGCGGCCGCACCGGCATGCAGACACCGCACTTCGATCTCGCCATCATCGGCGCCGGTACCGCCGGCATGTCGGCCTACGAAGCCGCGTCGCGCTACCTGCAGCGCATCGCGGTGATCGACCCCGGCCCCTACGGCACGCTGTGCGCCCGCTCGGGCTGCATGCCGAGCAAGCTGCTGGTCACCGCGGCCAACGCGGCCCACGACGCGCGCCGCGCCGGCCTTTTCGGGGTGCAGACCGGCGACGTGTGGGTCGACACCCCCGCGGTGATGCGCCGCGTGCGCGAGGAGCGCGACCGGTTCGTACAGAGCACCGCGCAGACGGTGAACCACTGGCCGCGCTGCACGCTGATCAAGGGACACGCGCGCTTCACCGGATCGCACCGGCTGATGGTGGACGACCGCCCGGTGACCGCCGACCGCTTCGTCGTCGCCACCGGCGCCCAGGCCCAGGTGCCGCACGAGTGGCGCGACAAGCTCGGCAACCGCCTGTTGACCAGTGACGATGTCTTTGAGTGGCCGGCCCTGCCGCACGCGGTGGCCGTGGTCGGCGCCGGCAGCATCGGGCTGGAACTGGCCCAGGCCCTGCACCGCCTGGGCGTGCGGGTGCGTGTCTTCGACCGCGGCCGCACGCTGGGGCCCCTGACCGATCCGGTCGTGCAGGCCGAGGCGGCACGCCTGCTCGGCGAAGAACTGGACCTGCGCCTGGGCGCCGAGATCCTGGAGGTCGAGCGCACGGCCGATGGCGTGCGCGTGCGCGTCGCCGTCGAGGGTCAGGTCGAGGACTTCGAGGCCGACTGCCTGCTCGCCGCGATGGGCCGCGAGCCCGTGCTGCAGGGGCTCGGCCTGGAACATGCCGGCGTCGCCTTCGATGCCGACGGCCGCCCCCCGCTGGATCCTCAGACCATGCGCCTGGGCAGCAGCGGCATTTTCGTCGCGGGCGACGCCTCCGGCTGGCGCCCGCTGCTGCACGAGGCCGCCCTGGGCGGGCGCATCGCCGGCGAGAACGCGGCCCACTATCCCGACGTGGTCGCCTATCCGCGCAAGTCCGCGCTCAACATCGTGTTCTGCGAACCGCAGATGGCCCTGGCCGGGCAGACGCATGCCGAGCTGCACAAGCGCCTGGACGCGGTGGCCATCGGCTCGTCGTCCTGGCACGACCAGGGACGGGCCCGCGTGATGGCGCAGACCGGCGGCGTGCTGCGCATGTATGCGGAGCGCAGCAGCCACGTCTTCCTGGGTGCCGAGCTGATCGGGCCGCGCGCGGAGCACCTGGCCCACCTGCTGGCCTGGTCGGTGCAGCAGAAGCTGACGGTGAGGCAGATGCTGGACTGCCCGGTCTACCACCCGGTTCTGGAAGAGGGCCTGCGCCCTGCCCTGGTGGAGCTGGCACGCGAGCTCGGGGCCTATCGTTGAGGCTGCGCCCCTTGCCACGGCGGGCGCGCCGGCCGCCGGCCTCGCCGCCTTACTTGATCAACGTCGACGACGCGATGTTGACCCCGAGGGCGATCAGCGTCGCGTTGAAGAAGAAGGCCACGATGCCGTGCCACATGACGACCCAGCGCAGCGAGGGCGTGCCCACCGCGACATCGGCGGTCTGGCTGGCCACGCCGATGACGAAGGAGAAGTAGAGGAAGTCGCGGTACAGCGGCTGGCTGTCGCCGGGGAAGACCAGTGGCTGGTGCGGCGAGGGCCGGCGCTGGAAGGTGTTGATGTGGTATTCGTGGGCGTAGTGGATGGCGAAGGCGGTGTGGATCAGCGCCCAGGACCCGAGGATGGTCCAGCCCACCAGCGCGATGCGCGCGCCGGAAATCGCCCCGCCGCCGGCGTGCTGCCCCGCCAGCTCCAGCATGATGGCCACCATGCCGGCCATCGCGGCGAGCACGGTCAGCACGAGCACCGTGCCCGCACCTTCGTCCTGCTCGCGCGCACGCTCGCGTATGTGGTCTGCGGTGGCATGCAGCATCACCCACCATGCGTGGCCGACGAAGCCGGTGCAGGTGACACACCATCCCGCCAGCGCCCGCGTGACCGGGCCCAGGCTGGAAGGCAGCAAGGCCGCGGTGACGGCACCCGCGGCCAGCGCGAACAGCGAGCGGCGCCGAACCCAAAGCCGGCGCAACCAGATCGATTGCCTCATGGAGCGCGAGTCTAGGACCGCTGCAGGGCCCCGCCCCGCATCAGCTCTCCATCTGGCGCAGGCGCATCACGCCCACGGCCGCCAGGCCCAGGGCCAGCAGCGTCAGCGAGGTCGGCTCGGGCACCGGCGTGGCCACCGCGGAGAACGAATAGCTGCCGCCCGACAGGCCGCTGGGCGCGCCGCTGACCTCGAAGTAGTAGTCGGCGGCGTCCAGCGCGTAGTCGGTGATCTGGTAGCTGCCGTCCACCAGCGTGGCCGTGGTCAGCAGGTTGCCCAGCGAATCGAAGAGCTTGAGGTCGAAGCCGGAGAGATCCAGGTAGCTGCTGCCTGCAAGGGCCAGCTTGAGGTTGGTGGCCGAGCCGGAGACCAGGCTGTCGACGGCCAGCGTGAAGTCGTAGTGGTCGCTGAACGAAGGGCCGGGTGCGGTGAAAGTCTGGGTCGAGACCCGCGGCGTGGTGCCCAGGGGGTTCAGGCTGACCGCATGCACGGTGGCGCTCATCGCGAAGAGGGCTGCGCCGAGGACGCCGATGGCGCCGGTGTTCAGTGACTTCATGTTGTTGCTCCTGGTGAGGTCATGCGCTTGCACGGACCCACCCATCCCTCATGGGTGACGACGATCCGTGAAGATCCGCACGCAGGGTAAGGAAACCCACGGGGTATCCCTAGAGGCCAAGGACGAAAGCGGCGTCAGCGATTGCCTACGCGCGCCGGCAGGCCTCAGCCAAAGAGCGCATCGACGTCGATGCTGGAGCGGCGGCCCACCGCGCCCAGTTGCCGCGCCAACCAGGCCTGCGCATGCACGCGGCCCTGGTCGCGCAGCTCTTCCAGGAAGCGCGCGTGCGCATGCAGCTTGGTGTCGGTGCGGTGCAGGTTATCGACGTCGTTCGACTCGATCATGTGGAAGCGCGTCTCCCTCAGCCGCCTTGCGCCGGACCAAGGCGGCAGCCAGCCGCGCGCAAGCTCGGCGCGCATGCGCACGAAGCCGCGCATCTCGTTGTGAAAGTTGGAGGCGAAGCTCAGCTCCAGCGCGCGGTGCTGGATCTCCTCGGCACTGTGCGGATCGGTGCGGTGCTCCAGCGGGCACAGCAGCACCAGCAGCACGTCGCGCGTGCGCAGCTCGCCCCGGCCGCCGTAAAGGAAAGGCGAGACGGCCGGGTTGGCCGCATAGCCGCCGTCCCAGTAGCTGCGCCCGGCGATCTCGACCGCGTGCTGCAGCGTGGGCAGGCAGGCCGAGGCCAGCAACCGGGACGCGTCCAGTTCGCCCTCGCGAAAGAGCTGCAACCGGCCCGTGCGGACTTCGGTGGCGGCGATGTAGAGGCGGAAGGGCGATTCGCGCCGCAGGCGTTCGAAGTCGAAGCACGCCTGGACCACCTCGCGCAGCGGGTCGTGGCCCAGTGGGTTCAACTCGTAGGGTGAGAAGCTGCTGGCCCATTGCCTGAGCATGCGGTTCCAGGGCGCGTCGCTGCCATGCAGGCCGAGGCCGGGTTGGGAGCGCTGCCAGCGCTGCGCCACCTCCTGCCAGAAGCCCGCCAGCGCCTGCCGTGCGCCTTCGCGTCCACCGCGCATCCAGCCGTCGGCCAGCGCGACCGCGTTCATCGCCCCGGCGCTGGTGCCGCTGATGCCGTCGAAGGCGACGCGGCGGTCTTCCAGCAAGGCGTCCAGCACCCCCCAGGTGAACGCCCCGTGCGCGCCCCCGCCCTGCAGCGCGAGGTTGACGGTCGGTTGCGCCAGGCAGGCGGCTGCACGCAGGAAAGGCATGCGCTGCAGGCTAGCGCATACCGTGCCCGGCCGCCGATGACGCAATGCCACGGCCTCCTGCGCCGAACGCTGTCGGCGCAGGCCTACACCGCGTCGCGGCACCGGCCGACACGGACGAGCGGCCGCCTCTCCTACATTGCTTCGCAAGGGCTTTCTACATTGGCCCTGCAGCAACCCATGCGCACCGCGCCGACGGCACGGCAGCGCACATCACGGACAGTTTTTTCAGACAGGAGCACAGCATGTTGAAGTGGGCCGCGATCTTTGCCCTGATCGCCCTCGTGGCCGGTCTGCTCGGTTTCTCGGGCGTCGCGGCCGGGGCAGCGGGGATTGCCAAGTTCCTCTTCGTGCTGTTCCTCGTGCTGGTGCTGGCCGTGCTCGCACTCGCCGCTTTCGGCGTGAAGGCCTTGCGCCGTTGAGGCGCCGGGCCGCGTGCGTTCCCCCATCCCAACCCGATAGACGCGGATTTCCGAAGGAGATTCACCATGGCTTCCAGCCGTCACCAAAGCGAGTGGAAACATCTGAAGGGCCTGCAGATGCAGGACTGGGACGATGTACCGGGCACCGATTTCTCGCCCTCTTCCGCCCGCCGCACCCATGCCTCCCGCCAGAGCAAGCGCCAGCCCTACGACGACCGCGTGGCCGCCGATGCCGGCGCCCAGCGCCGGCGCGAACGCACGGGCGACTGGAGCGGCCTGGGCGCCTGAGTCCCCGCCTCCCGCGCGGCGTAGGCACCAGCCCACGCCGCAATGCGCGACTGCCGATAGCGGCCGCCCGCAGCCGCGCCCAAAGTGATGGCTCCGATCACACGTTCAGGAAAGGAGCCCACATGAAGATCCATACCCAGGATCACGCGGATTTCGCCCTGCTGGCGGACAAGCTTGGTCACGTGCGCGTGGCGATGCTGACGCGCCGATCCCCTGCAGGCGAGTTGTTCAGCCATCCGATGACGCCGCTGGAGATGGACCGCCACGGCACGTTCTGGTTCTTCGTCTCGCGCGATACCCAGCATGTGCAGGACGTCGAGGCGGCCAGCTTGAGCTTCAGCGACGAGTCGCGCTCCGACTATGTGTCGATCTCCGGCTCCTGCGAGCTGCTGGTCGACCCCGAGCGTGCGCAGCAGCTGTGGTCGCCGATGGCCCGGCCGTGGTTCCCGGAAGGTCCGCTGTCGCCCCATCTGGCGCTGTTGCGCTTCGTGCCGCACAGCGCGGAGTACTGGGACTCACCGGGCGGCAAGGTCGTGCAACTGCTGGCCCTGGGCGCATCCATCGCGGCCGGCAGGCCCCTTGGGCTCGGCGAGCATGGCAGGATCGAAGGCCTTTCCGCGGGTGCTCCCGCCTGACCTGCCAAGGATGCCCTGCGCACGATGAACGCCGTCTTCGAACCCGTCTTGTCCGACGCGCAGGCCGAACCTCCCCTTGCCCCGCCGCCAGGTCGCGGCCGCCCGCGCCGCCGCCTGGTGGCCGTGGCCGCGACGCTGGTGGTCGTCGGCGGCGCACTCGCGGCATGCGAATACCTGGGCTGGCCGTTCCTCGCCGGCCCGGCGGAGCGGCTGCTGTCCCAGGCCACCGGCCGCGACGTGGCGCTGCGCAATCCGGGCGAGAGCTCCGGGCTGCGCATCCACCTGCTGGGCGGCCTGCACATCGCCGCACCGGTGGTCACGGTCGCAGGCCCCGACTGGCGGGCGGCCACGCCGACGCTGCATGCGCAAGGCGTGCGACTGCACATGCGTTACGCCGACCTCTGGGCCGCGTGGCGCAGCAGCCGCCAGGAGGACGCCGCAGCCGCAGGGTCTCCCGCCTCCGCCGCGGCATCGTCTGCCGCGACGGGCCGCGCGCCGGCCCTGCGCATCCGCAGCCTCGTGGCCGATCGACTGGAAGCGGACCTGTTCCGGCAGCCGGATGGACGTGCCACCTGGCAACTGGGCAAGGCGGGCCAATCCGCCTCGCCCGGCGCCGGCCCGGCCACCTTGCCCGAGTTCGGCTACCTCGCCGTGCGAAGCGGCGACCTGCATTACCGCGACGCGGGCCGCGAGCTGGCGGTGGACTCCCACCTGCAGCTCGTCGAAGGCGGCGGCGGGCGCTCGCGCCTGGTCGCACAGGCCGAGGGCCGCTATCGCAAGCAGCCGCTGACACTGGAGCTGGTTTCCAACGGCGTGCTGCCCTGGGTGGCTCCACGCGGCGATGCACCCGCCGTGCAGATGAGCATGAAGGGCCAGGTCGGCGGCGCCCGCCTGTCCTTCGAAGGCACCGTGACCAGCGCCTTGACCCTGGACGGCCTGAGCGGCCGCTTCGACCTCAGCGGTCCGTCGATGGCCGCCGTGGGCGCACCGGTCGGCGTCACGCTGCCGACCACCGGCGCCTTCCGGGCCACCGGCACCCTGAACAAGCAGGGGGATGTCTGGCAGGCGGCCGTCACCCGCGGCACCGTCGGCAACAGCAAGCTGTCGGGCGACTTCCGCTACGACATCTCACCGCGCGTGCCCATGCTGACCGGCCATCTGCGGGGCCAGGTGCTGGACCTGGCCGACCTGGCGCCCAGCGTCGGCGCACCAGCGCCCCAGGCCGGTGAAGCCAGCAAGGCCGCGGCCCGCGCCGACGGCAAGGTGCTGCCCACGCGCGAGTTCGACCTGCCCTCGATGCGCGCGATGGATGCCGATGTCGAGGTGGACATCGCCGAGGTCGATCTCGGCTCGGCCTTCTCCGAGCCGCTGCGCCCGCTGCGTGCGCGCATCGAGCTCGACGAAGGCCGCCTGACGATCAGCGAGATCGACGCCCGCGCAGCCGCCGGCCACCTGATGGGCTCGCTGGTGCTGGACGGCTCCGGCGAACGCGCCGCCTGGCGCGTCGACCTGGCCTGGGACGGTGTACGCCTGGAGCGCTGGCTGAAGCAGGACGACGCCGGCACGTCGAAGATGGCCGCCTCCGCGCCGGCCAGGGACGCAGCCGCCGACGCACAGCCGAAGCGCCAGACCAAGATGCTCGCCGGCAGCCTGGCCGGTGAAGCGCAACTCGAGGGCCAGGGCCGCTCCACGGCCGAGATCCTCGGCAGCCTGCAAGGCAAGGTGGGCGTGGCACTGGAAGATGCGTCGGTGTCCAGGTTGCTGGTGGCCAAGGCCGGGCTGGACATCGCACGCATCCTCGGTATCTATCTGCGCGGCGACGACGACCTGCCGATCAGCTGCGCGGTGGCCGACATGGCGGCCGCACAAGGCGTGCTCAAGCCACGCAGCGCGGTGATCGACACGCCCGACGCCACCACCTGGCTGATCGGCGAGGTATCGCTGGCGCAGGAGACCATGCACCTGCAGGTGGCCGTGGCGCCCAAGAAATTCAGCGTGGCCTCGTTGCGCACACCGGTCGAGGTCCATGGCAGCTTCGCCCAGCCGCAGGTCAAGCTGAGCACGGGGCCGATCGTCAAGCGCGTGGCCGCAGCGGCCGTGCTGTCCGTGGCTGCTCCGGTGGCAGCCGTGCTGCCCTTCTTCGACACCGGTGATGCGTCTTCGGCGAAGGCCCGCGGCGAGGAATGCCGCAAGCTGGCTCGCGGCTACGGCAAGCGGCTTGGAGAGAAGGCCCGGGAATGAGAAAGCCGGGCATCGGGCCCGGCTTTCTATGTTCAGCGCGTGTCGCCGGCGTTCAGGCGGCGGAGTCTCCACGCACCCGCACGCCACTGGCCAGGTTCTGCAGGGAGCGCAGCGAATCTCCCCAGGCCCGCGCATAACGCGACTTCATGCGCGCGACCACCGCCCGCACGGCCTCGCGGTGCAGCGGCAGCCCATCGACGCTACGGGCGGCCTGGCGGGCCGGCGGCAGGGGCTGCGCGGCACTCGGAGCGGTGCCGGCCTCGGGCAGCTCCAGCACCAGCGTGCCGCCGCATTCAGCGTTGCGGATGAAGACCTCCTCGGCCAGCCCGCCCGGCACGTCCTTGCCGGCCACAGGTTGCAGCACGAAGATGCAGTCGAAGTGCGACCCCGGCCAGCGGCGCACCGACGCATCGACGCCAATGCGGTGGCCATCGGCGGCGGTGACGCTGCCCAGGCGTTCGGACAGCACGTAGACCATGACACCGCCGTCCTCGGCGAGCCGGTCGGACAACGCGGCGTACTGGCGGAAGTCGACCCCATGGCGCACAACGATGGCCACGCGATGGATGGGGCCGGGGGCCACGGGGCGGGATGCGGAACAGTTCTGGGGGATCGACTGGCGGTTCATGGCCGTCTCCTCGCATGCTTCGATGGAATGCATTGTGCGAAGCAGCGCGGGCGGTTTCTGTCGGTACGCCTTGTGAACGGCTGTAGGCCGCAGCCGACTGGCGACGTCAGCCGGATCCGCCAGCGAGGGCGGATCAGGCGCGGCCGAAGGCCTGGTCCATCAGGCCGCGCAGGCGGCCAAGATCGCGGCTCTTGTCGAGGAAGTGGTCGGCACCGGCCTGGCGGCAGGCGGTTTCCAGGACCGGCAGCGCGTGGTTGGTGATGACGATGAGCAGCGGCTGCACGGCGAGCTTGCGCGCGCGCACAGCCTGCAGGAAGCCCAGGCCCGAGCCCTGGCGCAGCTTGAGGTCGATGATCACCGCGTGCGGCTGCAGGCGGTCGAAGTCGGCGATGGCCTGGGCCTCGCCATCGGCCACGGCGCAGACTTCGTAGAGGCTGGGCTCCTCGACCACGTCGCGCAGGATCTGCTGCACGCGAGGCAGGTCCTCGATCAGCAGGACCTGCACGGCCCCCTCCACGCGGCGCCGCGCCTCGACGTTCGCCGCCTCCGCACCCACTCCCGCGCCGGGCTCCGGCGCAGACGGGGAAGCGACGGCTGCCGGGTCGAGCAGTGCCGGGGCGGTCGTGAGGCCGGAAACGATGGTCGGACGGTCAGCCATGGTGGGTTGGAGCTGCAGGCCGCGGTTGGCGATACCCGCGCACCTTCAGGAAATCAGGTTGTTCTTGACGGCGTATTGCGCCAGTTCGGCGTTGCTCTTGAAGCCCATCTTCTCCAGCAGGCGCGAACGGTAGGTGCTGACGGTCTTGGCGCTGAGGCACAGGTCGTTGGCGATGTCCGAGACACTACGGCCGACCACCAGCTTAGAGAAGATCTGGAATTCCCGCTCCGACAACTTCTGGTGCGGCGGCTGCTCGATGTCGTCGGTGAGGCCCGCGGCCAGCATCTCTGCCAGCCGGGGGCTGACGTAACGGCGGCCGGCGGCCACCGTGCGCACGGCGTTGACCAGCTGGTCTGAGGCCAGGTCCTTGCTCAGGAAACCGCTGGCGCCGGCCTTCAGCACGTTCAGGCCGTACTGCTCTTCCGAATAGGCGCTGAGGATCAGCACGGCCGTCTCCGGGCGTATGGCCTTGGCCTGTTTGAGCACGTCGATGCCCGACAGGTCGGGCATCGACAGGTCGACCAGACACACGTGCAGATCCTGGGTCCGCACGGCCGCCAAGGCTTCGCGACCGGTCTGGCCTTCCGCCGCGATCTGGATGTCACTGGACTGGCCCAGGATGTACCTGAAGCCGGCCCGAACGATTTCATGGTCATCGAACAGACCCAAGCGAATCATCACGGCTGCACCTCCTGTGCTCCTGCACTTCTGCACATTGTTCGTATTCTCCTCGTCATCGAGTAATCCTTCCGTCTCACCACGCCTTCTCAGGCCATGAACCGCGCCAGGCCGCGCCAGCGGCGCGAGTGATCGCAGGCCACGCGCGCGCACAAGAGAGCCGGTACGGCGACCAGCGCCCCCAGCACGCCCCAGGCCGCCCCACCCACCAGGATGGCGGCGATCACCCAGGCCGGGTTGAGTTGCAGCCGGGTGCCGATCACCGCCGGGCTCAGGACCTGGCTTTCCAGCACCCGCAGCAGCAGGTAGAGCATAGGCGCCCAGGCGATGCGCCAGCCGCTGAAGGTGGCCACCGAGACTGCGGTGAGCACCACGGTGCAGATCAACGGTCCCAGCACCGGCACGAAGTTGAGCACGCCCACCAGCAGGCCCAGCGCGAACGCATAAGGCATGCCGACAGCCCAGAACATCAGCGCGCTGACGCCCGCGACCACCAGGTTGATCGAGGCCACCGTGCGCCAATAGGCCTGCAGCGCGCGCTGCGAGGCCTTCAGTGCCCGCACCAGCTGGCGTCCGTCGCGCCGCGTGGCCAGCCAGCGCATCGCATGGCGTACCGGACGATGGCCGAAGGCCAGCAGCGCATAGAGCATCAGGAACAGCACGAGGATGGTACCCACCGTCTGCTTGGCGCCGGTGACCGTCACGCGGCCGATCTCCTGCGCCGTGCCCCACCAGTCCACCGTGGGCCCGGCGGCGGCGGCGCGAGCGGCACCGCGGCCGGCGGGGGCCACGGCGTCGCGCCAGTGCTGCATCTGGGATTCGGCCGCGCGTCGCAGCAGGGGCCAGCGGTCCACCAGGTCGCCCAGGGGGCCGGCCAGGCCCCAGACGATGATGGCCAGCACCCCGATCATCGCCGTTACGACGAGCGCCGCGCCCAGCGGATGGGCGACGCCACGCAGCCGCAGCCAGGCCACGATGGGCCAGCTCATCAACGCCAGCAGCGTGGCCATGACCATGGGTGCAAGCAGTGGCGAGGCCAGCACGCAGGCGCCGGCGATGGCAAGCCAGGTGAGGATGCGCA
>SCTQ01000155.1 GCA_004322345.1 Aquabacterium sp. | reverse complement strand
CATGCTCAAGGCATGGTTGACGATCTCGAAGCCCGAGGTCATGCGCATCTGGCGGTGCACGGTGAGCATGAAGTCCTGCATGGCCGAGCGCGCATAGCCCGCCTCGCGGTTGGTGTGCGAGAACAGCTTGACGGTGGCGATGTTGGTGTACGCGTCGGTGATGCGCCCGGTCATCAGCGAGCGCGCGTCCGCCTGCGACTGCGCCACGCGCGCCAGCCGCGGCACGAAGAACCACAGCGACAGCCCGTACAGCGCCAGCCAGCCCAGGAAGGGCAGCAACAGCCAGGCGTCGAAGGCGCCGACCACTGCCACCATCGTGACGAAGTAGATCAGCACGAAGACCAGGATGTCGGCCACGATCAGCACGGTGTCGCGCACGGCCAGCGCGGTCTGCATCACCTTGGTGGCGATGCGGCCGGCGAACTCGTCCTGGTAGAAGCCCATGCTCTGGCCGAGCATCAGCCGGTGGAAGTTCCAGCGCAGCAGCATCGGGAAGTTGCCGGCCAGGGTCTGGTGCTTGAACAGGGTCTGCAGCGCCACCGCCACCGTGCTGGCCAGCAGGACGCCGCCCAGCAGCAGCAGGCTGGCGCCCTCGTCGGCCCACAGGCGTTGCGGCTGCACGTGGCCCAGCCAGTCCACCACCTTGCCCAGCATGCTGAAGAGCACGGCCTCGAAGACGCCGATGCTCGCCGTCAGCAGCGTCATCGCCAGGATGTAGGGCCGCATGCCCGCGGTGCCGGCCCAGACGAAGGCCAGGAAGCCGCTCGGCGGGATGCGCGGCGCGGCGTCGGGATAGGGGTGGACGAGTCGTTCGAAGAAGCCGAGCACGCGCGGACTCCGCGGCAATTGTCAGGTGGGGCCGCGCACACGGAAGGCGCCGCCGGCGGGAAGAACCCGGCAGCGTAGCCGATGGGCCGCGTGGTGCGCTCCAGCACCGGAAATGGCCCCGCCCAGCCGCCCAATTCCGTGCTTGGCTCGCGCCGCCGCCGGGGCACACTGCGCAGCACTCGAGGCGACAGACCGGCCGCAACATTGGGCGGAATCCCGGAACCCGTCACCGGCGCCAGAGAGACCGTCGCGGCGCATGCCGCGTCCGGAAGCGAGAAGGGCCACCACCGGTGGCCCTTTGCTTATGGGCAGCCCCGATTCGCAGGGCCCGCCAGGCTCGAGCGATGCACGGACAGGCGCGGGCCGGAATAATCGGGCTTGCCGCAGCCAACGCCCTGCCCAACCTCCGGCCGCATGAACCTCGCCACCCACTTCCGCCCCCTGCCGCTGCCTGCCGAAGTCAAGGGCCGGCTCTGGCTGTCCGCCATGCCCGGGCGCCACACGCCCTGGCCCGTCTTCCTGGAGGACGCGCGGCGCACGGGGCTGGAGCTGATCGTCTGCCTGAACCCGCTGGACGAGGTCGCCTATGTCTCGCCGGCCTATCACTCGGCCATCACCGCCAGCGAGCTGCCCTGCCGCTGGATGCACCTGCCGATGCGCAACTTCGCGCTGGCCGAGCAGTTCCACGCCTTCAAGCCCGCCGTCGAGCAGGTGGCGCGCGAACTGCAGGGCGGCGCCTCGGTGCTGCTGCACTGTGCCGCCGGCATCGGCCGCACCGGGACGATGGCGGCCTGCGTGCTCAAGCAGCTGGGTGTGCCGCGCGAGGAGGCGCTGTGGCGCGTACGCGATGCCGGGTCGAGCCCGGAGTCCGCCGCGCAGTCCGGCCTGGTCGACGAGTTCTAGTGTGGTGCGCCACTCAGATCTGTACTTTTGTTCTGACCAGGCGAGGAAGATCGGCGTGCCTGGGCAAGGGCCTGTGAACACTACCGGAGGGCGCCCGTTTCCTGAGGGCACCCGAAGGGTTGGAGCCTGGCGAGGCGCTCGGTCGTCATCGCGGCCCGTACACCGGCAGCGCCGCTCCCTGCTCGTAGGCGCCGAGGTCCGGCGCGCTGCCCGCATAGCCGTCGTTGACGTTGGGGATCGCCTGCCCACCGTCCACCGCGGCACCGCCTGATTTCAGGCGCAGGTCCGGCACCGCATAGGTCGTCATCGGCGAGCCGGGGTAGGCCACGCTGGCCTGGAAGACCGCCAAGCCCACCTGGCGCGCGTGCTGTTCCGTCGTGGCGGCCTGCATCTGCGCGAGCGTGGCGAAGGAGGACGTGCCCCAGCGCACGTCGAAACCGCCGGTGGTCACGCCGTAGCCGTCGTAGTCCAGGTCGACGGTGGTGGTCTGCAGGTCGGTGATGGCCAGCACGCGGCCGGCGCCGTTGCCATAGCCGCCGTAGGTGCCGCCCGGGCCGCCGACGAAGAGGTTGTTGCGCCCGAAGAGCCGCGCGATGGGACGGTCCGACCCGGGATAGGCACCGAAGGCATCGCCGTTCTTCACCACCGTGTTGTGCAGCAGCACGTCGCCGTGGCTGTTGCGGTAGAGCTTGAAGGGCACGTAGACCGCGTTGTAGATCACGTTGCGTACGAAGTACGCGGGCCCGCCGAGGCTGGGCTGGGAGGACAGCGCGACAAAGGCGTTGGTGATGCGGTTGCGCATGACGCGGCAGTTGTGCAGGCAGAAGTCCGCCTCGATCGCATCGTCGGCCGCCAGCGACAGGTCGTTGTTCAGGATGTCGATGCTGACCTGCTCCATCTGCTGCGCCTCGGCGTTGTCGGCGCTCTCGTACAGCGAGATGTTGTCGCGGAAGCCCGTGACCCGGTTGTTCTGGATCACGTGGCCCGGGCCGGAGACGACGATGCCCTCGCCGCGGTTGTCGCCGCTGACGCCCAGCGAGGATTCGGCCCAGACCGTCGTGCCGACGACGGTGTTGTCGGCGATGTAGGCGTTCTCGGGACGCGAGTACCCCACGATGCCGTCGTAGCTGGGGGCGACCGAGTTGACCGTGTTGCGCGTGATCGCGATGTGCCGGCTGCCGTTGAAGCGGATGCGGCCGTTGACCGTCAGCCCCGTGATGTGCACGTAGGCACGGCTGAACAGCGCGACGTCGCCGTTGATCACCGCGCCGGCGGTGGAGCGGATCACGATGGGCGCGCCGGGCGTGCCGTCGCGCACGAAGGTGAAGCCGCCGTAGCTGCCCGCTGCCAGGTCCAGGACGTCGCCCGGGTTGGCTGCGGCGAATACCGCCGAGGCGGTGGCCGGGGTCACCGCCTTGACCGTCGGGGAGGCCGGCGGCGCCGGCACGGCGCGCGTCGTGACGCTGAGGGTCTGCGTGGCCGATCCGCCGTCCGGATCGCTCAGCGTCAGCTCGACCTGGTAGGTGGTGGCCGCCTGCAGGTTGAACAGGCTGCCGGCGTGGCGGGCGCTCCAGCCCAGGCCTTCGTTGGTGCTGCCGGCGGGGACGCGGCGCAGCGGCATCCCGGTGGTCCAGGCGCTGTCGCCCGCGCGGCGGAAGCGCACGCTGGCGCGGCTGTCGCCATCGGCATCGCCGCTGTAGGGCCACAGCAGCGAGATGTTCTCGATGGTCGGATAGGGCGCCGTCGCGGTGCCGGCGACCACGGCGTTGGGGCCGGGTGACGGTGACGGTGACGGTGACGGTGACGGGCTCGGGCTCGGGCTCGGGCTCGGCGAGGGCGAGGGCGAGGGCGAGGGCGAGGGCGAGGGACCGGGGCTCGGCGAAGGGGCCGGCGCGGGCGGTGGTGGCACCGCTGCGGGGTCGTTGCCTGAGCCGCCGCCCCCGCCCCCGCCGCCGCAGGCGCTCAAGGCCGCGACCGCGGCCCACAGCACCAGCCAGCGTTGCGGCCGTGCCGCCGCGCCCCGGATGCGGGGCGTCTCGTTCTTGTGCGTCATGTCTACTGCTCCTCCCGACTGCTCGGCCGGGATTGTTGCCGTGCCCGCCGGCACTGCCGTATGCGAATGCAACCGCGGTGGACAATGCGGCCGCGCCCCCTGCGTCCCTCCACCGTGTCCGCCGTCTCCGACACCGCCTCGCCCACCGTCCCCGTCGTGCATGCCGACGCCCAGCTGCTGGTGCTGGACAAGCCCTCCGGCCTGCTGTCGGTGCCCGGCCGCGGCCCGCAGAACCAGGACTGCCTGTCCGCGCGCGCGCAGCGGGCCTGGCCCGACGCGCTCGTCGTGCACAGGCTGGACATGTCCACCTCGGGCCTCATCGTGATGGGCCGCGGCACCGGCGCCCAGCGCAGGCTGAGCATGGCCTTCGAGCGGCGCCTGGTGCATAAGCGCTACGTCGCGGTGGTCGACGGGCTGGTCGATGCGGACAGCGGCGAGGTCGGCCTGCCCCTGATCTGCGACTGGCCCAACCGCCCCAGGCAGATGGTGGACCACGCCCGCGGCAAGCCCGCGCTGACGCGGTGGCGCGTGCTGTCGCGCGACGAAGCCACGGGCAGCACGCGCGTGGAGCTGGAGCCCGTCACCGGCCGCTCCCACCAGTTGCGCGTGCACCTGCAGGCCCTGGGCCATCCCATCCTCGGCGACGAGTTCTACGCCCACCCCGCCGCCCATGCGCGCAGTCCGCGCCTGCTGCTGCACGCCAGCCGCATCACGCTGCCGCATCCGGCCACCGGCGAGGAAGCCAGCTTCGAATCGCCACCGCCTTTCTGAACGGACCCCACCGCATGACCCGCATCGCCGTCGACCTCGCCAAGTCCTATCGCCTGATCAATCACGGGCCCACCGTGCTGGTCAGCAGCGCCCACGGCGGCAAGCGCAACGTGATGGCCGCGGCCTGGTCCATGCCGCTGGACTTCGCGCCGCCCAAGGTCAGCGTGGTGATCGACAAGCACACCTGGACGCGCGAGCTGGTGGAGGCATCCGGCAGCTTCGCGCTCAACGTGCCCTGCCGCGCCTTCGCGCGCCAGACGCTGGCCGTGGGCCAGTCCTCCGGCCGCGAGCAGGGCGGCGACAAGTTCGCCGCGATGGGCCTGGAGACCTTCGACGCTTCCGAAATCGAAGCGCCGCTGCTGGCCGGCTGCGTGGCCTGGCTCGAATGCCGCGTGATTCCCGAGCCGCACAACCAGCAGGCCTACGACCTCTTCATCGGCGAGGTGGTGGCGGCGCACGCGGATGCCCGCGTGTTCGCCCAGGGCCGCTGGCGTGCCGACGTGCCGCAGGAGCTGCGCAGCATCCACTACGTCGCCGGCGGTGCGTTCTTCGCCACCGGCGAGGGCTTCGAGGTGGGCTGAAGCCTCACCCGTTCGGGTAGACAGACGATAGTGCGCCCTCTTGATGGCGCCCTAACTTTCAGGCCCCTAGCGGCCTGCCCATGCCTTGAGATGCGGCGCGCGCGGCGTGAGATTGGCGACTCCACTCTCTACCCGGAGTTCCATCATGGCCAAGCCCCCGCGTCCCACCTTCACCGCAGCAGCCGCCGCTGCGGGCGAAGACTTCGATCCCTCCAAGCACAAGCTCGGCAAGACCCAGGCACAGCGCCTGGCCGCCGTCAGCGGACTGGACGCGGCCCAGCTCGCGGGCCTGACCGTGACCGAGATCGGTGAGCGCTTCCGCTTCCGCATCGACCCGCTGCTGCTGCTCTTCCGCAAGGTCTGCGGGCGCGTGGTGAAGACCGATCCCGGCACCGGCACCCAGTACCCCGTGCCCTTCGCCACGGTGCAGGTGGAGGACACCGACGCGTCCTTCCTCGGCTACTTCCCGTCGGGCCACAAGTGGGCCTGGTACTTCCCGTTCGCTTCGCGGCGCGAGGTCATCGCCAGCACGCGCACAGATGCCTGCGGCAACTTCTGCGTCTGGGTGCCGCGCTGGGACATCGACTGGATCCTGCGCTGGCGCCACGAGCGGCTGTGCTTCCCCATCGTCTTCGAGCGCCCATCGCTGAAGGACCTGCTGGACGACCTGCTGCCGCAGCGCGTGCCGGTGCGCTTCCCGCCCATTCCCGAGCCTGACCCGGCACCCTTCGACTTCGCGTCTCTGGACCGCAACAGGCTGGTCTCCGCCCTGGGCAGCCGCGCGGCGCAACGCGTGCAGCAGCTGCAGTCGCGCCTGGGCTTCGGCGCCAGCACGCGCGAGTTCCAGGATGCGCTCGCCGCGCCTGCCCATGCCGCCGAGCTGGCGCCGCCGCTGCCCGCCGAGCTGAAGCAGGCGCTGGCAGGCACCACGGCCGATCCGCAGGCCGCCAAGAGCGCGAAGGCCGCCATCGCGCTGCAGGCTTCCGCCGGCCTGGCCAACCGCCTGCGCCTGGACGCCGTCGAGCTCAAGGGCCTGGACCTGCGCCGCTACATCGGCCCCTTCAAGCGCTGCATCGACGTCTTCGTGCCGGAGTGGACTCCCATCGTCGACGTGCCCGACATCACCTTCCGCGTCACCCAGGACACCAACGGCGACGGCGTGGAGGAGGTGATCTACGGCGAGAGCTGGTTCCAGGTGCGCTGGAATGCGACCACCCTGCCCACCGACCTCACCATCGAGGCCCGCCCCAATGCCCGCGCCGGCCTGCCCTGCGGCCCGGACGCCATCCCGTGCGGCAACGTGCCGGCGATCGTCATGGCCGGCATGCTGCCGGTGGCCGCGGTGCCCACGCTGTACGACGCGACGGCGGGCTACTCGGTGCGGACCAACCGCCCCCACCCCAGCGGCCTGTTCAACGACCCGCTGCCCAACCCGGACGCGGCCGCGCCGCTGTACGGCGTGCTGGCGCTGTACGGCTGCCGCCACACCGACCGCACGGCCACGCGCTACCGCATGGTCTACGAGTACAGCGCGGACCAGGGCGCCACCTTCACGGCTAAGACGCCCTTCCTCGGGCTGACCTGGCCGATGTTCCGCCTCGACGGCGGCGGCAACCCCGAGTGGCACTACCCCACCCCGGACGCCGACGGCTGGTATCCCATCGACCTGCCCGCCGGCCCCAATCCCTTCCAGCACGAGCAGCTGCTGCTCGACTGGCCCAGCGGCGCCTACCCCGACGGCCGGTACCGCGTGACGCTGCAGCTGGGCACGGGCGGCACGGCCGTCAGCTCGGAGTCGGCCCCGGTGGCCTTCACCGTCGACAACACCGCGCCCACCGGCCCGCTGGCGGCGGAGTGGAGCTTCTCCGCCTCCGGCCCGTGGCAGCCCATCGGCGGGGCCTGCCCGGTCGTGCGGCGCGGCAGTTCGCCGGCCACGGTCTACTTCCGCGTCACGCTGGCCGCGGCCTCGGGCCACCTGCGTTCGGCGCGCCTGTGGGCCAACTCCTGCGGCGCGGGCAGCTTCGCCTTCATCAGCGGCAGCGGCGGTGCACAGTCGCCGTCGGATCCGCTGGTCTACGAGCACTGGCACACCTCGGTGGCCGACAACGACCAGCTGCTGCAGGTGGTCTACCAGCTGCCGTCCACGGCGGCCGAGGGCACCTACGGCTTCGGGGCCAACGTCTCCAGCCGGGCCTTCAACCCCGCCGGCGGCGACGGCGGGCAGCTGGCCGTGCCCACCTGGCAGTACGACCCGGCGGACATCCACATCCAACCGAGCATGGCCTTCTCGGTCATCAACGCGGCCTGAGATGGAGGAGACGCCGGCCGTGCTGCTGGCCGTCGCGGTGCTGGGCACCTGGCGGCTGGCCCACCTGGTGGCCCATGAGGACGGGCCGCTGGACGTGGTGATCCACCTGCGCCGCCGCGCCGGCGTGAGCTGGCTCGGCGCGCTGATGGACTGCCCTTACTGCCTGAGCCTGTGGTTCGCGCTGCCGGCCGCCGCCTGGCTGGCGCGGCACTGGCAGTGGGATGCGCTGACCGCAGTGTGGCTGTGGCTGGCCATCTCCGGCGGCGCCTGCGTGATCGAGAAGCTGACGGCCGCCCGCCAGGGCGAGCCGCGTTGATCCCGGAAAGGAGTACGTCATGTCCTGCTGCGGAAACCGCCGCGCGGCCCTGGGCCGCGGCCTCTCGCAACGCGCGGCCTGGGGCAGCCCGCCTGCCCCGCCACCCGTGCCGCCGTCCGCCCCCGTGCGCCTGGCCTATGTCGGCCCGGTGCCGGTGATGCTGCCATCACCCTCCGGCGGCCCGGCCCTGTGGCTGGAGCACGCCGGCCAGATCGTCGAGGCCGACGCGCAGCAGGCCGCCGCATTGCTGCGCACCGGCTGGTTCCGCCCCCCCGCACACGAAGGCCCACCGGCTTGATCGCGGACAGGCAAGTGTCAAAACGTGAGCCGATAATCCGCACCCGAGGCGGGCTCGATCCCGTCTGCGCCACAACAAGAGATCAGGGTTCGGGACCACCAATCGCCTCCGGCGCCCTTCGATGTTTTCTCGACTGCTCCCTGTCCTGCGCGGCAGCCTTGCCAGCCTGGTGCTGCTGGCCAATGTCGTCGCGATCTTCTCCGCGATGATCCCGGTGGCCCTGGTCAAGCTGAGCCTGCCCTTCAAGCCCGTGCGCAAGCTGACCAATGCGGTGCTCGACGCCCTGGCCGGCCTGTGGGTCACCATCAACAACTGCTGGATCGGGCTGACCAACCGCAGCCGCTGGAACGTGCGCGTGGCCGCCGGGCTGAAACGCCGCGGCTGGTACCTGGTCAGCGCCAACCACCAGAGCTGGGTCGACATCCTGGTGCTGCAGCGCGTGTTCAACGGCCTGCCCGGGCGCATCCCGCTGCTGAAGTTCTTCCTCAAGCGCGAGCTGATCTACGTGCCGATCATGGGCCTGGCCTGGTGGGCACTGGACTTCCCCTTCATGCGCCGCTCAGGGCGCGGCAGCACGCTGGCCAAGGACCTGGAGACCGCGCGCCGCGCCTGCGAGAAGTTCCGCATGATCCCGACCTCGGTCATCAGCTTCGCCGAGGGCACGCGCTTCTCCAAGGCCAAGAAGGACCAGCAGCGCTCGCCCTACCGCCACCTGCTCAAGCCCAAGCTGGGCGGCATCTCGGTGGCGCTGGCCACCATGGGCGACCGCTTCGACGCGCTGCTGGACGTGACCATCGTCTATCCCAACGGCGTGCCCAACTTCTGGGACCTGCTCAGCGGCAAGGTGCGCGACGTGGTCGTGCGCGTGCAGGAGATCGCCATCCCGGCGGAGCTCAAGCGTGGCGAACACGCCGCCGATCCGGCCTACCGGCAGCGCCTGCAGGCGTGGATCGGCGAGATGTGGGCCGACAAGGACCGCCTCATCGAGCAGCTGCAGGCCGCCCGCCTGGCGCAAGCTGACGCCGTACGCCCTGGCTGACGGCCGTCGCCTTCGTTCATCGGCATGCGGGCAGCTGGTCGTCCGCCTGCCCCCCAGTTGGCGCGTGGTTTGCGTGGTACCCGCGCTTTTGCAACCCAGGGCCCGGCACCAGACCGGGCCGCGAACCTGTCCCGACACGCTCCGACATGACCAGACCCTCGCTGTACGCCTGCGCCGCCGTCCTGGTGGCCTGCTTCCTCGCTCCCGCCCTCGCGCTGTCCGCCAGCAGCGACCATCCCTGGGTGCAGTTCCCGCTGCAGAAGTCCGAGCCGGAGAACTACATCACCAACCTGCGCGACGGTGACTCGATCGAGACACCCTTCCTGATGAAGTTCGGCCTCACGCGCTTCGGCATCGCAGGCATCACGACACCGGTGCAGGGTACCGGCCACCACCACCTGCTGGTCAACCGCGATCTGCCGCTGGACTTCACCAAGCCCCTGCCCTTCAACGACCAGTACATCCACTTCGGCAAGGGCCAGATGGAGACGGTGCTGACCTTCAAGCCCGGCACCTACACGCTGCGCATGCTGCTGGCGGACCATCACCACATCCCGTACTTCATCTACAGCAAGCCCATCCGCATCACCGTCACGCGCCTGCGCACCGACGTGGACCCGAAGAGCCTGGTCACCCAGGGCGTGAGCATCCTGACGCCACGCGACGGCGAGACGGTCAAGGGCCCCTTCCGCGTGCAGTTCCACGCCAGCGGCCTGAACGTCAGCCACATGAACGTGAAGGACAACCACGCCGGCCACTTCGTGCTGACCATCGAAGGCGGCGGACCGCCACAGCGCATCCTCTACACCAACGGCTGGACCGAGACCTGGCTGAAGCCGCCGCCGGGCAGCTACAAGCTCAAGCTCAGCCTGGTCAGCAACGCGGACCCGTTCAAGGAACTGGCCGCAGCCCAGCCGATCTCGGTGACGGTGGGCAAGTGATCCCGGATCACTCGTTGCCGTCGGGCCAGCTGCGCAAGGTGCGATAGCGCGCCGGCGGGCCGGCCTCGGACTCGGCCAGGCAATAGCGGGCCACGGGCCAGCGGATGCGCGGCACGCTGGCCGGCAGCTCGATGCGCTGGGCCTGGCGTGCCAGCGTGACGTGCGGGCGGAAGGCGGCATCGTCGACCGTGTGTCCCAGGCGCTGCAGCGCCCCGGCCAGGCGCGAACGCAGCGCCAGAAGGGCCGGCGGCACCGTGAGCGGGCGCAGCACGGCGATGCCACCGCGCCAGGTCTCGACCCGGCCCAGGTCCAGCATGAAGGGGTCCAGGCCCACGCCCAGCCCCTGCTCCAGCTCGGCCACCCGCTCCCGCGGCACCGAACCGATGAACTGCAGCGTCAGGTGCAGCCGCTGCGGCCCCACCAGCTGCGCCGAAGGCGGCCAGGGCCAGCCACGTCGCATCTGGCTGATCGCGTCCACGACCTCGGTGTCCGGCCACAAGGCCAGGAACAGCCGGGCGGGCACGCTTGCGTCCTCTGCCATCGTCCCCTCTAATCTTTTTCCCGGGCCTGGCGCCCGTTTCCCCTGGGTCGAGCGTGCCTTTGCGGCAGGCCTGCAGCAGGCCCGGATGATTTCCCCAGCAGGGGAACACGTCGACCGAAGTACACCAACCAGGAGACGCCCATGATGCCCCACCCCCCTCGCAGAAGCATCCGCCCATATCCGCGCCCGGGTTTGCGCTTGGTTCATGGACTGACTGTCGCCTTGCTGACATTCGGTGCGGCGGGAGCGCGCGCCGACCTGGCGTCCGACCTGCCCATCGGTGCCGGCTACGCCGCCGCCGAGCTGTGCACCCGCACGATGCAAAGCGGCGACCAGTTCGCCCGCGTGCGCGACGACTACACCGCCCCCATCGTCGAGCCGCTGCCGCTGCTGTGGCAGATCGACTACCAGGCGCTGTCCAAGGTCACGGTGTCGGCCACGCTGGGGAACCTGAACACCAGCCGCACCGCGATCTTCCGGCCCGGGCTGGGCTGCACCATCGTGCCGCCCGGCACCAGCGAGGACACGGTCCGCGCCCAGCCCTTCACTCCTGCCCGGGCGCCGGCCTGGACGCCGCTGGCCTGGCCGCTGGGCGACGCCCCTGCGCAAACCAGCCTGCCCGGCCCCGCCCAGCGCGCCCTGCTGCAGCAGCACGCCGACGCCCTTTTCGCCGAGGCCGAGGATCCCGATGCGCTGCGCCAGAACACCATCGCCTTCCTCGTCGCCCAGGACGGCCACCTGGTGTACGAGCGCTACGGTGCCGGTTACGGCCAGGCCCAGCCGCAGCTGGGCTGGTCGATGACCAAGTCGCTGACCGCGCTGCTGGCCGGCGTGCTGGCCGGCGACGCCAAGGTGCAGCTGGACCTGCCGGTGCTGCAGCGCTTCGCGGGCACGCCCAAGCAGGCCATCACCTGGCGCCACCTGCTGCACATGGCCTCGGGCCTGGAGTGGGACGAGGGCTACGGTGGCAACAGCGACGTCACGCGCATGCTGGTCTCGGCCGCGGACGCCGGCGGCTACACGGCCGACAAACCGCTGGTCCACGAGCCGGGCAGCCACTTCAACTACTCCACCGGCGACGCCACGCTGGCCATGCTGGCGATGCGCGAGCTGCTGGGCGGCTCGTCCCAGGCGCTGTTCCAGACCTGCCAGAGCCGGCTCTTCGCGCCGCTGGGCATGCGCAACGCAGTGGTCGAGCAGGATGCCAGCGGCACGCCCATCGGCGGGGCGCGCGGCGTGCTGCGGCCGCGCGACTGGCTGCGCCTGGGCCAGCTGGTGCTGGACGACGGCGTGTGGCGCGGCCGGCGCATCGTGCCGTCCGACTTCCTGGCCTTCATCAAGACGCCCTCCCCGGCCTACGACGGCTACGGCGGCTACGTCTGGCTGCACAAGGCCACGCCCGCCGACCTGCAGCCGCGCCTGCCCACCGACCTGCTCTGGTTCGCCGGCCACCTTGGCCAGTACGTGGTGATCCTGCCGACGCAGAAGCTGCTGGTGCTGCGCATGGGCGTGTCGCAGGACACCACGCAGACCGAGCACCTGCTGTTCTCCGCGGTGGCCGACCTCGTCGACTCCTTGAGGCAGGCGAAGCGATGACCACGCCCGACCGCGATGCCGAGCCCTCCGCGCGCGCGGCCGAGCTGGTGCGCCTGCTCGGCCTGCAGCCGCATCCCGAAGGCGGTCACTACCGCGAGATCTACCGCGCCGCGTCCGTCGTCCAGCCCAAGGACGAGCGCCCGCTGCGCTCGGCGCTGACCACCATCGACTTCCTGCTGGCGCGCGGCGAATTCAGTGCCTGGCACCGCGTGGCCTCCGACGAGGTCTGGCACCTGCTGGAGGGCAACGGCCTGCGCCTTTGGCTGATGCCGCCGGGCTACGGCCCGGTGGAGATGGTGGAGCTGGGCCCGGTGGCCGGCGGCCGCGCGCCGCGCCACGTGGTGCCCGCCCACTGGTGGCAGGCGGCCGAGCCGCTGGGTGACTACGCGCTGGTCGGCGCCACCGTCGGGCCCGGCTTCGACTTCGCGGACTTCGCCTTCCTGCGCGCCCACGCCGACGGCGTGGCCGTCCTCAGGCAGCAGCGCGCCGAGCTGGCGCGGCTGCTGTAGGGCCCGGCGCCTACCTGCCCGCGGCGACGAAGGCGTCGCGCGCCTTGCGGCCGAGGAAGGGCTGGTCGGTGAAGAAGCCGTCCAGTCCCAGGTCCAGGAAGGCCTTGATCTGCCCGGCCAGGTCGCCCAGGTCCGCCGGGTTGGCGGAGGAGTCGAACTCGTTGGGCAGGAACTGGTTCTCGGCGCGGAAGGTCCAGGCGTGGACCTGCAGGCCCACGGCGTGGGCGTCGGCGATCAGCGTCGTCGGCGTGCCCAGGCGGCCGTTGACCAGGGGGATGGCCAGCGCCGTGTTCACGCCCACGCCATCGGCATAGCCGGCGATCTCGGCCAGGCCGGAGGCCGTCGCCAGGTCGGCATAGGTGCGCTTGTCGCCGCTGACGGCGAAGTCCCAGGGCTGGCCGCTGTTGTTGAGCAGCTGGATCAGCGGCAGCGAGGTGCGGCGCGCCAGCGCCTTCAGGTTGCCCACCTCGAAGGACTGGATGAACACCGGCGCCTGCTTGCCGCGGTAGCCGTAGCGCGCCAGCAGCTTGAGCAGGGGCTCCTCCAGCGACAGGCCGATGCCGTCGAAGTAGCTGGGGTGCTTGGTCTCCGGATAGACGCCGATGGGCTTGTAGTTCTTCAGCGCCTTCAGGCCGCCCTCGCGCAGCAGCTGCTGCTTGCGGCGTTCGTTGGCCTGCTCGACCAGTTGCAGCACCTCCTCGAAGGTCGGCACCTGGAACTGGTAGTCGAAGCGCGTGTTGGCCGTGCGCAGCGCGGGCAGGCGCTCCTTGGCGCGCAGCGTCTTCAGCTCGGCCAGCGTGAAGTCCTCGGTGAACCAGCCGGTGATGGCCACGCCGTCGATGGTCTTGGTGGCCTTGCGCGCGGCGAACTCCGGGCGCTCGGCGACGTCGGTGGTGGCCTCGCGCACGCTGCCATCGGCATTCAGGATGGCGATGGCGTTCTCGTGGCGCGCGACGAGCACGCCGTCGCGGGTAGCGACGAGATCGGGCTCCACGTAGTCCGCGCCCTGCTCGATGGCCAGCCAGTAGGAGGCCAGCGTGTGCTCGGGCACGTAGCCGCTGGCGCCGCGGTGTCCGATGACGATGGGCTCGGCCTTGTCGGCGGGACGATCACGGTGGGCCATGGCAGGCGTGGAGGCAATGGACAGGGCTGCGATCATCGCAGCCGCGGCTATCAGGGTGGTGCGGCGTTTCACTTAGGGCTTCCTGCAAGTTGATGTGAAGGCGTGCGAAGGGACGGCTTCACGCTAGGTGCTTCACATGGCAGATCGACGACGGCCGCCTGTGCCGAACGGCATCCCGCACGCGGGCCGCCGCGGGCATCGGCTTTGGCCACGGATGCTTTCCCTCATTCCATCGCGCGCGAGGCAACCTATCTTTACCGCGTCAACGCGTGACCATCGATGCCGGGGCTTGAACTCGGCGCGGTCATCCCGATCTCAACGCGAGTTCTGGAGGTACCCGAGATGCGCATGATGTCCCGCTACTGGATGACCGGCTGCATGGCCATCGTCCTGCTCGCAGCCAATCAATGGACGAATGGGCAAGACGACGAAGACGCGCCCACGCAGCGCCGCGGGCTGATCGCCATCGGCAGCCGCTATCCGATGGAGCAGACGGTGAGCCGCCTGGCCGAGGCGGCGCGCTCGCGCGGCTTCGCGCTGATCGCGCAGGTCAAGCGGCCCGCGCAGGCCGAGTCGCGCGAAAGCTCCGGCGATGACGCGCAGGTGCTGGTCTTCGGCACCCCCGACGGCCACACGCCGGTGCTGCAGGCCGCAAACCAGGAAAGCCTGGACCTGCCGCTGAAGATGATCGTGCGAAGCCACGCCGACGGGACGAGCACGGTGCTCTTCGTCGATCCCGACCAGCTGGCCGCACGCGCCGACCTGCAGGACGCCGGCGAGCTGGCGGACGAGCTGGCGGCCCTTCCCGCCGTCGTCGGCGAGGCCCTCGGCTAGTGGGGTGCGCCGCCTGGCCCAGCGCCTTGCCAGGCTCCAGCGCGTGTCCTCCGGTAGTGTCGACAGGCCCTAGTTGTCCAGCGCGTCCGTCGAGCGCGCACGCTGGCGCAGCTCGAACTTCTGGATCTTGCCGGTGGAGGTCTTCGGCAGCTCGCCGAACACGACTGACCGCGGTGCCTTGAAGCCCGCCAGGCGCTCGCGGCAGAAGGCGACGATCTCGGCCTCGGTCACCTGGGCGCCGGGCTTGATCTCCAGGTAGGCGCAGGGCGTCTCGCCCCACTTCTCGTCCGGCTTGGCCACCACGGCCGCGGCCAGCACCGCCGGATGCCGGTACAGCACGTCCTCCACCTCGATCGACGAGATGTTCTCGCCGCCCGAGATGATGATGTCCTTGCTGCGGTCCTTGATCTTCACGTAGCCGTCGGGGTGCAGCACCGCGAGGTCGCCGGTGTGGAACCAGCCGCCGGCGAAAGCCTCCTGCGTGGCCTTGGGGTTCTTCAGGTAGCCCTTCATCGTGACGTTGCCGCGGAACATGATCTCGCCCATGGTCTCGCCGTCGGCAGGCACCTGCTGCATGGTCGCCGGGTCCATCACGGTGACGCCCTGCTGCAGGTGGTAGGTCACGCCCTGGCGCGCGTTCAGGCGCGCGCGTTCGGTGATCGGCAGCTCGTCCCACTCGGCATGCTTCACGCACACCGAGGCCGGGCCGTAGACCTCGGTCAGGCCGTAGACGTGGGTCAGGTCGAAGCCCATCTGCTCCATGCCCTCGATCATCGAGGCCGGTGGCGCGGCGCCGGCGACCATCGCCTTGACTGGCCGGTCGATACCCTTCTTGAGTTCGTCGGGCGCATTGACCAGCGAGGCATGAACGATGGGCGCGCCGCAGTAGTGGGTGACGCCGTGCTCGCGGATCGCGTCGAACACCGCCTTGGGCTCCACCTTGCGCAGGCAGACGTTGACGGCCGCGCGCGCGGCCAGCGCCCAGGGGAAGGTCCAGCCGTTGCAGTGGAACATCGGCAGCGTCCACAGGTAGATCGCGTGCTTGGGGAAGTCCCACTCCAGCAGGTTGGACAGCGCGGCCAGCGAGGCACCGCGGTGCGAGTAGACGACCCCCTTCGGATTGCCGGTGGTGCCGGAGGTGTAGTTCAGGCTGATGGCCTGCCACTCGTCCTGCGGCAGGCTCCACGCGCAGGCGGGATCGCCCTCGGCCAGCAGGGCCTCGTACTCCAGCTCGCCGATGCGCTCGTTGGTGCCGGTGTAGAGCGCATCGTCGGCGTCCACGACCAGCACCGGGTGGGTGGCCTTGCGCAGCTGCAGCGCACGGGCGATGGTCGGCGCGAACTCGCGGTCGACGATCACCGCCTTGGCTTCGCCATGGTCCAGCATGAAGGCGATGGACTCGGCGTCCAGCCGCGTGTTCAGCGTGTTGACCACCGCACCCAGCATCGGTACGCCGAAGTGCGCCTCTACCATCGGCGGCGTGTTGGGCAGCATCACGGCCACCGTGTCGCCCAGGCCGATGCCGCGCCGCCCCAGGGCGCTGGCCAGGCGCCGGCAGCGCGCGTAGGTCTCGGCCCAGGTGCGGCGCAGGCCGCCGTGCACGACGGCCGGGCTGTCGGGATGCACGGCCGCGGCGCGCTCGATGAAGCTCAGCGGGGACAGCGGGGTGTGGTTGGCCGCGGTGCGCGGCAGGTCCTGTTCGTAGATGTTCGACATGACGGTCCGGCGGCATGCCGCCGCGTGGGTGCAGACGAGGCGACCATCATTCAGAAGCAGGCTGAATGCAAGCTGTGTGGAGTACCGATGCGGGATCGGTGTTTACACGCAGTGGCGGAGCCGGCCGGGGCTGGGCGACGGGCCGCCCCAAGCCGGCCCTGTGGCCATGGGGGGCGACTGACTACCCGTCAGGCGCGGCGCCTCAATCCGGGATGCGCAGCGTCTGCCGGCCGGCCCATTCCTCGACCGGTGCCAGCGTGATCGGGTGGCCGATGCAGGCGGCCTCGACGCACAGCATGTTGCGCCAGCCGTCCTCGGGCATGTCGGCCAGGGCGGCGCACTTCTCCGGGCCCGGGTTCCAGACCACGGCGTCGTCGAAGTGCTGGGACTGGATCAGCAGCGTGCGGCCAGGCTCGCGCAGTGCCAGCGTCTGGGGGGCGCCGAAATAGATGCGGTCGACCTCGCCCTCGATGGCGAGGGTCTGGGCGGTCTCCAGTTGCTCCACGCCGCTGGTGCTGTCGAAGTAGGTCATGCCGCTGAGTCCCGCCAGCCGCGCGTGCGCCAGGTCGGCGATGCGCAGGTAGGTGTGCAGGGCCGCGGTGAACGAGAAGGGCTGCTCGCCGGTGTTCTCCGCGGCCAGCTCGATGTCCAGGCGCGTGCCGCCCACGCTGATCGTCAGCTCGGCCGTGAAGGCATGCGGCCAGTGCGCGTGCGTGGTCTCGTCGTCGGTCAGGCGCAGCACCAGGGTCGCGTGATCGGTCTGCTGGGCCTGCTTGGCGACGGCCCAGTTGCGCGTACGCGCCAGGCCGTGGCGCGGCAGGGCGCCGCGCTTCTCGAACTGGGGAAAGATCACCGGCACGCCCCCGCGCACGGCCTGACCGTCGGTGTAGACGGCGCGCTCGGACAGGAAGAGCTGCTCGTCGCCGGGCCCGCCCTGCCCGTTGGCCGGCCGCCAGGACACCACGTGGGCGCCGTGCAGCAGCACGGTGGCCTCGGCGCCATCGGCCGCATGCAGCCTCAGCGCGGCACGGCCGTGGAAGTCGAGGGGTTCGACGCGGGGTTCAGCCATGGCCGGGCCTCAAAGGAGAAGAAGGAAACGGCAAAAAACAAAGCCCACCAGGCTTGTGGCCCGGTGGGCTTTCGCAGGTGCCGGCATCGCGTGGTCGCGACGACAGTTACTTCAACTTGGTTTCCTTGTAGGCCACGTGCTTGCGGGCCTTGGGATCGAACTTGATGAATTCCAGCTTCTCGGGCGTGGTCTTCTTGTTCTTGGTGGTGGTGTAGAAGTGGCCGGTGCCCGCAGTGGACTCCAGCTTGATCTTTTCGCGGCCGCCTTTGGTTGCCATGACTCGCTCCTAAATCTCGGATATCGGGGGTTCTTCGGCAGCTGCTTACAGCTCGCCGCGGGCACGCAGGTCGGCGACGACCTGTTCGATGCCGACCTTGTCGATCAGCCGCACGGCGGCAGTGCTCACGCGCAGACGCACCCAGCGCTTTTCGCTTTCGAGCCAGAACCTGCGGTATTGCAGGTTGGGCAACCAGCGACGCTTGGTCTTGTTGTTGGCGTGGGAAACATTGTTGCCCACCATCGGGCCCTTGCCCGTGACTTGACAGACGCGCGCCATGACGCTTCTCCGTAGATCTGTGCCGCGAGAGCGGCGGAACTCGAACTTGGATTCGATCTGACCGAAAGGCTGGGCTCCCAAACCCAAGCTATGCAAGCTCTGCAAGCCGTGGGTGCCCTGGGTGCCCTGGGATCGATCCCCCCGGAGTGTTGGCCAACCTAGTCCTGGGCGCACCCCGGACGCGGCCAACCTATCCAGCTTTTCGGCGAAACGGCGATTATAGACAGATTTTCGCCGGGTCCAGCAGGTTTCAGCTGCCCTGCTCCAGGAAACGCTGCGCATCCAGGGCCGCCATGCACCCCGTCCCGGCACTCGTGATGGCCTGGCGGTAGACGTGGTCCTGCACGTCACCGGCGGCGAACACGCCCGGCACGCTGGTCATCGTGGCGAAGCCGTTGAGGCCCGAGCGGGTGACGATGTAGCCGTCCTTCATCTCCAGCTGGCCCTTGAAGATGTCGGTGTTGGGTTGGTGGCCGATGGCGATGAAGCAGCCCTTGACCGTCAGCTTCTCGTCCGGGCCGCCGTTGGCGTCCTTCAGGCGCACGCCGGTGACGCCGGAGTCGTCGCCCAGCACCTCGTCCAGGGTCTTGAACAGGTGCAGCTCGATCTTGCCGGCGGCCACCTTCTCCTGGACCTTGTCGATCATGATGGCCTCGGCGCGGAACTTGTCGCGCCGGTGGATCAGGTGCACCTTGGAGGCGATGTTGGACAGGTACAGCGCCTCCTCGATGGCCGTGTTGCCGCCGCCCACCACCGCGACCACCTCGTCGCGGTAGAAGAAGCCGTCGCAGGTGGCGCAGCCGCTGACGCCGCGGCCCATGAAGGCCTGTTCCGAGGGCAAGCCCAGGTACTTGGCCGAGGCGCCAGTGGCGATGATCAGCGCGTCCGTCGTGTAGCTGCCGGAGTCGCCCTTGAGGCGGAACGGCCGCTGCGACAGGTCGACTTCGTTGATGTGGTCGAAGACCTGGTTGGTGGCGAAGCGGGCGGCGTGTTGCTCGAAGCGCTGCATCAGCTCCGGCCCCTGGACGCCGTGGACGTCGGCCGGCCAGTTGTCTACCTCGGTCGTGGTCGTCAGCTGGCCGCCCTGGGCCAGGCCGGTGACCAGCGTGGGCTTGAGGTTGGCACGTGCCGCGTAGATGGCGGCGGTGTAGCCGGCAGGGCCGGAGCCCAGGATCAGGACTTGGGAGTGGAGCGGTGTGGAGTCGGTCATGGCGGAGGTGGAACTGAGCGTGACGAAGTGCACCTAATTTGGCACGCTTATTCAGAGCTGCGTGAAGGGGGGCTTGGCTACAGTTGTTTTCGTGGCCAGGCAATAGGCTGCAAACGAAATTCTAGGTTTGTGTGTGGCGTAGTCCGATGCCGGCGCGCCTATGTCGGCGATAGCCCCAAAACGGAGATTCACTCATGGCAATGCTGTCCAACCTCGACCTGATCAGGCGCGTGCCGCTGTTCTCGATGCTGACGGCGCCCCAGGCCGAAGCGGTTGCCGAGGCCGTGATCAAGCGTCGTTTCCGCCGCGGCGAGATCATCGTCGAACGCGGCCAGAAGTCGAACGCGCTCTATATCCTGCTCACCGGCCGTGCCCGCGTGATCGCTTCCGACCCCCGCGGGCGCGAAGTCATCCTGGCGGTCCTGCAGCCCGGCGACTACCTGGGCGAGATGAGCCTGATCGACAACGAACCCCATTCCGCCACCGTGCGCGCCGAGGTGCAGACCGACGTGCTGGTGCTGGGCCGCAGCGAGTTCGCCCGCTGCCTGCCGGAGAACTCCAGCCTGTCCTACGCGATCATGCGCGGCCTGGTGCAGCGCCTGCGCGCCTCCAACCGCCAGATCGAGTCCCTGGCCCTGCTGGACGTCTACGGCCGCGTGGCCCGCGCCCTGATCGACATGGCCGAGGAAGACGCCGGCCAGCGCATCATCCGTGGCAAGGTGTCGCGCCAGGACTTGGCCAAGCATGTCGGCGCCTCGCGCGAGATGGTCAGCCGGGTCATGAAGGACCTGGAGGAGCGCGGCCTGGTCGAGACGCTGGAAACCGGCAGCGTGGTGCTCAAGGAGCGCCTCGAGACGGCCTGATCCTTTTCCCGTAGTACCGGCGGATTGCTCCCGCCGGCTGTCTTTCTCCAAGCTGATTCACGGCGCGCGCCTTCGGGCGACGCGCCGTTTTTTTCTTTTCCGCGGCCTTGTCTTCCTCCGCCGGTGTGAGAGGGAAAACCGGGCGCGGTGCCGGCCGGGGCGCTGCGCCACATCGCCGACAATGCGCGCATGACTTTCCCGCTCGGTTCACTGGGTGCGGAAGCCGCCGAGGGCGGCTCCGCGGCATCCCACTCCCCTGCCTTCGCTTCCACCCGCTACGGCGCCGCGCTGGGCTCGGCCACGGCGGCCCCGCGCCACACCCAGGGCTCGCTGCGCCAGGGCGCCCTGCTCGTCGCCGGCGCGATTGTCTGGCTGATCGCCGTGGTCGCGATGTCCACCCATGACGCACGCGACGCCGCGTTCAGCACCTCGGGACTCGGGCCCGTGGTCTACAACCAGGCCGGCCGGCTCGGCGCCTGGTTTTCGGACTTCGTCTTCTTCCTCTTCGGCTACTCCGCCTGGTGGGGCCTGGTGGTCGGCCTGCGCGGCTGGCTGGGTTCGCTGGCGCGGCTGCTGCGCGAGCGCAGCGGCCAGCCGGCCGCCCAGCCCGACGAACATGCACCGGCCTGGGTCGGCTGGCTGGGCGTCGCGCTGCTGATGGCAGCCAGCTGTTCGCTGGAATGGACGCGCCTGTATCGCTGGGAGGCCGCGGTGGCCGGCAGCCATGCCGGCGGCATCTTGGGCTACGTGCTGGGGCCCTTGAGCATGCAGGCCATCGGCTTCACCGGCTCCGGCCTGCTGTGGATCGGCACCCTGGTGCTGGGCCTGGCCTGGGCACTGCGTTTCTCCTGGCTGGACCTGGCCGAGCGCGTGGGCGCCGCCCTGGAAGGCGTGCGCGAGCGGCGCGAGGCCCGGCGCGAGCGCGCCGAGGACCGCCGCCTGGGCGAGCAGGCCATCCGCGAGCGCGAACAGGTGGTGGAGGAGGTGCGCCAGGTGGTCGAGGAGCACCGCCCCATCGTCATCGAGCAGCCCGTCGTCGAGCTGCCCAAGAGCGACCGCGTGGTCAAGGAGAAGCAGAAGGCCCTCTTCACCGACCCGACCGATACCAAGCTGCCGCAAGTGGACCTGCTGGACGAGCCCGGCGGCCGGCTGGAGACGGTGACGCCCGAGTCGCTGGAGATGACCTCGCGCCTGATCGAGAAGAAGCTGAAGGATTTCGGCGTCGAGGTGCAGGTCGTCGCCGCCTCCCCCGGCCCCGTCATCACCCGCTACGAGATCGAACCGGCCACCGGCGTGAAGGGCTCGCAGGTCGTCAACCTGGCCAAGGACCTGGCGCGCTCGCTGAGCCTGGTGTCCATCCGCGTGGTCGAGACCATCCCGGGCAAGAACCTGATGGCGCTGGAACTGCCCAACGCCAAGCGCCAGACCATCCGCCTGTCCGAGATCCTGGGTTCGCAGGCCTACAACTCGGCCCAGTCGCTGCTGACCATGGGCATGGGCAAGGACATCGTCGGCGGCCCGGTCGTGGCGGACCTGGCGAAGATGCCGCACTGCCTGGTCGCCGGCACCACGGGCTCGGGCAAGTCGGTGGGCATCAACGCGATGATCCTGAGCCTGCTCTACAAGGCCGAGGCGCGCGACGTGCGCCTGATCCTGATCGACCCGAAGATGCTGGAGATGAGCGTCTACGAGGGCATCCCGCACCTGCTGTGCCCCGTGGTCACGGACATGAAGCAGGCCGGCAATGCGCTGAACTGGGCGGTGGGCGAGATGGAGCGCCGCTACAAGTTCATGAGCAAGATGGGCGTGCGCAACCTCGCCGGCTACAACAAGAAAATGGACGATGCCGCCGCCCGCGGCGAGCTGATCCCCAACCCCTTCAGCCTGACGCCCGAGCAGCCCGAGCCGCTGCAGCGCCTGCCCCACATCGTCGTCGTCATCGACGAACTGGCCGACCTGATGATGGTCGTCGGCAAGAAGGTGGAGGAGCTGATCGCCCGGCTGGCGCAAAAGGCCCGCGCCTGCGGCATCCACCTGATCCTGGCCACTCAGCGACCCAGCGTGGACGTCATCACCGGCCTGATCAAGGCCAACATCCCCACGCGCATCTCTTTCCAGGTCAGCAGCAAGATCGACAGCCGCACCATCCTCGACCAGATGGGCGCCGAGGCCCTGCTGGGCCAGGGTGACATGCTCTTCCTGGCACCGGGCACCGGCCTGCCCACGCGCGTGCATGGCGCCTTCGTCAGTGACGACGAGGTGCATCGCGTCGTCGAGTACCTGAAGAGCCAGGGCGAACCCAACTACATCGAAGGCATCCTGGAAGGCGGCACGCTGGAAGGCGAGGATGGGCCCGGCGGTGAAGGCGGCGGTGGCGAAGGCAGCGAGAGCGATCCGATGTACGACCAGGCCGTCGCCATCGTGCTGCAGCACCGGCGGGCATCGATCTCGCTGGTCCAGCGCCACCTGCGCATCGGTTACAACCGAGCCGCGCGGCTGCTGGAACAAATGGAGATGTCAGGCGTCGTATCCAGCATGTCCACCAACGGCAACCGCGACATCCTCGTGCCCGCCCGCACCGAATGAACGCTTCCCTCATCCGCCCGACCTTCGGGCTGGCGGCCTGCATCGTCGTCTCGGCCGCGGCCCATGCTGGGCCGGTCGAGAGCCTGCGTGACTTCGCCCGCGAGGTGAAGGCTGCGCGCGCCGAGTTCACGCAGACCGTCACCTCGCCCGACGGCAGCAAGAAGCGCACGTCCCAGGGCAGCTTCGAGTTCCAGCGGCCGGACCGCTTCCGCTTCGAATACGCCACGCCCTACAAGCAGCAGATCGTCAGTGACGGCAAGCGCGTATGGCTCTACGACATGGACCTCAACCAGGTCTCCACCCGCCCGCTGGACCAGGCCATCGGCAGCACGCCGGCCGTGTTGCTGGCCGGCGGCCCGATCGACCGCGACTTCACCGTGAAGGCCATACCCGACCAGGGCGGCCTGCAGTGGGCCGAGGCCACGCCGCGCGCCAAGGACGGCCAGTTCCAGCTGGTGCGCGTGGGCTTCCGCGGCAAGGTGTTGGCGGCACTGGAGATCCTGGACAGCTTCGGCCAGCGTTCGCGCCTGGAGTTTTCCAAGTTCGAGGCCAACCCGGCCCTGCCGGCGCAGCGCTTCGACTTCAAGCCACCGGCGGGCGCGGACGTGATCGAGAACTGAGCCTGCTCAGCCGCGCGGCTTGGCCAGTTGCCAGTCCAGGTGCGAGCGCACCGTCGGCCATTCGCTTTCGATGACGCTGTAGACGCAGGTATCGCGCAGCGTGCCGTCGGCCATGCGCGAGTGGTTGCGCAGGATGCCATCCAGCTTGGCGCCCACGCGCTCGATCGCGCGCCGGCTGGCGGTATTGAAATAGTGGGTGCGGAACTCCACCGCGATGCAGCCCAGGGTGTCGAAGGCATGCGCCAGCAGCATGCGTTTGCACTCCGTGTTCAGCGCCGTGCCCTGGGCGCCGCGGGCGTACCAGGTGGATCCGATCTCGACCCGCTTGTAGCGCTGGTCGATGTTCATGTAGGTCGTCATGCCGACGATCTCGCCGGTATCGGCCCGCCTCACGGTGAAGGGCAGCATGCTGCCCTGGGCCTGCAGGTCCAGCCGGCGCTGGATCTCGGCGGCCATGCCGCTCGCGTCAGGGATGGTCGTGTACCAGAGTTTCCACAGCTCGCCGTCCTGTACCGCGGCGCTCAGGCCGGCTTCGTGGGCGGCTTCCAGCGGCTCAAGCCGGGCGACGCGACCGCACAGGGTGACGGGGGTGATCCAGGACATCTCGCAGCCTTCCTCGTGTTCTGTATGAGCCGCGCACTTTAGCCGGGCCGCACGGGCCACGCCGGAAACGAAAAGGCCGACACGAAAGGTGTCGGCCTCCGGGGCGTTCGACGGGGCGGCGGGACGCCGCACCTGCCTCAGTGTTTGACGGTCGCCGGCTTGCGGCTGAAATGCGCCCCGACTTCGATCAGCACCGGGACGGCGGCCAGGGTGAGGATGAGCACGGTCAGCATGGGAGATCCCTTCGTTGTCTGCGCTGGCGGGAACCGCAGCGAGCCATGCAAACGGGGACTACAGCGCAGGGCCCGACCGGCCGCCAGCGTATGCCGGCCGGTCAAGCCAGGATGCGCTTCATCAAACTGTCACAGTCCTGGGATAAACGCCGAAGCCGCGGCGCTGCCCCGAGGAATATGACCCGTTGGGATCAGCCTGGCCGCCGGACGGATCCGGACGGCCAGCCGCGGCGCGGCGCGGCCTCAGCCGCGCGGACCGCGGGCGCCGAAGGGCTTGCGGGGACCACCGGGTCGGCCGTTGCCGCCAGGATGGCCTTCGCGGCGCTCGAAACTGCGCTCCGGGCGCGGGCCGCCTTCGTGGCGACGCTCGCCGCGGGCGGCGAAACCTTCACCCCCCTGGCCCTGGCCGAAACCACCACGGGCACCTTCAGGGCGCGGCTGGCCGTAGGGCTTGAAGCCGCCGTTGCCGGCCGGGCGCTGGCCGAAGGGACGGTCACCGAAGGGGCGATCACCCTGCGGACGATCGCCTTGCGGACGGCGGTCATCGAAGGAGCGGCGCTCGTCCTGGCGGAAAGCCGGGCGGCCTTCGGGACGGAAACCGCCTTCGTGGCGCGGCGGGCGCTGCTCGTCGCGCGGGCCGCGGGACTCGAAGCGGCCTTCGTCGCGCGGACCCTTGTTCCAGCCGCCCTGGCCATGGCGCTGGCCGGGCATGGGCTTCTTGTTGAACTTGCCCGGGCCACCTGCGGGGCGGGCCGAGGGCACCGGCTTGGTCGGCTCCATGCCGGCCACGGTGGCCACCGGGATGTCCTGCGAGGTGAAGCGCTCGATGCGGCGGATCATGTGCTGGTCATCGCGGCCGGCCAGCGTGAGCGCCAAGCCGTTGCGGCCGGCGCGGCCGGTGCGGCCGATGCGGTGCACGTAGTCCTCGGCCTTCATCGGCATGCCGTAGTTGATGACGTGGGTGATGGTGGGCACGTCGATGCCGCGCGCGGCGACGTCGGTGGCCACCAGCACGCGCAGCTGGCGCTGGCGCAGGGCCGTCAGCACGCGGTTGCGGCGGCCTTGCGGCATGCCGCCATGCAGCGCGGCAACGGCGTGGCCCAGGTCGGCCAGGCGGTCGGCGAGGCGGTCCGCGTCGTGCTGGGTGCTGGTGAAGATCACGGCCTGGTCGACGTCGCGCTCGGTCAGGAAGTGGTCCAGCAGGTCGTGCTTGTGGCCGGTGTGGTCGACCCAGTACAGGCGCTGCTCGATGTTGTCGTGGCGGTCGGTGTGCGATGCCACCTCGATGCGCTTGGGATCCTTGGTCAGCTGTTGCGCCAGACGGCCGACGTGGCCGGCGAAGGTGGCGCTGAACATCATGGTCTGGCGCTCGGCCGGCGTGACGGCGGCGATGGCCTGGATATCGTCGATGAAGCCCATGTCCAGCATGCGGTCGGCTTCGTCGAGCACCAGGGTCTCGAGGTTGCCCAGCATCGCGGCACCGGTGCCCAGATGGTCGAGCAGGCGGCCGGGGGTGGCGATCAGCACGTCCAGCGGGCCGCGCAGGGCCTTGAGCTGGGCGCCATAGGGCACGCCGCCGACCACCGTGGCCACGCGCAGGCCGGGGATGTTGCGGCCGTAGCTGGTCGCGGCCTTGGCCACTTGCAGGGCCAGTTCACGGGTGGGTGCCAGCACCAGCACGCGCGGGCCGTGGACCACGCCCTTCTCGCGGCGCTTGGTGTTGTCGCCACGGGCGACCAGGATGCGCTGCAGCGCGGGCAGCAGGAAGGCTGCGGTTTTGCCGGAGCCAGTGCTGGAGGAGACCATCAGGTCGGCGCCTTCGAGCGCCATCGGGATGGCCTCGGCCTGCACCTGCGTGGGCGTGCTGTAGCCGGTGCTGCGCACGGCGGCGGCCAGGCGGCCGTCCAGGCCCAGGTTGTCGAAGCCGTTCTCGACGGTGGCTTCGGCAACGATGGTTTCCGTCTCGTTCACACCGAGGTGCTCACGCGCGGTGGCCATGATGTCGGCGGCAGAGGTGGGGGTCGGGGTAGGGATCGGGGTCGTCATACGAACTTTTCTTTCAAGCAAAGCACGGCAGCGTCCGCTTCGTGCGGACGAAAGCCGGGCAGGCCGGCATCGAAATGGCCGGTACCCGCCAGGGTGTAGTCGCAGATCGAATCGGCTGGTGCCCGCTCGATGGATAGAGCAGGCCAGCATGGTTCGCGGAAAGCGACGGCATCGCCGCCAACCGGAACTCAAGATGCGCGGCAAACCGGAAGGCTGCTCGCGGGGTTCGCGCAGAAGGCAGCGCCTGGGAAGGCCTGCGATCCGGAACCCTGCTTGAAAAGGTCAGAGGGGATGAACGAAACGCGTCTCGAAGCTTGCAAAAGCAGTGAGGCCGAAACGCGAAGGGCGGATTGTGACAGCCCTATGCGGGTTTTGTCCAATCCGCCTTCGACAAATCCTCACGGATGCGCCGGTTCACCTGCCTCCAGCCAGGCCGCGGCGCTGTGCACCACCGCCGCCAGCGCGCTGGACAGGGTGTTCTCGTGCAGGCCTACGCCGAAGCGGCTGCCGCTGCGCCCGGCCCAGGCCGTCTCGACGATGGCCACCGCCTGCGCGTCGCTGCCGCCGGACAGGCCGTGCTCCTCGAAGTGCACCACGTCCACCGGCCAGCCCAGGCCCTCGCGCAGCGCGGAGACCGCGGCCTCGATGGGCCCCCTGCCGGCACCGTGCACCGTGCGGCGCTGTGCGTCGACTTCCAGCACCAGCTCCACCCGCTGCATCGCGCCGTCGTCCTGGACGCGATGGCGCTCCACGCGCACGCGCGACTGCGGCTGGTAGCTGCGCAGCCACAGGCCCCACAAGGCATCGGCCGCGAGTTCCTGGCCCGACTCGTCGGCCCGCTTCTGCACCACCTGGCTGAAGTCGATCTGCATGCGCCGCGGCAGGCTGATGCCATAGGCCGCCTCCAGCATCCAGGCCACGCCGCCCTTGCCCGACTGGCTGTTGACGCGGATGACGGACGCATAGCTGCGGCCGAGGTCGGCCGGGTCGATGGGCAGGTAGGGCACCTCCCACGGGCCATCCTCCCGACGCACTGCGAAGCCCTTGCGGATCGCGTCCTGGTGCGAGCCGGAGAAGGCCGTGTAGACCAGGTCGCCCGCATACGGATGGCGCGGATGCACCGGCAGGCGGTTGCACTGCTCCACCACGCGCACCACGCGGTCGATGTCGGAGAAGTCGAGCCCCGGTGACACGCCCTGGGTGTAGAGGTTCAGCGCAAGCGTCACCAGGTCCACGTTGCCGGTGCGCTCGCCGTTGCCGAAGAGGCAGCCCTCGACGCGCTCGGCGCCGGCCAGCAGGGCCAGCTCGGCCGCGGCCACTGCGGTGCCGCGGTCGTTGTGCGGGTGGACGGACAGGATGATCGCGTCGCGTCGCGCCAGGTGGCGATGCATCCACTCGATGCTGTCGGCATACACGTTGGGCATGCTGACCTCCACCGTCGACGGCAGGTTGACGATCACCGGCCGCTCGCGCGTGGCGCGTGCCGCCTCCACCACCGCATTGCAGACCTCGAGCGCGAACTCGGGTTCGGTGGCGGAGAAGGTCTCGGGGCTGTACTGCAGCACCCACTCGGTTTGCGGATGCTCGTCGGCCAGCTGCCGGATCAGGCGCATGTGGTCAACCGCCAGGCGCCTGACTTCGTCGCGGCTGAAGCCGAAGACGTCGCGCCGCCACACCGGCGCGGTCGCGTTGTAGAGGTGGACGATGGCGCGGCGTGCGCCGCTCAGGGCCTCGAAGGTGCGGCGGATCAGCGATTCGCGGGCCTGGGTGATGACCTCGATGGTCACGTCATCGGGGATGTGGCCGCCGGTGATCAGCTCGCGGGTGAAATCGAAGTCGGTCTGGGAGGCCGAGGGGAAGGAGACCTCGATCTCCTTCAGGCCCACGTCCACCAGCGTCTTGAAGAAGCGCATCTTGCGCTGGGCGTCCATGGGCTCGAAGAGCGCCTGGTTGCCGTCGCGCAGGTCGGTGCTCATCCACACGGGTGCGGCGTCCAGCGTGCAGGACGGCCATCGGCGGTCGGTGAGCTGGACGGCAGGGGCGGGACGGTACTTGGCTTGAGGGTGGTTCAACATCGTCGTGTTCTTTCGTGTCGGGTGCAGATCGGCGCGCATCGCGTGCCGGCTTCTGTGGCCGGGGGAGTCGGCACGGCGGCAGCCGCGCACGGGCCGTCCGGCAGCCACGGGCTCGTGGCCGGACAGCCGTTGAGTAGTCGTAGCGTGCGGATGGCGAGGTGCATGGCGGAACTCCGGTTGGGCTGCATGCGGGATAGACGCATGCGACACGACGGCCGCGACGGGCGCGGCACGCAAGGGAAAGCGACGGAAGGGGGTGGGATCAGAGACTGGCCGAAGCCAGTAGCAGCGCACGCGGTAGACGCGTCAGGCACGCTGCCGGCACACACAGGCTCGCTGCGGCGAATGCGCAGTGATGTAGGCGATGGACCTGTGCGGAGGACATGGGAGCCGATGCTAACGGGGCTGAACAAAACCTGCAACGGCGCGGGCCGCGCGCACCCAGACTGCGGCTGCCGCTTCCGTCACGGCAGTCGAGACGCGAATAACAAGGCCGAGGCCATCTTCGAGGCCCGCAAGCTGAGGTGGCTGAGGTGGCTCTCGGATTGAAGACAATCGCGGCATGCAAGACAACTTGAGCCTGCCGCTCGACGACGCCCCCCAGCCCGCGCCCCGCAGGGCGCGCCAGCCCGCCGCCGGCATCCCCCTGGCCGAGCGCCTGCGCCCGCGCACGCTGGACGAGGTCATCGGCCAGCAGCAATTGCTCGGCCCGGGCAAGCCGCTGCGCGCGGCCTTCGAGTCCGGCCAGCCGCATTCGATGATCCTGTGGGGCCCGCCCGGAGTGGGCAAGACGACGCTGGCGCGTCTGATGGCGCATGGCTTCGGGGCGCACTTCATCACCATCTCCGCAGTGCTGGGCGGCGTGAAGGACATTCGGGATGCGGTCGAGCAGGCCCAGGCCGCGCAGGCCACGGGCCAGCACACCATCGTCTTCGTCGACGAGGTGCACCGCTTCAACAAGGCCCAGCAGGACGCCTTCCTGCCGCATGTCGAGTCGGGCCTGTTCACCTTCATCGGCGCCACCACCGAGAACCCGTCCTTCGAGGTCAACTCCGCGCTGCTGTCGCGCGCCACGGTGCACGTGCTGCAGCCCTTGTCGGAGCAGGACCTGACCGACCTGCTGGCCCGCGCGGCGCAGGAACTGGCCGCCCCGCCGCTGACGGACGGCGCGCGATCGCGCCTGATCGGCTACGCCGACGGCGACGCACGCCGGCTGTTGAACACCTACGAGAACATCGTGCGCCTGCTGCCCAAGGGCACCGAGCAGGTGGA
>SCTQ01000154.1 GCA_004322345.1 Aquabacterium sp. | reverse complement strand
CGCGCGCATGCAGGCGGAACACCGTCCACAGCGGGTTGAAGGCAGCCAGGGTGTCGTCGAGCGCGAGCGGGCCGATGCCCAGCCATTCGAGCAGGCCGGTGACGGGACGCGGGACGGACAGGGCGGCGGAGGAGGACATGCGCAATGGTCGGGCTGGCGGGCGGTGCTTCGGGGCCTGGCAGAGAAAATCTGACAAGACGAGCCCGCCACATGGAATCGGAGCCCGAGGCTACCGGTCCCGCAGGGGCGACCCGATGGGGATAGCCCCCACGCGTCGCCCTTCGCCACCTGAGTGGGGGGGCGAAAAATGCATGCGGCTAGCATTCGCTCACACCCTCATCGAAGCCCTGACCACGCACATGGCCCGACTGGCCCGACTCTGCCTCCCCGGACTGCCCCACCTGCTGGTGCAGCGGGTCCACGACGCCCACCTGCTGGTGCGCGACGACGCCGACCGCGAGGCCTTCCTGGCCGCGCTGCGCACGGCGCTGGCCAACACCCGAACCCAGCTGCACGCCTATTCCCTGCTGGACGATGTCTTCCTGTTGCTGGCCACGCCCAGCGCCGAGTCCGGCCTGAGCGAACTCGTGCAGGCCATCGGCCGCCAGTACGTGGCCGGCTACAACCGCCGCCACCAGCGCAGCGGCGGCCTGTGGGCCGGGCGCTTCCGCGCCACCGTGATCGATCCGGCGCGGTATTTGCTCGATGCGATGGTGTTCGTGGAAACACATCCGCTGCGCACGGGACTGGCGCAGCGGGCGCAGGACTGGCGCTGGTCCAGTTGCAGCCACCACCTGGGCAACCGCACGGACCCGCTGGTGGCCGACCATGCGCTGTTCTGGCAGCTCGGCAACACGCCCTTCGACCGACAGATCGCCTATGCACGCCTGCTGGAGCACGCCTTGCCGACCGCGCGGCGCAGCGAAATCGACGCTGCGCTCCAGCGCGGCTGGGCACTGGGCGGCGCCGACTTCCTCGCCCGCCTTGGCGAACAGACCGACCGCCCCCTCGCGCCGCGTCCGCGCGGCCGCCCACGCAAGGACGCACCACGGTTGTGATGTGACCCCATTTATTCGATGAGATTAGCCTCATCTTTCAATAAATGATCCGACCCCAATTTAATCCGGTTGAAGCCCCGGGCTTCCCCTTGTATCCTTCTTCCCCCCGCGAATAAATCTGGCTGCCGCACTGGAGCGCCCCATGGACCATTCCGCCCCCTCTTCCGCCCCCGCTAGCCAACGGGAAATCGAAGCCCTCGCCCGCGACGGCCTGTACCGTCCCGAAGGCGAGCACGACGCCTGCGGCGTGGGCTTCGTCGCCCACATCAAGGGCCAGAAGGCCCACAGCATCGTCCAGCAGGGCCTGAAGATCCTCGAGAACATCGACCATCGCGGCGCGGTGGGTGCCGACCCGCTGATGGGCGACGGCGCCGGCCTGCTGATCCAGATCCCCGACGAGTTCTACCGCGCCGAGATGGCCAAGCAGGGCGTGGACCTGCCGCCCTTCGGCGAGTACGGCGTGGGCATGATCTTCCTGCCCAAGGAACACGCCTCGCGCCTGGCCTGCGAGCAGGAGATGGAGCGCGCGATCAAGGCCGAGGGCCAGGTGCTGCTGGGCTGGCGCGATGTGCCGGTGGACCGCGAGATGCCGATGTCGCCCACGGTGCGCGAGAAGGAGCCGGTGATCCGCCAGGTCTTCATCGGCCGCGGGCCGGACATCCTGGTGCCCGATGCACTGGAGCGCAAGCTCTACGTCATCCGCAAGACGGCTTCCAGCGCCATCAAGGCGCTGAACCTGACGCACGGCGGCGAGTACTACGTGCCCAGCATGTCCTGCCGCACCATCATCTACAAGGGCCTGCTGCTGGCCGACCAGGTCGGCAAGTACTACCTGGACCTGGGCGACGAGCGCCTGGTCTCGGCCATCGCCCTGGTGCACCAGCGCTTCTCGACCAACACCTTCCCCGAATGGCCGCTGGCCCACCCGTACCGCATGGTGGCCCACAACGGCGAGATCAACACCGTCAAGGGCAACTTCAACTGGATGCGCGCCCGTGAAGGCGTGATGAAGTCGCCCGTGCTCGGCGACGACCTGCCCAAGCTCTATCCGATCAGCTTCGAGGGCCAGTCCGACACCGCCACCTTCGACAACGCGCTGGAGCTGCTGGTGATGGCCGGCTACCCGCTGGCCCACGCCGCGATGATGATGATCCCGGAGGCCTGGGAGCAGCACACGACGATGGACGAGCGCCGCCGCGCGTTCTACGAGTACCACGCCGCGATGATGGAGCCGTGGGACGGCCCGGCCGCGATGGTCTTCACCGACGGCCGCCAGATCGGCGCCACGCTGGACCGCAACGGCCTGCGCCCGGCCCGCTTCATCATCACCGACGACGACCTCGTGGTCCTGGCCTCGGAGTCCGGCGTGCTGCCCATCCCCGAGAACAAGATCGTCAAGAAGTGGCGCCTGCAGCCCGGCAAGATGCTGCTGATCGACTTCGAGCAGGGCCGCATCATCGACGACGAGGAACTGAAGGCCCAGTTCACCCAGGCGCGCCCCTACCGCCAGTGGATCGAGAACGTCCGCATCAAGCTCGACACCATCGAGGCCACCGGCAAGGCCGGCGACTTCCGTGAATCGCTGCTGGACCGCCAGCAGGCCTTCGGCTACACGCAGGAAGACGTCAAGTTCCTGATGAGCCCGATGGCCGTGCTGGGCGAGGAAGGCACCGGCTCCATGGGCAACGACTCGCCCCTGGCCGTGCTGTCGGACAAGAACAAGCCGCTGTACAACTACTTCAAGCAGCTGTTCGCCCAGGTCACGAACCCGCCGATCGACCCGATCCGCGAGAACATCGTGATGTCGCTGGTGTCCTTCGTCGGCCCCAAGCCCAACGTGCTGGACATCAATGCGGTGAACCCGCCGATGCGCCTGGAGCTGTCGCAGCCGGTGCTGGATTTCGACGACATGGCCCGCCTGCGCGCCATCGAGAAGCACACCGGCGGCAAGTTCAAGCCCTACGAGATCGACATCACCTACCCGCTGAGCTGGGGCCATGAAGGCGTGGAGGCCAAGCTGGCCTCGCTGTGCGCCCAGGCGGTGGACGCGATCAAGAGCGGCCACAACATCCTGATCATCAGCGACCGCCACATGGACCGCGAGCACATCGCGATCCCCGCACTGCTGGCACTGTCGGCCATCCACCACCACCTGGTGCGTGCCGGCCTGCGCACCACCGCCGGCCTGGTGGTCGAGACCGCATCCGCACGCGAGGTGCACCACTTCGCCGTGCTCGCCGGCTACGGCGCCGAGGCCATCCACCCGTATCTCGCCCTGGAGACGCTGACCGCGCTGCACGCCGAGCTGCCGGGCAACCTGTCGGCCGAGAAGGCGATCTACAACTACATCAAGGCCATCGGCAAGGGCCTGTCGAAGATCATGTCCAAGATGGGCATCAGCACGTACATGTCGTACTGCGGCGCCCAGATCTTCGAGGCCATCGGCCTGAACAAGGAACTGGTCGACAAGTACTTCCGCGGCACGCCCACGCAGGTCGGCGGCATCGGCGTGTTCGAGGTGGCCGAGGAAGGCATCCGCAACCACCGCGCCGCCTTCGGCGACGACCCGGTGCTCGCCGGCATGCTGGACGCCGGCGGCGAATACGCCTGGCGCACCCGCGGCGAGGAACACATGTGGACGCCGGACGCCATCGCCAAGCTGCAGCACAGCACGCGCGCCGGCAAGTTCGACACCTACAAAGAATACGCCCAGATCATCAACGACCAGTCCAGGCGGCACCTGACGCTGCGTGGCCTGTTCGAGTTCAAGTTCGACCCCACGAAGGCCATCCCGCTGGAGGAAGTCGAACCCGCGGCCGAAATCGTCAAGCGCTTCGCCACCGGTGCGATGTCGCTGGGCTCGATCTCCACCGAGGCCCACTCCACGCTGGCGCTGGCGATGAACCGCATCGGCGGCAAGTCCAACACCGGCGAAGGCGGCGAGGACCCGGCGCGTTACCGCAATGAACTGAAGGGCATCCCGATCACCGCCGGCACCAAGGTGTCGGAGATCGTGGGCAGCAGCCGCATCGAGGCCGACTACGAGATGAAGGCCGGCGACAGCCTGCGCTCGAAGATCAAGCAGGTGGCCTCGGGCCGCTTCGGCGTGACCGCCGAATACCTGGCCTCGGCCGACCAGATCCAGATCAAGATGGCCCAGGGTGCCAAGCCCGGCGAAGGCGGCCAGTTGCCCGGTGGCAAGGTGTCCGAGTACATCGGCATGCTGCGCCACTCGGTGCCGGGCGTGGGTCTGATCTCCCCGCCGCCGCACCACGACATCTACTCGATCGAGGACCTGGCGCAGCTGATCCACGACCTGAAGAACGTCAACCCGTCGTCCGACGTGTCCGTCAAGCTCGTGTCCGAAGTGGGCGTGGGCACGGTGGCCACCGGCGTGGCCAAGGCCAAGGCCGACCACATCGTGATCGCCGGCCACGACGGCGGCACGGGTGCCTCGCCGTGGTCGTCCATCAAGCATGCCGGCACGCCCTGGGAGCTGGGCCTGGCCGAGACGCAGCAGACCCTGGTGCTCAACCGCCTGCGCGGCCGCATCCGCCTGCAGGCCGACGGTCAGATGAAGACCGGCCGCGACGTCGTCATCGGCGCGCTGCTGGGAGCCGACGAGTTCGGCTTCGCCACCGCGCCGCTGGTGGTCGAGGGCTGCATCATGATGCGCAAGTGCCACCTGAACACCTGCCCGGTGGGCGTGGCCACGCAGGACCCGGTGCTGCGCAAGAAGTTCACCGGCAAGCCCGAGCACGTCGTCAACTACTTCTTCTTCGTCGCCGAGGAAGCGCGCCAGATCATGGCGCAGCTGGGCATCCGCAAGTTCGACGAACTGATCGGTCGCGCCGACCTGCTCGACACCAAGAAGGGCATCGCGCACTGGAAGGCCAAGGGCCTGGACTTCAGCCGCATCTTCCACCTGCCGGCCGTTCCCGCCGACGTGGCCCGCCTGCACGTCGAGAGCCAGGACCACGGCCTGGACAAGGCACTGGACAAGCGCCTGATCGAGAAGTGCAAGCCCGCCATCGAGCGCGGCGAGAAGGTGCAGCTGATCGAGGAGGCCCGCAACGTCAACCGCACGGTCGGCGCGATGCTGTCGGGAACCTTGGTCAAGCATCACCCCGAGGGCCTGCCCGACCAGACGGTGTTCATCCAGTTCGAAGGCACCGGCGGCCAGAGCTTCGGCGCCTTCCTCGCCAAGGGCATCACGATGTACCTGATCGGCGACGCCAACGACTACACCGGCAAGGGCCTGTCCGGCGGCCGCGTGGTCGTGCGCCCGAGCATCGACTTCCGCGGCGACGCAACGAAGAACATCATCGTCGGCAACACCGTGCTCTACGGTGCGACCGCCGGTGAAGCCTTCTTCCGCGGCGTCGGCGGCGAGCGCTTCGCGGTGCGCCTGTCCGGCGCCACCGCGGTGGTGGAAGGTACCGGCGACCACGGCTGCGAGTACATGACCGGCGGCACCGTCGTCGTGCTGGGCAAGACCGGCCGCAACTTCGCGGCGGGCATGTCCGGCGGCATCGCCTACGTCTACGACGAGGACGGCCAGTTCGCCAGCCGCTGCAACACCTCGATGGTCGCGCTCGACAAGGTCGTGCCCGGCGCCGAGCAGGAGAAGACCTCCGACAAGAGCAGCTGGCACAGCGTGGTCAAGGGCGAAGGCCGGACCGACGAGGCCATCCTGAAGAAGCTGATCGAGGACCACCACAGCTGGACGGGATCGCTGCGCGCCCGCGAGATCCTGGACAACTGGGCTGCATCCATGCCCAAGTTCGTCAAGGTGTTCCCGCACGAGTACAAGCGCGCACTGGGCGAGATGACCGCCAAGCAGGAGGCCGAGGCGACCATCGCCAAGGCCAAGGGCAGCGAGAAGAAGTCCAAGACCGTCCCCGCCAAGTAAGCGGCGCCGTCAGCAAAGAGCAGCAAGAGCGAGATCGATATGGGAAAAGTCACCGGGTTCATGGAGTACGAGCGTCTCGAGGAGGGCTACGAGCCCGTCGAGGCGCGCCTGAAGAACTACAAGGAGTTCGTCATCGGCCTCAAGCCCGCCGAGTCGAACGTGCAGGCCGCGCGCTGCATGGACTGCGGCACGCCGTTCTGCAACAGCGGCTGCCCGGTCAACAACATCATTCCGGACTTCAATGACCTGGTGTACCGCAACGACTGGGCGAACGCGATCGCGGTGCTCCACAGCACCAACAACTTCCCCGAGTTCACCGGCCGCATCTGCCCCGCACCCTGCGAGGCCGCCTGCACGCTGAACGTCAACGACGACCCCGTCGGCATCAAGTCCATCGAGCACGCGATCATCGACCGCGCCTGGGCCGAGGGCTGGGTCAAGCCGCTGCCGCCCAAGCACAAGACGGGCAAGAAGGTCGCCGTTGTCGGCTCCGGCCCCGCGGGCCTGGCCGCGGCCCAGCAGTTGGCGCGCGCCGGCCACGACGTGACGGTGTTCGAGAAGAACGACCGCGTCGGCGGCCTGCTGCGCTACGGCATCCCCGACTTCAAGATGGAGAAGTCGCACATCGACCTGCGCGTCAAGCAGATGGAAGCCGAGGGCGTCACCTTCCGCACCTCCGTCATCGTCGGCGAGCTGCCCAAGGGCTCCAAGGTCACCAACTGGGCCAAGGAAAGCGTCAGCCCCGAGCAGCTGAAGAAGGACTTCGACGCGGTGATCCTGGCCGGCGGCGCCGAGCAGTCGCGCGACCTGCCCGTGCCCGGCCGCGACCTCGACGGCGTGCACTTCGCGATGGAGTTCCTGCCGCAGCAGAACAAGGTCAACGCCGGCGACAAGCTGAAGGACCAGATCATGGCCACCGGCAAGCACGTCATCGTGATCGGTGGCGGGGACACCGGCTCCGACTGCGTGGGCACCAGCAACCGCCACGGCGCGGCCAGCGTGGTCCAGTTCGAGCTGATGCCCATGCCGCCCGAGCAGGAGAACAAGGAACTGACCTGGCCCTACTGGCCGTACAAGCTGCGCACATCCTCCAGCCACGAGGAAGGCTGCGAGCGCGAGTTCGCGATCGCCACCAAGGAGTTCCTGGGCGACAAGGGCAAGGTCACCGGCATCAAGACCGTGCGCGTCGAGTGGAAGGACGGCAAGATGATCGAGGTCCCCGGCTCCGAGCAGACGCTCAAGGCCGACCTGGTGCTGCTGGCCATGGGCTTCGTGAACCCGGTGTCCACGCTGGTCGAGGGTTTCGGCGTCGACAAGGACAACCGCGGCAACGCGAAGGCCACGACCGACTTCACCGGGGGCTACCTGACCAACGTGCCCAAGGTCTTCGCCGCGGGCGACGTGCGCCGCGGCCAGTCGCTGGTGGTGTGGGCCATCCGCGAAGGCCGCCAGGCGGCCCGCGCGGTGGACGAATTCCTGATGGGCTCGACCGATCTGCCGCGTTGAAAGCTTTTGACGCCGGGGCTCACCGGCGCTGAACGACCAGGGGTTCACCCTGGGCTACAACAAGCCGTCCATGGACGGCTTGTTGTTTTTTACCTGTTCTTAACCAGGTCGCTCCCCCCCGAGGCGTGGGCAGCATCCCTGCGGACGCCCGCGGGGAGTCTTTCTCCTATCATCCCCGGCAGCCTGGTCGCGGGCTGCCAGCCGTTCCCCTCCTCCACGCATGACCCTTCCTCCGTCCTCGCCCGCTCCTGTGACCGCCCCTGCCTCGTCCGGCACCGACGCGATGGTCGAGCTGCGCGGCGTGACCTGCGGCTACGGCGAGCGCGTGGTCCTCAACGACGTCAGCATCACGGTGCCGCGTGGCAAGGTCACGGCCCTGATGGGCACCTCGGGCGGCGGCAAGACGACGGTGCTGCGGCTGATCGGCCGCCAGATCACGGCCATGTCCGGCCAGGTGCTCTTCGACGGCGCCGACGTCGCCGCGCTGGACGCCGATGCGCTGATGGCGGCGCGCCGGCGCATGGGCATGCTCTTCCAGTTCGGCGCGCTGTTCACCGACCTGTCCGTCTTCGACAACGTCGCCTTCCCGCTGCGCGAGCACACCGACCTGCCCGAGACGCTGATCCGCGACCTGGTGCTGATGAAGCTCAACGCCGTGGGCCTGCGCGGCGCACGCGACCTGATGCCCAGCCAGATCTCCGGCGGCATGAGCCGCCGCGTGGCACTGGCGCGCGCGATCGCGCTGGACCCGGACCTCATCCTCTACGACGAGCCCTTTGCCGGCCTGGACCCGATCTCCCTGGGCGTGGCCGCACGCCTGATCCGCGAGCTGAACGACACGCTGGGCGTGACCAGCATCGTCGTCTCCCACGACGTGCAGGAGACCTTCTCCATCGCCGACCACATCGTCTTCATCGCCAACGGCAGCATCGCCGACCAGGGCACGCCGGACGAGATGCGCGCCAGCAGCAACCCGCTGGTGGCGCAGTTCGTCCACGCACGACCGGACGGCCCGGTGCGCTTCCACTACGACGCGCCCGAGCTGGCGCAGGACTTCGCAAGGGGAAGTCGATGAGCGCGCCAGGCCGCCCCAGGCGCGAATGCCCGCAGTGCCTTGCGCGGAGGGCAGTCCAGTGAACCTGCACCCGTCCGAGGTCGGCTACGCCACCCGCGGCACGCTGGCCGACCTGGGCTATGGCGGGCGGCTCTTCGTGCGCTTGGTGGGCCTGCTGCCCAAGACGTTCAAGCGCTTTTCTCTGGTGGCCGACCAGATCCATTTCCTGGGCAACTACTCGCTGGCCATCATCGCGGTGTCGGGCCTGTTCGTCGGCTTCGTGCTGGGGCTGCAGGGCTACTACATCCTGGATCGCTTCGGCTCCAGCGAGGCCGTGGGCCAGCTGGTCGCTCTGGCCCTGGTGCGCGAGCTGGGTCCGGTGATCGCCGCCCTGCTCTTCGCCGGACGGGCCGGCACCTCGCTGACGGCCGAGATCGGCCTGATGAAGGCCGGCGAGCAGCTGGCCGCGATGGAGATGATGGCCGTCGATCCGATCGCCCGCGTGCTGGCGCCGCGCTTCTGGGCCGGGGTCATCGTGATGCCGCTGCTGGCGGCCGTCTTCAGCGCCCTGGGCGTCATCGGCGGCTGGGTCATCGGCGTGATGCTGATCGGCGTGGACGAAGGCGCCTTCTGGTCGCAGATGCAGAACGGCGTGTCGGTGTTCTCGGACATCGGCAACGGCGTCATCAAGAGCGTGGTCTTCGGCATCACCGTGACCTTCGTCGCGCTGCTGCAGGGCTACGACTGCCAGCCCACGCCCGAAGGCGTCTCGCGCGCGACCACGCGCACGGTGGTGGTCGCCTCGCTGGCAGTGCTGGGGCTGGATTTCGTGCTGACGGCGCTGATGTTCAGCGTCTGAACCGCCGGTGCAGAACTAGGAGAACAAGAGATGCAACGATCCAAACACGACGTCTGGGTAGGCCTGTTCGTGCTGCTGGGCGCAGCGGCGCTGCTGTTCCTGGCGCTGAAAGCCGGCAACCTGCTGAGCCTGTCCTTCGACGACAGCTACGTGATCCACGCCAAGTTCGACAACGTCGGCGGGCTCAAGCCCAAGGCGCCGATCAAGAGCGCCGGCGTGGTCGTCGGGCGCATCGGGCAAATCAGCTTCGACGACAAGTTGTTCCAGGCCGACGTGGAATTCCGACTAAACAAGCGGTTCAATTTTCCGAAGGACACTTCTGCAAAGATCCTGACGTCGGGCCTGCTGGGCGAGCAGTACGTAGGCCTGGAAGCCGGCGGGGACGAGAAGAATCTCGCGGAAGGCGACACCATCACGCAGACCCAGTCGGCCATGGTCCTCGAATCCCTGATCAGCCAGTTCCTGTACAACAAGGCGGCCGACGCCGGGACCCCCACCGAGGACGCGACGGCCAAACCGGAGAAGAAGAAATGAACCAGCAGCCCCTGCCCGGCCGGCGCCGTGCGCTGGCGCGCGCAGCGCTCGCCTGCGCCGCGCTGTCGGCCTTCGCGGGCTGCGCCAGCGTCGATCCGCTGGAGCCGGTGAACCGCAAGGTCTTCGCCTTCAACGACGCCGTCGACGGCGCCGTGCTCAAGCCCACCGCGCTCTTCTACCGCGACAACGTGCCCTACCCGGTGCGCACCGGCGTGCGCAACTTCTTCGCCAACGTGAAGGACGTCTGGTCGGCCGCCAACCTGCTGCTGCAAGGCCGCGTGGGCGACAGCTTCCAGGAAGGGCTGCGCTTCTCGCTGAACACCGTCTTCGGCATCGCCGGCACCATCGACATCGCCGGCGAGATGGGCATCGAGAGCCACCGCCAGGACCTGGGCCTGACCCTGGGCCGCTGGGGCGTGAAGCCCGGCCCCTACATCGTGCTGCCGCTGATGGGCCCGACGACCCTGCGCGACTCGGCCAGCATCCCCTTCGACAACTGGTTCAGCCCCGAGACCTTCGTGCAGGACATCCCGACACGCAACCTGCTGACGGTGCTGCACCTGATCGACACCCGCACCAACCTGCTGGTGCTGACCGACGTGCTCGACGACGTGGCACTGGACCGCTACACCTTCGTGCGCGACGGCTGGCTGCAGCGGCGCGAGAACCTGATCCACGACGGCGACGACGACTCGCCGTCCGACAGCAGCATCGAGGGCGGCGACCCTCAGGGCAGCACCGCGCCATCCGCCTCCCCTCAGCAGGCCGATGCGGCGGGCGCCGCGCCTGCCTGCGTGCACAAGGCTATCCTGCCCCAGAAGACCGCCCTGGGTGCGGCTCTGGCACCGGACCAGCCCCTGCCGCTGTGAGTCCCCCTTCCCCGAGGCCGGCCACCCCGGCCGACGGGAGTCGCTGACACAAGAGGAAACGATGACCGACAAGCAAGCCCTTTCCACCCGCTCCCCCCTCCGCGCCTTGGCCGCGGCCGGCATGCTGGCCCTGGCCGGAGCCTGTCTGCTGCCCACCGGCGCACTGGCCGCCGATGCTGCGGCTGCCGCCGCTTCCGCGGCCCCCGCCACCAACATCGCCAACGCCGCCACCGGCGACGAGTTCATCAAGAAGCTGTCCTCCGACGTGCTGGCCGCCATCAAGGCCGACACCAGCATCAAGGCGGGCGACACGCGACAGATCATGGCCCTGGTCGATACCAAGGTCCTGCCCTACGTGGACTTCGAGCGCATGACCCAATCCGCGATGGCCCGCTTCTGGCGCGACGCCACGCCCGACCAGCGCCAGCGCGTGCAGGCCGAATTCAAGACCCTGCTGGTGCGCACCTATGCCGGCGCGCTGTCCCAGGCCGGCGACAAGACGCTGGACATCAAGCCCTCGCGCGCCCAGCCCGGCGACAAGGAAGTCATCGTGCGCTCCGAGGTCCGCGGCGGCCCCGGCGATCCCATCCGCCTGGACTACCGCCTGGAGAAGACGGCCTCCGGCTGGAAGATCTTCGACGTGAACATCCTGGGCGCCTGGCTGGTGGAGAACTACCGCAACACCTTCGCCCAGGAGATCAAGGCCTCCGGCATCGACGGCCTGATCGCCAAGCTGGCCGAGCGCAACAAGGCCATCGCCAGCAAGGGCGTGCCGGCCCCGGCCAAGTAAGCCGGCGCATGTTGTTGCTGCCCGCCGTCCTGACCGAGCGCGAGGCGCGCGATGTGCTGCGCGTCTTCCGCGAGACCGCCGCGCGTTCACCCGATGCCGAACTGATCGTCGACGGCTCGGGCCTGCAGCGCTTCGACTCGTCCGCGCTGGCCGTGCTGCTGGCCTGCCGCCGCCAGGCGGAAGAGCTCAAGCGCGGCTTCGCCGTGCGCGCACTGCCGGCCAAGTTGAAGGACCTGGCGCGGCTGTACGGCGTGGATGCGCTGCTGCCGGAGCAGGCAGCAGCCACCTAGGCTTCAGCTCTCTTCCGGCCAGGCGCAGCCATCGCGCGCCACCAGCGCGCTGGAGGCCGGCGGCCCCCAGGTACCCGCCTGGTAGGGCTTGGGCAGCGCGGGATCGCGCTTCCACACCTCCAGCACCGGTTCCACCCAGCGCCAGGCCTGCTCCTGCTCATCGGACCGCACGAAGAGGTTCAGGCGTCCGGCCAGGGCGTCCATCAGCAGGCGTTCGTAGGCGCCCACGCGCTGCGTGGGGAAGACCTTGTCGAAGTCCAGGTCCAGGAAGACGGGGCTGAGCGCCTCCACCTGCTGGCCCAGGGCCGAGGCCGAACCGCGCGCAGCCAGCATGTGCAACTCCAGCCCGTCCTCGGGCTGGAGCTTGATCACCAGCTTGTTCGCCTGGGCCGGCCCGGCGAAGATGGGGTGGGGCAGCGGCCGGAAGTGGATGACGATCTCGGACTCGCGCTGCGCCAGCCGCTTGCCGGTGCGGATGTGGAAGGGCACCCCCGCCCAGCGCCAGTTCTGCACTTCGGTGCGCAGCGCGACGAAGGTCTCGGTGCGGCTGTCGGACGGCACCTTGGCCTCCTCCAGGTAGCCCGGCACCGCGACGCCGGCCACCGCCCCGGCACGGTACTGCCCGCGCACCACGTCGCGCAGCACGCTGTCCTCGGTGAAGGGCTTCAGCGAGCGCAGCACCTTCAGCTTCTCGTCGCGGATGGAGTCGGCGTCGTTGGACGAAGGCGGCTCCATGGCGATCATGGTCACCAGCTGCAGCGCGTGGTTCTGCACCATGTCGCGCAGCGCGCCGGTGCGGTTGTAGAAGTCGCCGCGCGTGCCCACGCCCAGGGACTCGGCCAGGGTGATCTGCACGCTGGCGATGCTCTCGCGCCGCCACAGCGGCTCGAAGAGCACGTTGCCGAAGCGCAGGGCCATCAGGTTCTGCACCGAGGGCTTGCCGAGGTAGTGGTCGATGCGCAGCGCCTGCTGCTCGGTGAACACCGAGCGCACGACGCGGTTGATCTCGCGCGCGCTGGCCAGGTCGTGGCCCAGGGGCTTCTCCAGCACCACGCGAACACGCTTGTCGTTCAGGCCGGCCGCGCCCAGTTGCTCGCAGATCTGCGGGAACAGGTGCGGGCTGGTGGCCAGATAGCAGACGATGGTGTCGGCCCGGCCGCTCTCCAGCCAGGCACGCAGCCTGCCGTAGGCCTCGGGCTGTGACAGGTCCATGCGCAGGAAGTGCAGGCGGCGGGCGAAGTCCTCGTAGTCGGCATCGGAGGGACGCTTGGCGCTGTCGGCCTCCTGCAGCTTGGGCTTGAGCCAGGCGCGGTAGGCGTCGTCGCTAAGGTCGTCGCGGGCCACGCCGAGGATGCGGCCGCCTTCGGGCAGGTTGCCATGGCGGTGGGCCTGGAAGAGCGCCGGCATCAGCTTGCGCCAGGCCAGGTCGCCAGTGCCGCCGAAGAGGACGAGGTCGAAGGACATGGTGTGCGAGCAGGCGCTACGGCGCTTTTTTGGTGCGGAACTCCCCGCGAGTATGCGGGTCCGGACAAGGGGGTCGCGCTTGTGCACCCCCGATTGCGACAAGGAGTTGTCGCATGCAGACGCCACAATAGGGCCAAACGCAGGACCCGCAGAGCCGAACAGAGCCGCCATGCCCAGCCAACTCGAACAACTGAAGCAGTACACCACCGTCGTCGCCGACACCGGCGACTTCAAGCAGCTTGCCCAGTTCACCCCGCAGGATGCGACAACCAACCCCTCGCTGATCCTCAAGGCCGTGCAGAAGCCGGAATACGCACCCCTGCTGGCCGAGACCGTGCAGGGACATGCCGGCGCCGCCCAGGACGAGATCGTCGACCGGCTGCTGGTGCGCTTCGGCCAGGAGATCCTGAAGATCATCCCCGGCCGCGTGTCCACCGAGGTCGACGCCCGCCTGAGCTTCGACACCGCCGCCACCGAGGCGCGCGCGCGCCGCATCATCGAGCTCTACAAGGCCGCCGGCATCCCCGGCGACCGCGTGCTGATCAAGATCGCCGCCACCTGGGAAGGCATCCAGGCCGCCGCCCGCCTGGAGCGCGTGGGCATCCACTGCAACCTGACCCTGCTGTTCTCGCTGGCCCAGGCTGCGGCCTGCGGCGAGGCCGGCGTGAAGCTGATCTCGCCCTTCGTCGGCCGCATCTACGACTGGTACAAGAAGTCCGCCGGCAGCAGCTGGGACGAGGCCGCCAACGCCGGCCCCGCGGACCCGGGCGTGCAGTCGGTGCGCCGCATCTACGGCTACTTCCGCCAGCACGGCATCGCCACCGAGGTGATGGGCGCCAGCTTCCGCAACATCGGCCAGATCCTGGCCCTGGCCGGCTGCGACCTGCTGACCATCAGCCCGGACCTGCTGGCCCAGTTGCAGGCCGCCGACGCGCCCGTCTTCCGCGCGCTGGACCCGGCCGCGCGCGATGCCTCCATCGAGCGCCTGCCCCCCGGCGAGGCCGCCTTCCGCTACGCGCTGAACGCCGACGCGATGGCCACCGAGAAGCTGGCCGAGGGCATCCGCCTGTTCGCCGCCGATGCGGACAAGCTCGACGGCCTGATTCGCGCCGCGGCCTGAGCGACGACGCGATGAGCGCCGCTCCTCCCACCCACGCCCCGCGTTGCGACCAGGCACCGTCCTGGACCGCCCTGCGCGGCCACTACGAGGCCCACGGTCGCGGCCTGGCGCAGGTCCAGGCCGCG
>SCTQ01000153.1 GCA_004322345.1 Aquabacterium sp. | reverse complement strand
CTGGCAGGGGCGCCCTCGTCGTTGCAAGTGCTCGCCGGGTATCCAACCCGGCTGCGCCTTGCGCCTAGAGGGCGCCCCTGCCAGGTACCCACGCACATCCGATTCCTCCGTTTCATTGGACTAGTGCGGTGCGCCGACATCCCCTCCTGACCCGCCTCGAGCTGCTGGACACCTTTTCATGACCGCCTCACTGCCCGACCGCCTCACCCGCTACCTGCGCGACGACGTGCGGGCCATGCACGCCTATGTGGTGCAGGACGCCGCGGGCCTGATCAAGCTCGACGCGATGGAGAACCCCTTCACGCTGCCGCCCGCGCTGCAGGCCGCGCTGGGCGAGCGCCTGGGCAAGGTGGAGCTGAACCGCTATCCCGGCCCGCGCGTGGAACTGCTGCGCAGGAAGCTGACCGAGCACGTCGGCATCCCCGAGGGCTACGAGCTGATCCTGGGCAACGGCTCGGACGAGCTGATCTCGCTGCTGGCCCTGGCCTGCGCCAAGCCGGGCGCCAAGGTGCTGGCCCCGCTGCCGGGCTTCGTGATGTACGAGATCTCGGCCAGGCTGCAGGGCCTGGACTTCGTCGGCGTGCCGCTGACCGAGGACTTCGAGCTGAACGCGCCGGCCATGGTGGCCGCCATCGAGCGCCACGCGCCGGCCATCGTCTACATCGCCTACCCCAACAACCCGACGGCCAACCTGTGGGACGACGCGGCGATCGAGCGCATCATCGCCGCCGCCCCCGGCCTGGTGGTGATCGACGAGGCCTACCAGCCCTTCGCCAGCCGCAGCTGGCTGGGCAGGCTGGCGGAGCATCCGCACGTGCTGCTGATGCGCACACTGTCCAAGTTCGGCCTGGCCGGCGTGCGGCTGGGCTACCTGGTGGGGCCGCGCGAGGTCGTGGGCGAGATCGACAAGGCACGCCCCCCCTACAACGTCAGCGTGCTGAACTGCGAGGCCGCGCTGTTCGCGCTGGAACACGCCGCCGAGTTCGAGCGCCAGGCCACCATGCTCAAGCAGGAACGCGAGCGGGTGCAGGCCGCCCTCGCGCAATTGCCCGGCATCCGCGCGTATCCCAGCGAGGCCAACATGATCCTGGTGCGCGTGAGCGACGCCGCCGCCGTGTTCGCGGGCCTCAAGGCGCGCGGGGTGCTGATCAAGAACGTCTGCGGCCTGCATCCCCTGCTGGCAAACTGCGTCCGCCTGACGGTGGGCACGCCGGGCGAGAATGAGGCCCTGCTCGCCGCCCTGTCCGCCACGCTGAAAGAAGTCTCCAAATGACCGGCCCCGTCCTCGTCCACACCAACTCGCCGCGTGTCGCGGAGATCAAGCGCGACACCAAGGAAACGCAGATCCGGGTGCGCGTGAACCTGGACGGCAGCGGTGCGGCCAAGCTGTCCACCGGCATCGGCTTCTTCGACCACATGCTGGACCAGATCGCACGCCACGGGCTGATCGACCTGGAGATCGAGGCGGTGGGCGACCTGCACATCGACGGCCACCACACTGTCGAGGACGTCGGCATCACGCTGGGCCAGGCGGTGGCCAAGGCCGTCGGCGACAAGTCCGGCATCCGCCGCTACGGCCATGCCTACGTGCCGCTGGACGAAGCGCTGTCGCGCGTGGTGGTGGACTTCTCCGGCCGCCCCGGCCTGGTGATGGACGTGGACTTCAAGTCCGGGATGATCGGCGGCTTCGACACCCAGCTGGCCTTCGAGTTCTTCCAGGGCTTCGTCAACCACGCGCTGGTGACCCTGCACATCGACAACCTGCGCGGCCACAACGCCCACCACCAGTGCGAGACGATCTTCAAGGCCTTCGCCCGCGCCCTGCGCGCCGCGCTGGAGCACGACACGCGCATGGCCGGCGTGATCCCGTCCACCAAGGGCTCCCTCTGAAACACGGCCGATGAGCAAGCGAACCGTCGCCGTCATCGACTACGGCATGGGCAACCTGCGGTCGGTCTCGCAGGCCGTGCTGCATGCCGCGATGGGCCAGGACATCCAGGTCGTCGTTACCGCCGACCCCGTCGCCGTGCGCGCCGCCGAACGCGTGGTGCTGCCGGGCCAGGGCGCGATGCGCGACTGCATGGCCGAGTTGCGCGGCGCCCATGACGGCGGCCTGCTGGATGCCGTGCTGGACGCCGCCGCCAAAAAGCCGCTGATGGGCGTATGCGTGGGCATGCAGATGCTGCTGGACCACAGCGAGGAGCAGGACACACCCGGGCTCGGACTCATCCCGGGACGAGTCAGACGCTTCCAGCTCGACGGCCAGCTGCAGCCCGACGGCAGCCGCTACAAGGTGCCGCAGATGGGCTGGAACCGCGTGCGCCAGGCCCGGCCGCACCCCGTGTGGGGCGAGGTGCCGGACGAGTCCTGGTTCTACTTCGTGCACAGCTACTACGCCCAGCCTGCAGATCCGGCACACAGTTCAGGGATAACGGAGTACGGCGTCGGCTTTACCTGCGCCGTCGCGCGGGATAATATTTTTGCCACCCAGTTCCACCCTGAGAAGAGCGCTCAACACGGCCTGTCGCTGTACCGCAATTTCCTGAACTGGAAACCCTGAGCACTCCGCCCCACAAGAAGAGCCCGCGCCAGCCGCTCCGAGCTCCACCACTCCTCCCCCTCCCCTCCACCCTGTTCGCACCTGCCGAGCGCGTCACCCGTGACCCGACAGCCATGCTGCTGATTCCTGCCATCGACCTGAAAGACGGTCAGTGCGTTCGCCTGCGCCAGGGCGACATGAACGAGTCCACCACCTTCAGCGAGGACCCCGCGGCCATGGCCCGACGATGGGTCGACGCCGGAGCGCGGCGGCTCCACCTGGTCGACCTCAACGGTGCCTTCGCCGGCAAGCCGGTCAACGAGGCGGCCATCAAGTCCATCATCGCGGAGGTCGGCGACGAGATCCCCGTGCAACTGGGCGGCGGCATCCGCGACCTCGACACCATCGAGCGCTACCTGGACGACGGCCTGGGCTTCGTCATCATCGGCACGGCCGCGGTGAAGAACCCCGGCTTCCTGAAGGACGCCTGCTCGGCCTTCGGCGGCCACATCATCGTCGGCCTCGACGCCAAGGACGGCAAGGTCGCCACCGACGGCTGGTCCAAGCTGACCGGCCACGAGGTGATCGACCTGGGCAAGAAGTTCGAGGACTACGGCGTCGAGGCCGTGATCTACACCGACATCGGCCGCGACGGCATGCTCAGCGGCATCAACATCGAGGCCACGGTCAAGCTGGCCCAGGCCCTGAGCATCCCGGTGATCGCCTCCGGCGGCCTGAGCAACCTCGCCGACATCGAGCGGCTGTGCGCCGTGGAGTCCGAGGGCGTCGAAGGCGTCATCTGCGGCCGCGCCATCTACACCGGCGACCTCGATTTCGTCGCCGGCCAGAAACGCGCCGACGAACTCAACGGCGGCGCCTGAACAACAGGCCCACATGCTCGCCAAACGCATCATTCCCTGCCTGGACGTCACGGGTGGGCGCGTCGTCAAGGGCGTCAACTTCGTCGAGCTGCGCGATGCCGGCGACCCGGTGGAGATCGCCGCCCGCTACAACGACCAGGGCGCCGACGAGATCACCTTCCTCGACATCACGGCCACCTCGGATGGCCGTGACCTGATCCTGTCCATCATCGAATCGGTGGCCAGCCAGGTCTTCATCCCGCTGACCGTCGGCGGCGGCGTGCGCACGGTGGAAGACGTGCGCCGCCTGCTCAACGCGGGCGCGGACAAGGTCAGCTTCAACTCGGCGGCCGTGGCCAACCCGCAGGTCATCCGCGACGCGTCCGACAAGTACGGCTCGCAGTGCATCGTCGTGGCCATCGACGCCAAGCGCCGCAGCGCCGAGGACGCGGCCAGCCGCGGCCCGGGCTGGGACGTCTACACCCACGGCGGGCGCAAGAACACCGGCCTGGACGCCGTGGCCTGGGCCAGGCAGATGACGGACAACGGCGCCGGCGAGATCCTGCTGACCAGCATGGACCGCGACGGCACGAAGATCGGCTTCGACCTGCAGCTCACCCGCGCCGTCAGCGACGCGGTGCCGGTGCCGGTGATCGCCTCCGGCGGCGTCGGCGCGCTGGAGCACCTGGCCGAAGGCGTGCAGCAAGGCGGCGCCGACGCAGTGCTGGCCGCCAGCATCTTCCACTACGGCGAATTCACCGTCGGGCAGGCGAAGGCGCTGCTGGCCGAGCGCGGCATTCCGGTCCGCATCTAGTGTGGTGCGCCACGCAGATCTGTACTTTTGTTCGGACCCGGTGGGGATGATCGGGGTGCCTGGGCCCCACCGGATCCGAACCCCCTGGGGCCGAGCCGTATCGGGCCGCATGCGTCGTTGCGTCCACAGGCCCGTACCGCCCGGTACGGGCCTGCGCACGCGCCTAGCCTGCGGCCCGATA
>SCTQ01000152.1 GCA_004322345.1 Aquabacterium sp. | reverse complement strand
GCGCATCCGCCACGTGCAGCCGCCTTCCGGCGCCCTGGAGTCCACCGCCGCCTTGCTGCTGGAGCTGAGCCTGCGCCTGTTCTTCAAGCCGCTGATCGGCCCGCCGCTGCCAGTGGGCGGCCAGCGTGCGGTGATGCATGCGCTGTCCTGCCTGATGCCGCCGGCCCTGGGCGTCGACATCCGCAAGACCAGCATCGCCACGCCCGCCGGCGCACTGCCGACGGAGCGCCTGCGCACGCGCGGCACGCAGCCCCGGCGCGCCATCCTCTTCCTGCACGGCGGGGCCTTCTGCGTCGGCAGCCCGCGTTCGCATCGCAGCATCACGACCCGGCTGGCTCGGCTGACCGGCGCCGAGGTCGTCGCCCCGCACTACCGCCGCACGCCGGAGGCGCCCTTCCCCGCGCAGATCGACGACGGCGTGGCCGCCTACAGGCAGCTGCTGGCCGACGGCTATGCGCCCTCGCAGATCGCGCTGGTGGGTGATTCGGCCGGGGGCACGCTGTCGCTGCTGGTGCCCCAGGCGCTGCACCAGCTGGGGCTGCCGCAGCCGGCGGCCCTGGTGCTGATCTCGCCCGCGGTGGACCTGCAGGGCACCGGCGCCAGCCGCCAGCAGCGCGCATCCCGCGACCCCATGCTGCGCGGCGGCTGGGTGCACCAGGCCATGGCGTGGTATGCGGCGCCCGCCGGCCATCCGCAGGCCGACCCGCTGAGCCAGGACTACACCAGCCTGCCGCCCTCGCTGGTGCAGGTGGGCACCGAGGAGATCCTCTACGACGATGCGCTGCAGTTCACCAAGCGCGCGTCGGCCGGCGGCGCCACGGTGGAGCTGGAGATCTGCGAGCGCCGCTGGCACGTCTTCCAGATCCATGCCGGCCTGCTGCCCGGCTCCACGCGGGCGCTGGAGCGGCAAGCCGAGTTCCTCCTGCGCCACTGGCGAGACTGACGGCCCCGGGAGCCCGGGCCGCATCCGCCGCCCGCCGGGGGCCGTCGCCGCGGCGGATCAGCTGGCCTTGCTGCGTCCTGCGGCCTTGGGCGGCTTGGCCCCGGGGACGACCTCCACGCCGCGCGATCGCACCAGCATGTCCAGCCCGCTGTAGCACAGCAGGTTGGAGGCCAGCACATCCTCCAGCGGCATCTTGCAGCCGTCGCGCACCCAGCTGGTGGCGATGTGGGTGTTCATGCCGATCAGGCCCACCGACAGCATCTCGACGTTGATGCCGGCCTTGGCCGCGTCGGGGTAGAGCGTGCCGACGAAGCCGCGCATGAGGTCCACGTAGTCGCGCGAGGTGCGGTCCACTGCCTCCTTGCTGCCCTGGCCGATGCTGACCGCGTCGATCAGCGCGATGCGGGCGCGCCGCGGGTCCTCGCGCACGAACTCCAGGAAGCAGCGCAGGCCGGCCTCGGCCAGCTTCAGCGGCAGGGGTTCGGACTGGGCCAGCGCCAGCAGGGTGGCCGTCTTCAGCATGCCGGTGATGTGCTCGAACACGGCGGCGAAGAGATCGGACAGGCCCTTGAAGGACTCGTAGAAATAGCGTTCGGTCAGGCGCGCGGCGCCGCAGACCTCGCGCACCGTGGCGGCATGGAAGCCGCGCGTGCCGAAGACTTCGATGCCGGCCTCGATCAGGCGCTGGCGGCGCAGGGCCTGCCGCTCCTCGGGCGCCACGCCGCCGTAGCTGCGGCGACCCGCCTGCCTCGGGGGGGGCACAGGCTGTCGCAACGGGCTGGGCTGGGACATTCGCACTCCACTGGTGTGTACACAAACACGTATGATCGTCGCAGGAAAAAGACAACATATGTTGTCAACTTCTGATTGCGCGGCTGCAGCATAGGCCAGTGGGGTCCGGACAACGGTAACCGCCGGCTTTGTAGGCCGCGCGACAGACAACCCTTCCGTTTTCTGCTGCCATGTCCAACACCTCCGCAAACTCCAGCGCCGCGAACGCGGACCAGCGCATCCTGTCGGCCATCGTCGTCGGCAGCGGCTTCTCCGGCCTCGGCATGGGCGTGCAGCTCAAGCGCGCCGGCTTCGACGACTTCCTCATCCTGGAGCGCGCCGGCGGCGTCGGCGGCACCTGGCGCGACAACCGCTACCCGGGCTGCGCCTGCGACGTGCAGTCGCACCTGTATTCCTTCTCCTTCGAGCCCAACCCGGGCTGGTCGCGCATGTTCCCGACGCAGCCCGAGATCCTGGCCTACCTGCAGCGCGTCGCGCAGAAGTACGGCCTGATGCCGCACATGCGCTTCAACGCCAACGTGACCGGCGCGCGCTACGACGAGGCGCGGGCGCTGTGGACCGTGGGCACCGCGGACGGCCGCAGCTTCACGGCACGCGCCCTGGTCAGCGGCATGGGCGGCCTGAGCAACCCCGGCTTCCCCGACATCCCGGGGCGCGAGAGCTTCGGCGGAGCGTCCTTCCACACCGCCCAGTGGCCCGACGGCGTGGACCTGCGCGGCAAGCGCGTGGCCATCATCGGCAGCGCGGCCAGCGCGGTGCAGGTGGCGCCGCAGCTGGCGCCCATCGTCGAGCGGCTGGACTACTACCAGCGCACGCCGTCGTGGGTGATGCCCAAGCCGGACCGGCCGATGAAGCCCTGGGAGAAGAAGCTCTTCACCGCGCTGCCCTTCACCCAGCGCCTGCTGCGCGCGGGCATCTACGCGCTGCTGGAAAGCCGCGTGCTGGGCTTCACCGTGCATCCGAAGATCATGAAGGCCGCCGCGGGCATGGGTCGCGCGCACATCTTCAAGCACGTGAAGGACCCGAAGAAGCGCGAGCTGCTGGTGCCCAAGTACACCCCGGGCTGCAAGCGCATCCTGATCTCCAACGACTACTACCCGGCGCTGGCACGCGAGAACGTGCACATCGTCAACGACGCGATCACCCGGATCACGCCCACCGGCGTCGTGACCAAGGACGGGCAGCAGCGCGACGTGGACGCCATCATCTATGCCACCGGCTTCACCATCCAGGACATGGTGCCGCGCGGCCTCATCAGCGGCGTGGGCGGGCGCGACCTGCTGGACGCCTGGCCAAAGGGGCCGGAGGCCTTCCTGGGCATCTCGGTCTCGGGCTTCCCCAACATGTTCTTCCTGATGGGGCCCAACACCGGGCTGGGCCACAACTCCATGGTCTACATGATCGAGTCGCAGATCCGCTACGTGGTGGACGCGCTCAAGCAGATGCGCGCCAAGCGGCTGCAGGCGGTGGACGTCAAGCCGCAGGCCCAGCAGGCCTTCGTCGAGGAGACCCAGGCGCGGCTGACCCAGACCGTGTGGTCCAGCGGCTGCAACAGCTGGTACCTCAACGCCAGCGGCCGCAACACCACGCTGTGGCCGGGCTTCACCTTCGCCTACCGCCGCCGCACCAAGTCCTTCAAGCTGGACCAGTACAACAGCATCCGGACTCAGTAGAAGCGAGCACTACGGATGCGTGTCCGACAAGTGCTGTCGCCCCGCATCATGTGCGCTCCCCGTCTGCCGCAGGCAAGATCCGCGCGGCAGTTTTCCAGCCCAGCCTCGTCATCGCCATGAGCATCCAGGCCTTCTTCGCGAATCTTTTCCTGCGCTACCGCTTCAAGCCCAAGCCGGGACAAAAGCTCAACGTGGCCCATGTGCGCGCGGCGGTGGCCAAGATGGCGCGCAGCTATCCGAAGCCGCCGGCGGAGATCCGCCACGAGCCCGTCGCCGCCGACTGGTCCCGCGGCCTGAGCCCGGCCGAGTGGCTGAGCGTGGCCAAGCCGCTGCGCACCGTCCTCTACTTCCACGGCGGCGGCTACTTCTTCTGCAACCTGGAGACGCATCGCCCGGTGGCCGCCTACCTGGCGCGCGCCTCGCAGGGGCGCACGCTGTCGGTGGACTACCGCCTGGCGCCGGAGCATCCCTTCCCCGCCGCGGTGGACGACGCGCTGGCCTGGTACCGCGAGCTGCTGGCGCGCGACGTGTCCCCGTCCGAGATCATCCTGGCCGGCGACTCCGCCGGCGGCGGCCTGGCCGTGGCCTGCATGCTGGCCGCACGCGACGCCGGCCTGCCGATGCCGGCCGGCGCCGTGCTGTTCTCGCCCTGGGTGGACCTGGCCTGCGCCGGCGAGACGATGAAGACCCTGGCCAAGGCCGACGTGATGTTCCAGCCCGACAGCCTGCCGCAGGCCTCGCGCCTGTACCTGCCGGACCGCCCGCTGACAGAGCCGCTGGCCTCGCCGGTCTACGCCGACCTGCGCGGCCTGCCGCCGCTGCTGATCCACGCCAGCCGCCACGAGATCCTGCTGTCGGACGCCACCCGGCTGCACGAGCGCGCCCGCGCCCACGGCGTGGACAGCACCCTGCTGCTGCGCGACAAGCTGCCCCACGTGTGGCCGACGATGATCATGCTGCCCGAGGCGCGCGAATCGCTGCGCGAGTCGGCCCAGTTCATTGCGCGCCGCACCGATCCGGCCGACGGCCTGCGCGCCGCGGCCTGATCCGCCCCCTCTTTTCCACGTACACCATCCACACAAGACGACGGGACCATCCCGAGGAGCAAGCATCGATGAAGGACTTCAACAACAAGGTGGCGGCGATCACCGGCGCGGCATCCGGCATGGGCCGCACCCTGGCCATCCAGCTGGCCCAGCGCGGCTGCCATCTCTCGCTGTCGGACGTCAACGAGCGCGGCCTGGCCGAGACCGCCGAGCTGGCGCGCGCCGCCAACCGCGGCGTGAAGATCACCACCGCACGCATCGACACCGCCAACCGCGACGCGGTCTATGCCTGGGCCGACCAGACCGCGGCCGACCACGGCAAGGTCAACCTGATCTTCAACAACGCCGGCGTCGCGCTGGCCACGCTGCTGGAGAAGGCCAAGCGCGAGGACTTCGAGTGGATCATGGGCATCAACTTCTGGGGCGTGGTCTGGGGCACCCAGGCCTTCCTGCCGCACCTGAAGGCCTCGGGCGACGGGCACGTGATCAACACGTCCAGCCTGTTCGGCCTGCTGTCCGTGCCGCTGAACGGCTGCTACAACGCCAGCAAGTTCGCGGTGCGCGGCTACACCGAATGCCTGCGCATGGAGCTGGAGACCATGAACGAGCCCGTCAGCGCGACCTGCGTGCACCCCGGCGGCATCCGCACCAACATCGCCAAGGATGCGCGCATGGACCCGAACACCTCCAAGGCCACCGGCGTGGACCCGGACGTGGCCCGCAAGCGCTTCGACAAGCTGCTCAACACCACCACCGCCGAATCGGCCGCGCGCCAGATCCTGCGTGCGGTGGAAAAGAACAAGCGCCGCGTGCTGGTCGGCCCGGACGCCAAGTTCCTCGACAAGCTGGTGCGCCTCATCGGCACCTGGTACCAGCCGCTGATCGTCTGGAACACGCGCAAAATGCTCAAGCACTGAACGCTTGACGCAGGGCGGCGCCGCACACGCGGACCGCAGCCGCCCTGCATGCCGTCTTGAACACCACCTACACCACGCCTTATGCCGCCGGCGCGCAGCCGGCCCCTCCCCACCCCGCCTGGCGCTGGATCAAGCGCCTGGTGCTGGCCGGCGTGCTGCTGGCGCTGGCGCTGGGCACCGGCGCCGTGCTGACCTGGGAGCCCGACCGCCAGCTCGGCGCGCTGGCCGCGCGCTGGGCGCCGCCGCCCTCGCGCTTCGTCGACGTCGACGGCATCCAGGTGCACGTGCGCGACGTGGGCCCGCGCGAGGATCCGCGGCCCGTCCTGCTGCTGCACGGCCTGTCCGCCAGCCTGCACACCTGGGAGGGCTGGGCCGCGGGCCTCGGCGGCCAGCACCGCGTGATCACCGTGGACCTGCCGGGCTTCGGCCTGACGGGCCCGTCCATCGACGGCGACTACCGCATCGAGGCCTACGTGCGCTTCGTGCTGCGGCTGATGGACACGCTCGGCGTGCAGCGCGTGGTCCTGGGCGGCAACGCGCTGGGCGGCGAGATCGCCTGGCGCACCGCGCTGACCACACCCAAGCGCGTTGCCGCCCTGGTGCTGGTGGACAGCAACGGCTACGAGCTGTCGGCACTGTCGGTGCCCATCGCCTTCCGCCTGGTGGCCACGCCGGCGATGGAGTGGTTCACCACGCGCATCCTGCCGCGCTTCATCGTCGACTACAGCGTGCGCAACGTCTACGGCCATCCGGAGCAGGTGACCCCCGCGCTGGTGGACCGCTACTTCGAGCTGGCCCTGCGCGTGGGCAACCGCGCCGCGCTGCGCCGCCGCTTCATGCAAACCGAAGCCGGCGAGCAGGCCGCACGCATCAAGGACATCCGCCAGCCCACGCTGATCCTGTGGGGCGCACGCGACCGCCTGGTGCCGCCGGAACACGCCCGGCGCTTCCAGCGCGACATCGCCGGCAGCGAGCTCTACATCTTCGACGACCTGGGCCACGTGCCGCAGGAGGAAGCCGCCGCGCGCACGCTGCTGCCGGTGGAGGATTTCCTGGCTTCGTTGCGCTGAGCCGGCGCGCCACGCCCTTGCGGCGCGAGAACACCCGCCGCCGCCAGCAATAAGTCATGAACGCGCCGCGCAGCCGCGGCTGCAAGCGCCGCCGGCCGGGGACACTCGGGGCATGGACGCTCGGCTTCGGGCCGCGCCCGTACCCGTCACACGCCCACGCTGTCTCCTTTCGTGCAGTTCTCCACACCGCTTCCCGACGCGCCGACGGCGGATGCGCCTGCGCCCCCTGCCGCGCCCGAAGCCGGCGCCTATGCGCAGGTGCTGGAGCAAGGCTTTCCGCTGCTGCGCTTTCCGCCGCAGCAGGAGGCCCACTACCTGCGCGACAAGGCCGCCGAGCGGCTGGGCCTGCTGCGCACCGGCGCCATGCTGGTGGCCATGCTGTCCAGCCTGATGCTGGTGACCGACTGGCTGGTGGTGCCCGACCAGCTCCACCTGGCCGTGCAGCTGCGGCTGCTGTTCTTCACGCCGCTGTCCGTGGCCTGGGTGCTGATGCTGCCGCGCATGGACGAGCGCATGCGCGAGCGCAGCGTGCTCGTGATGAGCACCATCGGCGCCTGCACCTGCATCGTGTTGTGCCTGAAGAGCCGCACCGGGCTGGGCCCGCCCTACCTGGTCTCGCTGTCGATGATCCTGCTGTTCAACGGCGGCGTGATCCGCATGCGCTTCTGGGTGGCCACGCGCGTGGCCGCGATGATGCTGGCGCTGTTCGCGGCCGCCGCGCTCGCGGTGCGCGACCCGCCGGTGGTCGTGCTGATGTCGATGTCGGTGGTGATGGTCGCCACTGCCGTGTTCACGCTCTTCCACACCTACTGGCAGGAGCACGAGGACCGCGGCACCTGGCTGCTGCAGCAGCAGGAGCAGTCCCTGCTGGACGAACTGGGCCGGGCCAACGCGCGGCTGGACCGGCTGTCGCGCTTCGACCCGCTGACCGGCCTGGCGAACCGGCGCCACCTCGACGAGTTCCTGCTGCAGGCCTGGGAGCGCGCGCGGCGCGACGGGCGCGCCGTCTCGCTGCTGGCCATCGACGTCGACCATTTCAAGCTCTACAACGACCACTACGGCCATCCCGCCGGCGACGTCTGCCTCAAGCAGGTGGCCGATGCGCTGAAGACCCAGCTGCGCATGCCCGTCGACCTGGTGGCGCGCGCCGGCGGCGAGGAATTCGTCGCCGTGCTGGGGGATGCCGGGCTGCCCGCGGCGCTGGCTGCGGCCGAGCGCGTGCGCGCCGGCATCGCGCAGCTGGCGCTGGCGCACGCGGCCTCGCCGGTGTGCGACCACGTGACGGTGAGCGTAGGCGCGGCCACCATGCGTGCGAACGCGCCCGGTGCAAGCCCGGACGCACTGATGGCCGCGGCCGATGCCGCGCTCTACCGCGCCAAGGCCGGTGGCCGCAACGCCGTGGCCGGTCCGCAGACCCCCGCATGAACCTGCCCACGGCCATGCAGCCCGAACCGGACGCCGGCCTGCCGGTGGAGGTGCTGAACGACGGCTTCCGCTGGATGCGCTTCAGCGGCGGGCTGGAACAGCGCTTCCTGGCCGACGGCGCCGCGCGGCGCCTGCGCTACGTGACCATCAGCGGCGCCTTGTCGCTGCTGGTGTTCCTCGGCTTCCTGCCGGTGGACTGGCTGATGGCCGGCGACGTCTTCCCGATGGCGCTGACCCTGCGGCTGGGCGTGTTCACGCCGGTGGCGGTGCTGCTGCTGCTCATCCCCTTCCTGGCCCGCGACTGGGTGCTGCGCCACATCCCGCCGCTGGTGATCGAGGCCATCGTGCTGATCAGCGGCGTGTGCGCGGCGGCCTGCCTGGCCTTCATCCTCTCGTCCAGCCAGAGCCCGACGCGGCAGTACTACCACGTGGGGCTGATGGTGGTGGTGATGTACGGGAACATGGTCCAGCGGCTGCGCTTCTGGTATGCGGTGGCCTTCTCGCTCGCCGTCTATGCCATCCACCTGGGTGCGATGCTCATGGTGCCGGCCCACGACGAGCGCCTGGTGCTGCCGCTGGCCGCGCTGCTGGCGGCGAGCGTGATCTTCACGCTGGCCGCCAACTGGGCGCTGGAGCGCGACGAGCGTCGGCGCTACCTGCTTTCGCTGCGCCGCCGGGCGCTGCTCGACGAGCTGGGCTCGGTGAACCGCCAGCTGCAGGCGCTGGCGCGCGTGGACGCGCTGACGGGCCTCTACAACCGCCGCCACTTCGAGGAGTACCTGGAGCAGGCCTGGCAGCGCGCGCGCCGCGGCGGCACTGCGCTGGCGGTGCTGATGCTCGACGTGGACCACTTCAAGGCCTACAACGACCGCTACGGCCATCCCGAGGGCGACCGCTGCCTGGCCGCGGTGGCCGCGGCGGTCTCCGCCTGCCTGCGCCGCCCGGGTGACCTGGTGGCACGCTACGGCGGCGAGGAGATGGTCGCGGTGCTGCCGCTGGCCGGCGCCGAAGAAGCCTTGCAGGCCGCCGAGCGCATCCGCCGCGCGGTGGAGGCGCTGCAGATCCCCCACGCGGGCTCGGCGGCCTCGCGCGTGGTCACCATCTGCGTCGGCGTGGCCAGCGTGCGCGCCGACGGCCTGGCCGCCGCGACGGACCTGGTGGAACTGGCGGACGCGGCGCTCTACCGCGCCAAGCAGGCCGGCCGCAACCGCGTGGCCGGGGGCGGCTTCGACGCGACCCCGCCGGGCTGAAAGCGCAGCGACACGGCACACTGCGGGCATCGATCCCCGCCGGTGAACCCCATGCCCTACATGCTGCTGATCATGGAACCCCTGGGCCAGCGCCGCGAACGCGGCGAGGAACAGGGCCGCGTCGTCTACGACCGCATGCTGCGCTTCGGCGCCGACCTGAAGGAGCGCGGCCTGCTGCTGGCTGCCGAGTCCCTGAGCGACGCGCCCAAGGCACGCCGCGTGGCCGTGCGCGGCGGCCAGGCCAGCGTGCTCGACGGCCCTTTCGCCGAGGCCAAGGAGATGGTCGGCGGCTTCTTCCTGCTGGACTGCAAGACGCGTGACGAGGCCGTGGCCATCGCGAAGACCTGCCCGGCCGCCGAATGGGCGACGGTGGAGGTGCGGGGCCTGGGGCCTTGCTACGAGGACGCCTGAACCCGCCATCCGACCCAAGGGTTTGCACCAAGGCCCACGCTGTCGAAAACGCCCGGCCCCGTTCGTCGTGTGAATGTGGGCGCCGGAAGACGCGCCCTTCCACCCCCCCCCAGACGGACAGGAGCAAGCCATGCGTTTCATGATCATCGTCAAGGCCACCGCCGAGACCGAAGCCGGCGCGATGCCGGAATCCGCCCTGCTGACCGAGATGGCGGCCTACCACGAGCAGCTGGCCCAGGCTGGCGTGCTGCTGGATGCCACCGGCCTGCAGCCCAGCAGCAAGGGCTGGCGCGTGCAGTACGCGGCCGACGGAGGCAAGCCCAGCGTGGTCGACGGCCCCTTCGTGGAGACCAAGGAGCTGATCGGCGGCTACACCCTGATCCAGGTGCGCTCGCGCGAGGAGGCGCTGGAATGGACGCGCCGCTTCCCCGCGCCCCATCGCGGCATCAGCTGCCACATCGAGGTGCGCCAGCTGTTCGAGCTGGAGGACTTCGAGCCCGACGCCTCCATCGAGCGCTTCCGCCAGATCGGCGTCGGCAACGGCCAGTGAACACGCCACGGGAGCACACGCCATGATCAAGACCATCCTGTTCGTGCTGGCCGTCGCCCTCGTCGCGCTGCTGGCCTACGCCGCGACGCGGCCCGACACCTTCGCGGTCACGCGCAGCGCCACCATCCAGGCACCGGCGCAGAAGCTGCACCCGCTGATCGCCGACCTGCGCGCCTTCAACACCTGGAACCCATACGCGAAGAAGGATCCGGCCATGCGCATCACCTACCGCGGCCCGGCCGCCGGCCCCGGCGCCGCCTACGACTTCGACGGCAACAAGGACGCGGGCAGCGGCAGCATCGAGTTGCTGAGCGACCAGCCCCCGTCCAAGGTGACGATGGAGCTGCACATGATCAAGCCCATGGAAGGCCGCAACACCATCGAGTTCGACCTGAAGCCACAGGGCGATGCGACCGTGGTCACCTGGTCCATGCACGGCCCGGCCCCCTACATCAGCAAGCTGGCGGGCATCTTCCTGGACATGGACAAGATGATCGGAAGCGACTTCGAGGCGGGCCTGGCCAACCTGAAGGCCGCGGCCGAGCAGCGCTGAGGAGACGGGTATGGACGAGCACATCCGCATCGCCGGCGAGGGCTTCGACCTCATCACCAGCCGCGTGGTGGATGCCACGCCGCAGCAGGTCTGGAACGCCTTCGCCGATCCCGATCGCCTGGCGCGCTGGTGGGGGCCTGCGGGCTTCCGCAACAGCTTCCGCCACTTCGACCTGCGCGCCGGCGGCGACTGGATCTTCACCATGCACGGCCCCGACGGCACGGACTATCCCAACCACAGCGTCTTCGTCGAGCTGCACACCGCGCGGCGCGTCGTCTTCGACCACGTCAACGCGCCGCACTTCCGCTTCACGCTGACGCTGGACGAGGAGGGCGGTCGTACCCGCGTGGGCTGGTGCCAGCGCTTCGCCACCGCGGCCGAACGCGACCGCATCGCGAAGTTCGCCGCACCTGCCAACGAACAGAACCTGGACCGCCTGCAGGCCGAACTCGCCCGCACGGCCTGAGCCATCCGACCCCATCCGAGGACCCCGTCATGAGCAAGCAAGTCTTCATCAACCTGCCGGTCAAGGACCTGACCAAGTCCAAGGCCTTCTTCGGCGCACTGGGCTACGGCTTCAACCCGCAGTTCACCAACGAGCAGGGCGCCTGCATGGTCATCAGCGACACCATCTACGCGATGCTGCTGACCGAGCCCTTCTTCCAGACCTTCACCAGGAAGCCCGTCGCCGACGCACGCAAGGGCACCGAGGTGCTCGTCTGCCTGTCCTGCGACAGCCGCGAGGAGGTGGACGCGCTGGTGGCCAAGGCGATCGCCGCCGGCGGCTCGGCGCCCAACGCGAAGCAGGACCACGGCTTCATGTACGGCCACGGCTTCGAGGACCTGGACGGCCACCTGTGGGAGCTGGTGTACATGGACATGGGCGCTGCGCCGGCGCAGTGCTGAGCTGACATGTCGCAGCAGGAGGCCACGCATCGTGCGATCGAAGCGGTCTGGCGCATCGAGTCCGCGAAGATCGTCGCCGGCGTCGCGCGCATGGTGCGCGACATCGGCGTGGCCGAGGAGCTGGCGCAGGACGCGCTCCTCTGCGCGCTCGAGCACTGGCCCGAGGCGGGCGTGCCCGGCAACCCCGGCGCCTGGCTGATGGCGGCCGCCAAGCACCGGGCGCTGGACCGCCTGCGCCGCGACAAGCTGGGCGACGGCAAGCTCGAGGAGTACGGCCGCGACCTGGAGGCGCAGGAGGCCCACTTCGTCCCGGATTTCGTCGATGCGTTGAGCGATGCCCGCGCCGACGAGATCGGGGACGACCTGCTGCGCCTGATCTTCACCGCCTGCCACCCGGTGCTGTCCACCGAGGCGCGCACCGCGCTGACGCTGAAGCTCGTCGGCGGCCTGAGCACGGCCGAGATCGCACGCGCCTTCCTGGTCGGCGAACCCACCGTGGCACAGCGCATCGTGCGCGCCAAGCGCACGCTGACCGAAGCCCGCGTGCCCTACGAGGTGCCGCGCGGCGAGGAACTCAGCCGCCGCCTGGGCTCGGTGCTGGAAGTGGTCTACCTCGTGTTCAACGAGGGCTACACCGCCACGGCCGGCGACGACTGGATGCGTCCGGCCCTGTGCGACGAGGCGCTGCGCCTGGGCCGCATGCTGGCCGTGCTGGCCCACGGCGAGCCCGAGGCCCACGGCCTGATCGCGCTGATGGAGCTGCAGGCCTCGCGCATCGCCGCGCGCACCGATGCACAAGGCCGCCCGGTGCTGCTGCTGGACCAGGACCGTGGCCGCTGGGACCGCCTGCTGATCCGCCGCGGCCTGGCCGCGCTGGAACGGGCGCAGGCGCTGGTGGACGCCGGCGAGGGCAGCACGCCCCATGCATCGCTGGGCGCCTATGCGCTGCAGGCCTCGATCGCCGCCTGCCATGCGCGCGCGGCCGTCGCGGCCGACACCGACTGGGCGCGCATCGCCGCGATCTACGACGCGCTGTCGCAGCTGCATCCCTCGCCCGTGGTGGAGCTGAACCGCGCGATCGCCGTGGCCATGGCCTTCGGTCCCGCCGCGGGGCTGGAGATTATCGATCGCCTGCGCAACGACCCCGCGCTGAAGAACTACCAGTGGCTGCCCAGCGCCCGCGGCGACCTGCTGGCCAAGCTGGGCCGCAACCACGAAGCACGCGCCGAGTTCATGCGTGCCGCGCAACTGGCACAGAACACGCGCGAGCGCGAGCTGATGCTCGAACGGGCGCGGCAGTCGGAGGCTTCGTGATCCACCCCGCGCCGCACTGGCTGGCGGCCTGGGAGGCTCGCGCGCTCACGACGGACCAGGCGCTGGTGCGCTTCGACGGGCTGGAGCCCTTGTCCACCGCGCGCATGCACGGCGCCTGGCAGGGCAGCGGGCTGCACAGCGGCCATCCGCTGGACGGCCTGCTGGAGGCCTATGCCTGGCACGGCAAGACCTTCCGCAGCGACGACGACGTCGACCCGCTGGTCTTCCCCGCCGGCGACAACGCCTTCATGGCACTGCAGCCCGCGCTGCTGCCCATCGGACTGGCGCTGGGCTGGCCGCGTCTTGCGCGCAGCGTGCTCGCGCGCGGCGTCTTCGGCGTGATCCGGCCGCTGCTGCGTGCCCGCGGGCCCGCAGCACGCCTGCGCATGGTCCGCCACCGCAACGTGGGCAGCGCAGCCATGATCTACGACCGCATCCCGGTGATCGACCACTTCCGCTGCATCGACGAACACCGCGTGCTCGGGCTGATGGACCTGCGGCAGACGTCACAGCCCTTCTTCTTCCTGCTGACGCGAGAGAAGCTGCGCTGAGGCCGTTCACTGCAGCGCCGGCTGCAGGATGGTCTCCAGCCAGGCCATGAAGGCCTGCACGCGGCGCGGCAGGTTGCGCCGCGCGGGATAGATCAGCGAGACGGGCAGGGCGGGTCCGCGCAGCTGCGGCAGCACCTCCACCAGTTCGCCGCGCTCCAGCAGCGCCTCCATGCCCAGCGCCGGCGCCTGGATCAGGCCCAGGCCGGCGAGGCAGGCGGCCTGGTAGGCGTCGGTGTTGTTGACGGTGATGCAGCTGGCCATCGGCCAGGTGCGCCAGCGCTCGCCGTCGTGGTATTCGAATCCGGTGGCCGCCGCACCCATGGCCGGCGCGTAGCGCACGACGCGGTGGCGCGACAGCTCCTCCAGGCTGCGCGGCGTGCCGTGCGCGCGCAGGTAGGCGGGGCTGGCGCAATTGAGTTGCACCAATTCGCCCAGGCGCCGCGCCACCAGGCCGGAGTCGTCCAGGCTGCCGATGCGCAGCACGCAGTCGAAGCCCTCGTGCACCAGGTCCACGCGGCGGTCGGTGCTGCTGAGCTCGATCTCCAGCTGCGGATGCACGGCCAGGAACTCAGGCAGCCGCGGGATGACGAAGCGCCGCGCGATGGCCACCGACAGGTCCACGCGCAGGCGGCCGCGCAGGGCGCCCGGCGAACGCTGGAAGAAGGCCTGCAGCTCGTCGGCCTCGGCCAGCAGCTCGCGGCAGCGCTCCAGGAAGAGTTCGCCGTCGGGGGTCAGGCGGACCACACGCGTGGTCCGGTGCAGCAGCCGCGTGCCCAGCCCCGCCTCCAGCTGCTGCACCACGGCCGAGACGCGGCCCTTGGGCAGGCCCAGGCGCTCGCCGGCCTGGGTGAAGCTGGCCAGTTCGGCCACCTGGACGAAGGCGCGCAGGGCGTCGAGATCCATGGTCATTGTTCTCTTTTGAGGAACAGTTTGGGTCTTTCCGGTGGGTTTATCGCGGCACTGTCCGATTCTAGAGTCCAGTCCATCGATCAACGATCCACCTTGCACAGGAGCCCGACATGAGCCAGATCCCCCACCCCATCGCCCTCATCACCGGCGGCAGCCGCGGCCTGGGCCGCAACACCGCGCTGAAGCTCGCAGCCGAAGGCAGCGACGTGATCCTGACCTACCGCGGCCAGCAGGCCGAGGCACAGCAGGTCGTGCAGCAGATCCAGGCCCTGGGCCGGCACGCGGCCGCGCTGCAGCTCGACGTAGGTGTCAGCGCCGGCTTCGACGGCTTCGTCGAGCAGGTGAAGGGCGTGTTGCGCGACTGGAACCGCGCGCACATCGACCATCTGGTCAACAACGCCGGCATGGGCGTGCACGCCCCGCTGGCCGAGACCACCGAGGCGCAGTTCGACGCGCTGGTGGCCGTGCATCTCAAGGGCCCCTTCTTCCTGACGCAGAAGCTGCTGCCGCTGATCGCCGACGGCGGGCGCATCGTCAACATCTCCTCCGGCCTGGCGCGTTTCACGCTGCCCGGCTACGGCGCCTACGCCGCGATGAAGGGCGGCATCGAGGTGCTGACGCGCTACCTGGCCAAGGAGCTGGGCCCGCGCGGCATCGCGGTCAATACGGTGGCGCCCGGCGCCATCGAGACCGACTTCGGTGGCGGCGCCGTGCGCGACAACGTGGGCCTGAACCGGATGGTCGCCTCGCAGACTGCGCTGGGGCGCGTCGGCCTGCCCGACGACATCGGCGACGCCATCGCCTCGCTGCTGCGCCCGGGCACCCGCTGGATCAACGGGCAACGCATCGAGGTCTCGGGCGGGATGTTCCTTTGAAATCACGGCAACTCCCCCGGGCGGCACCGCGATCCCTGGAAAAAGCGGCAGGGCAGGACCATGGGTAACAGGGCGTTGCAATCCGGGCTGCGCCCCTTCAGCGCCCGGCGCGGCCGACCGATAAGCCCTGCTGCGCCGCCGATGTAGCGGCGCATCGCCTTCCGTCCGGTGTCGCCTGCCGGCGTGCAGGCGGTGCAAGTCTCGGGCGACCCCAGCGCGGGGCATGCGCACGGGAACTCGCCCTCATGAAGCTCAGCCAACTGCGCGTCAAGGCCAAGCTGCTGCTCGGATTCGCCGCTCTTGCAGCGGTCGTCCTGCTGGTATCCGCGCTCGCGTTGCGCTCGCTGTCGCAGTCCAACGCGCAGTTCTTCGACTACCTCAACGGCGTGGGCGAGCGTGAGCGCATCGCCATCGAGCTGCGCAGCGCCGCGAATCGCCGCGCGATCGCCGCACGCAACCTGGTGCTGGTGACCAAGGACGCCGACCGCGCCTTCGAGCATGCCGCCGTCATCAAGGCCCAGGAGGACGTGCAGGCCGGCGTGGCGCGGTTGAAGGCGGCGGTGGCGCCATCCACCGATGCAACGGACAGCGACCGCCAGTTCGTGACCAACATCGAGCAGGTGGAGTCGCAGTACAGGGGGGTCGCACTGGCCATCGTCGGCATGGCGATGAGGGGCGAACACGAGCCCGCGATCGCCAAGATGAACGACGAGTGCAGGCCGCTGCTGGCCAAGCTGCAGGCCGCCTCTGCAGCCTTCATCGGCAACGAGCGCAGTGAGGCGGCCCGTCGCGTGACCGAAGCCCAGGCGGCCTACGTGGCCAGCCGCAACGTGATGATCGCCGCCTGCCTCGGCGCCGCCGGCCTTGCGGTGCTGCTGGGCTGGCTGCTGAGCAACGCCGTGACCCGCCCGCTGATGCGCGCCGTGCGCCTGGCCGAGGCCGTGGCCGATGGCGACCTGCGCACCCGCATCGAGGTCGATACCCACGACGAGACCGGCCAGCTGCTGGCCGCACTCAAGCGCATGAACGAGAGCCTGGTGGCCATGGTGGGCCAGGTGCGCCAGTCCGCCGACGGCATTGCGACCGCGTCGGCAGAGATCGCCACCGGCAACCACGACCTGTCCAGCCGCACCGAGCAGCAGGCCAGCGCCCTGCAGCAAACCGCCGCTTCGATGCAACAGATGACTTCCACCGTGCAGAAGAACGCCGACAGCTCCGGCCAGGCCAGCCGGCTGGCCGACACCGCCGCCGAAGTGGCCGGCCGCGGTGGCGAGGTGGTGCAGCGGGTGGTGGCCACGATGCAGGAGATCACCGACTCCAGCCGCAAGATCAACGACATCATCGGCGTCATCGACGGCATCGCCTTCCAGACCAACATCCTCGCGCTGAACGCCGCGGTGGAAGCCGCGCGGGCGGGCGAGCAGGGCCGCGGCTTCGCTGTCGTGGCCGGCGAGGTGCGCAGCCTGGCCCAGCGCAGCGCCAATGCGGCCAAGGAGATCAAGACCCTGATCGGCGCCAGCGTCCAACGGGTCGAGGCCGGCAGCCAGCTGGTGGGCGAGGCCGGCTCCACCATGGGCGACGTCGTGTCCCAGGTGCAGCGCATGACCGGCCTGATCGCCGAGATCAACACGGCCACCCACGAGCAGACCCAGGGCATCGTGCAGGTCAACCAGGCCGTGGCCTCGCTGGACGTGGGCACGCAGCAGAACGCCGCACTGGTGGAGCAGAGTGCCGCGGCGGCCGAGAGCCTGAGACAGCAGTCCACCGCGCTGATGGGGCTGATCTCGCAGTTCAAGCTGGCGGACCAGCCCGGCCACCAGCTGGTGGTCTCCGGCCGCGCGCTGGCCTGAGCGCGCGTTTCCCGGGAATTGCGGCCCGCCTCGGCGGGCCGCTTTCGTTCTGCGCCGCCACTACATCACGCCGTCCGGGGCTGGCACCGTACTTGCTCCAATCCCCTCATTCCTGACCACATGGTCAAGATTGGTGCTTGAGCCTTGCAGGCTCGCCACCCCACCCGAGGTTGAAGCATGTCCGGTCACATCGTTCTGACGTCCCACCCGCGCCGCCGCGCCGGCGCCTTCTTCGACATCCACTGGGGCGCCCCCACCGCCGCCGAACGCGGGCCGGTGGTCGCCAGCCTGACCAATGCGGCCCAGCGCAATGCCATCGGCACGCATGCGGGCTCCTACGCCGTATACCGCGCACTGGCCGTGGCCTCGGGCCAGCTCAAGCAGGACCACAAGCCCGACCTGACCGACACCGCGCCGGCCGAGGCCATCGGCCCGCACCCGCAGTGGAGCGACCCGCAGAAGATCGTCTCGCTCGATCCCTGGGGCCACCGGGTGGGCGAGGTCTTCGCCGCGGAGATCGCCGCTGGCGCCGACATCCGCCCGACCATCGCGATCACCAAGGCCCACATCAACATGCCCGAGCTGGCGGCGGCCATCGCCGCCGGGCGGCTGAAGCCCGACGGCGACATCCTGCATGCCAACGGCGACGTGCGCGTCACCAAGGCGGCGATCGATCCCGTCTGGTACCTGCCGGGCCTGGCCGACCGCTTCAAGCTCAAGGAGTCCGCGCTGCGCCGCGCGTTGTTCGAGCAGACCGCAGGCATGTTCCCCGAGCTGGTCACGCGGCCGGACCTGAAGGTCTTCCTGCCGCCCATCGGCGGCTCCACGCTCTACTTCTTCGGCGACATGACCAAGCTGGGCAAGACGGAGACGAAGATCGCCTGCCGCCTGCACGACGAGTGCAACGGCTCGGACGTCTTCGGCTCGGACATCTGCACCTGCCGCCCCTACCTGGCGCACGGCATCGAGGTCTGCATCGAGATGGCGCAGCAAGGCGGCGTGGGCCTGGTGATCTACAACCGCAAGGAAGGCCGCGCCCTGGGCGAGGTGACCAAGTTCCTGGTCTACAACGCACGCAAGCGCCAGCTGGGCGGCGACCGCGCCGAGACCTACTTCGCCCGCACCGAATGCGTGGCCGGCGTGCAGGACATGCGCTTCCAGGAGCTGATGCCCGACGTCTTCCACTGGCTGGGCATCACGCGCATCGACCGCTGGGCCTCGATGAGCAACATGAAGCACGGCGCGCTGGTGGAGGCGGGCATCGAAGTGGTGGAGCGCGTGCCCATCCCCGACGAGCTGATCCCCGCCGACGCCCGCGTGGAGATGGACGCGAAGAAGGCCGCCGGCTATTTCTCCACCCACACGCCCGATGCAGCGGAGCTGGCACGGCCCAAGGGCCGCACGCTGACCGAATGAGCGCCACCGACATCAGGAGAGACGCCCGATGCTCAGCCCGGTGAATGCAGGAACCCGCCCCGCGGCCGCGGGCGGCTGGCACACCCCCGTGCCCGACGACCACCCCGCGGCGGCCTACCTGAGCGCCGCGGTGCGCCGCCACACCGCGCCGCTGATGGAGCGCGCGCGCCACGGCGAGTCCGACCACTTCAAGTGGCACGACGACAGGCTGGCCGGGACCGCCGCCTTCGTCGCCTCGGTGATCCGGGACAACTATCCCGACCTGAAGGTGCCCTACCACGCGCGCTGGCGCCACTTCGAGGCCGGCGGCGCGGACCGCTGGGCCGACACCGCGCAGCGCCACGGGCTGGCCGCGCTGGGGACCGCGGACCCGCAGCGCCTGGAGCGCGCACGCTCACGCGTCGACCTGGCCATCACCAGCGTGCTGCTGGACGCCGGAGCCGGGCCCGACTGGCGCTACGTCGACGCCGCCACCGGCCTGACCCTGGCCCGCTCCGAAGGCCTGGGCGTGGCCAGCCTGCGCCTGTTCGAGACCGGCGCCTTCTCGTCCGATCCCGCGCATCCGCTGCGTGCCGACGGCAAGGCACTTGCATCGTTCACCGCCGACAAGCTGGCCGCCGCCTTCCAGGTGCGCGAGGACAACCCGCTGGTCGGCGTCGAAGGCCGCGCCGCATTGATCGCGCGGCTGGGTGAGGTGGTGCAGGCCACGCCCGCCGTCTTCAGCCTGGCCTGCGAGCCCGGCAAGCTGCGCCTTGGCCACCTGGTGGACACGCTCTTCCTGCGCGCCCCCACCGGCCGCGTCGCCGCGGCCGACGTGCTGGCCCTGCTGCTGCGCGCACTCGGCCCCGTATGGCCGAGCAAGGTCGCCGTCTCCGGCATCTGGCTGGGCGACTGCTGGCCGCATCCGCACGCGCCCGGCGGCCTGGTGCCCTTCCACAAGCTGACGCAGTGGCTGACCTACTCGCTGCTGGAGCCGCTGGAGGACGCCGGCCTGACCATCACCGGCCTGGACCAGCTCACCGGCCTGCCCGAGTACCGCAACGGCGGGCTGCTGCTGGACAGCGGGCTGCTGGAGCCGCTGCAGGACAGCTTCTTCACCACGCTGTGGCGCGTCGACGCCCAGCCCATCGTCGAATGGCGGGCGCTGACCGTGATGGGGCTGGACCTGCTGGCCGACGCGGTGCGCGCCGAACTCGGCCTGAGCGCCGAGGCCTTCCCGCTGGCCCGCGTGCTCGAAGGCGGCACCTGGGCGGCAGGCCGGCGCATCGCCGCGCAGAAGCGCGAAGGCGGCGGGCCGCCCTTGCGCATCGAACTCGACGGAACGGTATTTTGAGAATCAACAGGAGTTGGACATGACCCAGCGCGACTTCCCCAACCTCACCGTCGTGATGCACCCGCTGGTGCAGCACAAGCTCACCTACCTGCGCGCGGCCGAGACCACCACCGACACCTTCCGCCGCCTGGTGCGCGAGATCAGCCAGATGCTGGCCTACGAAGTGACGCGCGACCTGCCGATGGAGACGCTGAACATCACCACGCCGGTGGCCAGCTTCGACTCGCCGGTGATCGCCGGCAAGAAGCAGTGCATCGTCTCCATCCTGCGCGCCGGCAACGGCATGCTCGACGGCCTGCTGGAGCTGCTGCCCTCGGCCCGCGTGGGCCACATCGGCCTGTACCGCGACCCCGCGACGCTGGAGCCGGTGGAGTACTACTTCAAGGTGCCCGAGGACGTGGCCGAGCGCGCGGTGATCGTGGTGGACCCGATGCTGGCCACCGGCAACTCCGCCGCCGCGGCCATCGACCGCCTGAAGGAATGCGGCTGCACCGGCATCAAGCTCGTGTGCCTGCTGGCCGCGCCCGAGGGCGTGAGCAACCTGCTGAAGCACCATCCCGACGTGCCCATCCTGACGGCCGCGCTGGACGAGAAGCTCAACGACCACGGCTACATCGTGCCGGGGCTGGGCGACGCGGGCGACCGCATGTTCGGCACGCGATGACTGCTTCCGCCCTGCGTGCCGACACGCCGGAGCGCGGGTCGCACAAGGCCCACATCCGCGAGGCGTCGCAGATCCTCATCCTCGATGCGGCCGAGAGCGTCTTCGCCCGCAACGGCTTCGGCGGCGCCACCATGGCCGCCATCGCCGAGGCCGCGGGCGTGCCCAAGGCCAACCTGCACTACTACTTCCGCACCAAGGAGCAGCTCTATCGCGCGGTGCTGGACCGCACGCTGGACCTCTGGCTGGCCGAGACCGACCCCATCGTCGAGGACGCCGACCCCGGCGAGGCGCTGGCGGCCTACATCCGCGCCAAGATGCGCCTGAGCCAGGAGCGGCCCGATGCCTCGCGCGTCTTCGCCAACGAGGTGCTGCACGGCGCGCAGCACATCGAGGGCTACCTCACCGGCCGCCTGCGCCGGCTGGTGGCCGACAAGACGCGCGTCATCGACGGCTGGGTCGCGCGCGGCCTGATGGACGCGGTGGACACGCGACACCTCTTCTTCACGCTGTGGGCGGCCACGCAGACCTATGCCGACTTCGACGTGCAGGTGCGTGCGGTGCTGGGCGTCAAGCGTGTCAGTGCAACCGAACATGAACGGGCCACGCAGCAGCTGGTGCGCATCGTGCTCCAGGGACTGGGCGTGCGAACCCTCTAACGGCCCGCCGCGTTTTTCAACACGATTCCCTTCCCCTCGTTCCCCACAGGAGCCCTGCATGACCCGGAACTCCCGTCGCGCCCTGCTCGCGACCGCCCTCACCCTGGCCGCCGGCGGCGGCCTGCTGCCCTCCGCCGCGCTGGCCCAGGCCAAGCTGAAGGTCGCCGCGATCTACACCGTGCCGGTGGAGCAGCAATGGGTCTCGCGCATCCACAAGGCGCTCAACGCCGCCGTGGCCCGCGGCGAGATCGAATACGTGTTCTCCGAGAGCGTGGCCAACGCCGACTACGAGCGCGTGATGCGCCAGTACGCCGAGGGCGGCAACACGCTGGTGGTCGGCGAGTCCTTCGCAGTGGAAGCCGCCGCGCGCAAGGTGGCCAAGGACTATCCCAAGGTCGCCTTCCTGATGGGCTCCTCGCTCAAGCCCCAGGCACCCAACTTCTCGGTCTTCGACAACTACATCCAGGAGCCGGCCTACCTGACAGGCATGATCGCCGGCGGCGTCAGCAAGAGCGGCCACATCGGCATGGTCGGCGGCTACCCGATCCCCGAGGTGAACCGGCTGATGCATGCCTTCATGGCCGGTGCCCAGGAAGTGAACCCGAAGGTGAAGTTCACCGTCAGCTTCATCGGCTCCTGGTTCGATCCGCCCAAGGCCAAGGAGGCCGCCTTCGCCGCCATCGACAAGGGCGCCGACGTGCTCTATGCCGAACGCTTCGGCGTGTCCGACGCCGCCAAGGAGCGGGGCAAGCTGGCCATCGGCAACGTGATCAACACCCAGGACAAGTACCCCGACACCGTGGTCGCCTCGGCGCTGTGGAACATGGAACCCACCATCGACCTGGCGCTGAAGAAGGTCAAGGAAGGCAAGTTCGCCGCCGAGGACTACGGCATCTACTCGACGATGAAGTACAAGGGCTCCGAGCTCGCGCCGCTGGGCACCTTCGAGAAGAAGGTGCCCGCCGACATCGTCGCCAAGGTGAAGGCCAAGGAGCGGGCCATCCTGGACGGCAGCTTCAAGGTCAAGGTCGTCGAGACCGAGCCCAAGTCCAACTGACGGCATGGCCCGCACGCCCCTGCGCGCGGCGCTGGCCGCTGCCGGTGCGGCGGCCAGCATCGGCCTGGCCGCATCGCTGCCCGCCGCCGCAGCGCCCCCGGCCCAGGCCGGCGTGCTGCTGGACCGGCAGCCCCGCATCGCCGTCATCTCGGCCTTCACGCGCGAGCTGGAGGCTCTGCTGCGCGCGACGAAGGACCGCCGCGACCACCGGCTCAACGGCAGCACCTTCACCACCGGCACCCTGGAAGGCAAGCGGGTGGTGCTCTTCCTCAGCGGCGTGAGCATGGTCAACGCCGCGATGAACACCCAGCTGGCCCTGGACCGCTTCCGCGTCAGCCACGTCGTGTTCAGCGGCATCGCCGGCGGCGTGGACCCGGCCCTGCACATCGGCGACGTGTCCGTGCCCACGCGGTGGGCGTCCTATCTCGAGGCCACCTTCGCGCGCGAGACCACGCCGGGCAGCTACACGCTGCCGCCGTGGAAGCAGGGCCGGGAGAACCTGCCCAACTTCGGGATGATCCATCCCGAGCCGGTGGAACTGCGCGACCCCGCCACGGGCGAGCTGGTGCGCAAGCTATGGTTCGACATGGACCCCGCCCTGCTGGCCACGGCGAAGAAGCTGGAATCCATCGCGCTGGCGCGCTGCTCCCAGCCTTCGGTGCCACCGCAGGCCGCATCCGCGGCGCCGCCCGACGCGGCCTACGGCCAGCAATGCCTGCTGCACGCACCCACGGTGAAGGTGGGCGGCAGCGGCGTCTCCGGCCAGGCTTTCGTCGATAACGCAGCCTTCCGCGAATACACCTTCGAGACCTTCGGTGCGCAGGTGCTGGACATGGAGAGCGCCGCCGTCGCGCAGGTGGCCTGGGCCAACCGCGTGCCCTACATCGCCTTCCGCAGCGTGTCCGACCTGGCCGGCGGCGGCGAGGGCGGCAACGAGATCAAGCTCTTCCTGCAGCTGGCCTCGGACAACTCGGCCTCGGTGGTGCGCGCCTTCCTCAACGCCTTGGAGCTGCCGCGCCGATGACGCAAGCGACCGAGCCGGTGCTCAGGCTGTCGAACATCACCAAGCGCTTCGGCAGCCTGGTCGCCAACGACGGCATCACGTTGGAGCTTCGGGCAGGCGAGATCCTCGCGCTGCTGGGCGAGAACGGCGCGGGCAAGAGCACGCTGGTGTCCATCCTCTTCGGCCACTACGTCGCGGATGCCGGCGGCATCGAGGCCTTCGGCCGGCCGCTGCCGCCGGGCAACCCGAAGGCCGCGCTGGCCGCGGGCATCGGCATGGTCCACCAGCATTTCGCGCTGGCCGACAACCTCAGCGTGCTGGACAACATCCTGATCGGTGCCGAGCCGATGTGGCAGCCCTTCCAGCGCCGCCGCGCGTGGCGGCAGAAGGTGGTGGAGACCGCGCAGCGCTTCGGCCTCAGGCTGAACCCGGATGCCAGGGTGGCGGATCTCTCCGTGGGTGAGCGCCAGCGGGTGGAGATCGTCAAGGCCCTGGTGCGCGGGGCGCGCATCCTGATCCTGGACGAACCCACCGCGGTGCTGACGCCGCAGGAGAGCGAGTCGCTCTTCGCGACTTTGCACGGCATGGTGCGCGACGGACTGTCCATCATCTTCATCAGCCACAAGCTGGCCGAGGTGCAGCGCGTGTCCGACCGCGTGGCCGTCCTGCGCGGCGGCAAGCTCGTCGCACGCTTCGAGGCGCGCGGGACCACGCCGGCCCAGCTGGCCGAGGCCATGGTGGGGCGGGCCGTCGAGCGCCCGGTGAAGCCCGCATCGGCCGCATCGGCCGGCGCTGCCGTCGTGCTGCGGCTCGACGCGCTGGAGACCGAAGGCCAAGGCGCCACCGCGCTGCACGGCGTGACCCTGGCCCTGCCGGCGGGCCGCATCGTCGGCATCGCGGGCGTCTCCGGCAACGGGCAGCAGACACTGGCCGAGGTCGCATGCGGCCAGCGCGGCGCCAGGCGCGGCAGCATCGAGCTGCAAGGCCGCGCGCTGCGCGCCGATCCACGCGCGTGGATCGCCGGGCACGTGGCCCGCGTGCCCGAGGACCGCACGGCCGAAGGCGTGGTCGGCGACCTCTGCGTGTGGGAGAACGCCATCACCGAACGCCTGCGCGAGCCGCGCTTCTCGCGCTGGGGCTGGGTGCGCCGCGCGGCGGCGCGCGCCTTCGCCGGCGAGCTGGTGCGCGGCTTCGACGTGCGCCTGGCCAGCATCGAGCAGCCCGCGCGGCAACTGTCCGGCGGCAACATGCAGAAGCTCATCCTCGGCCGCGCGCTGTCGCTGGGCGAGAACACCCCGGGCGGCACGCCGGCCCTCATCGTCGCCAACCAGCCCACCTGGGGCCTGGACATCGGTGCGGTCACCGCCATCCACCAGCGGCTGATCGATGCGGCCGCACGCGGCAGCGCGGTGCTGCTGATCTCCGAGGACCTGGACGAGCTCTTCGCCGTGGCCGACGAGATCGCCGTGATGCACCACGGCCGCCTCACCGCGCCGCGTGCAGTGGCGGACTGGACGCTGGCCGAGCTGGGCCTGGCGATGGCCGGCACCCCGGCCGTGGAGGCCGCCTGATGCTGCGCCTGGTCCCGCGCACCGAGGTCTCGCGCGCCGCCTGGCTGGTCGCCCCGCTGGCGGCCGTCGCCGCGACGCTGGCCCTGGCCTCGCTGCTGATCCTGTGGGCCGGCGCGCCGCTGGGCCGCGCCTGGCTGCTGCTCTTCCAGGGCGCCTTCGGCTCCAGCTTCGCGTGGTCGGAGACGCTGACGCGCGCCACGCCGCTGATCCTCACCGGGCTGGCCGCGGCCGTGGCCTTCCGCGCCCGGTTGTTCAACATCGGCGCCGAAGGGCAGCTCTACCTGGGCGCCATCGGCGCGGTGCTGATCGGGGGGCAATGGGCCGGGGCCGACCAGCTCTTCTGGGCCCACTGGCCGCTGTGGCTGCAATCGCTGCTGATGCTGGCCACGGGCGCGCTGGCCGGCGCCCTGTGGATGCTGGCGCCCGCGGTGCTGAAGACGCGCTTCGGCGTCGACGAGGTCGTGACGACCCTGCTGCTGAACTTCATCGCGCTGCTGCTGGTGTCCCTGCTGCTGGACGGCCCGATGAAGGACCCGGCGGCGATGGGCTGGCCGCAGACCGTGGCTTTGAAGACGGAGCTCGAATACACGCGCGTGCTGGAGCGGCTGCGCGTGCACAGCGGGCTGGTGGGCGCCGTCGTGCTGGCCGCCGCGCTGTGGGCGATGCAGCGCTACACCGTGCTGGGACTGAAGCTGCGCGCGGTGGGCGCCAACGCGCGCGCGGCGGCCTTCGTCGGCATGCCGGTGCAGCGGCTGGCCTGGACCACGGCGCTGATCTCCGGTGCGCTGGCCGGTCTGGCCGGGGTGGGCGAGGTGGCGGGCCGCACCGGCTACGTCACGCTGGACATGTCGCCGGGCTATGGCTATGCCGGCATCGTCATCGCGATGCTGGCCGGGCTGCATCCGCTGGGCGTGGTGGCCTCGGCGCTCTTCGTCGCCAGCGTGCTGGTGGGCGCCGACAGCATGAGCCGAGCGCTGGGCGTGCCGACCTACCTGGCCGACGTGATCGTGGCGCTGGCCCTGCTGAACATGCTCGTCGCGGGCCTGTTCACCCGCTACTCGCTGCAGCGACAACGCCTGCTCACCGCAAGGGCCTGACATGGACTTCGACATGCTGGCCACCGCGCCCTTCTGGATCGCCGTGCTGCGCATCGCCACGCCGCTGATCCTGGGTACGCTGGGCGTGCTGCTGTGCGAGCGCGCCGGCGTGCTGAACCTGGGCATCGAGGGGATCATGGTGGCCGGCGCCTTCTCGGGCTGGCTGGCCGTCTACCACGGCATGCCGCTGTGGGGCGGCGTCGCGGTGGCCGCCGCCGTGGGGCTGGCCTTCGGCGCGCTGCATGCGCTGCTCACGGTCCCGCTGGGCTTGTCGCAGCACGTCTCCGGGCTCGGCGTGACGATGCTCGCCACCAGCCTGTCCTACTACGGCTACCGGCTGGGCTTCCCCAAGGTGACGACGCCGCCGACGATCACGCCCTTCGCGCCGATGCAGTCGCTGGAGGCCATCCCGCTGGTCGGCCCGGTGATCGCGGCGCAGACGCCGTTGACCCTGCTGGCACTGTGCGTGGTGCCGGTCGCGGCCTATGTGCTCAACCGCACGCCGCTGGGCCTGGCCGTGCGCATGGTCGGCGAGAACCCCGCGTCGGCCGACGGCCAGGGCGTGAAGGTGGGCTGGGTGCGCGCCGGCGCGGTCATGGCCGGCTCGGCGCTGATGGGCGTGGCCGGCGCCTTCCTGACGCTGTCGGCCTTCAACGCCTTCTTCCTCAACATGATCAACGGGCGGGGCTGGATCTGCGTGGCGCTGGTCGTCTTCGCGTCATGGCGGCCGGGCAAGGCCTTGCTGGGCGCCCTGCTCTTCGCCACCTTCGATGTGCTGCAGCTGAGGCTGCAGCAGCAGGGCGGCGGCAGCGGCTTCCAGCTGCCCTATCAGGTCTACCTGATGCTGCCCTATGCGCTGTCCATCCTGGCGCTGGTGGTGATGGCGCGGCGGGCGGGATACCCGCAGGCCTTGATGAAGCCCTACCGGCCAGGCGAACGCTGAGCGCTCACAGGCGCTTCAGATCAGGGACCCGGGACAGCTGATTCCAGTCGCGCGAGTCCACCGGCAGGCGGGCGCCGGCGCTGCCGAAGCGGTAGTGGCGGCCGGTGATCGACGAGGTCACGCTCAGCGAGCCGCGGCCGGTGAACTCGAAGAAGACCTCGCGGGTGCGCTTGGACGGCTCCTCCGCGCGCGCCGGCGCGGCGCGGCGGGCGGCAGGTGCCGCGGGCTGGACCAGGCGGCCCATCAGGCCCGTCAACGCCGCGCCACCAAGCGGAATCGGGCCGCGCAGGGGAGGTTGCCAGTTGGCGACACCCTCGACGAAGAGGCTCAGGCTGGGACGGGAGGCGAGGTCGGTATTCATGATCGGCAGTCCTTTCGGCACGGAGGCGGCAGGACCTGTCGAACTCAGGCGGTGCCGGGGTAGGCGACTGTGGCGCTGTGACCGGACACCCACGAGCCCCAAGACTAGGGAAGCTCTTGGTTCAAGCTAGGGAGGCTTGGGGGTGCCACCCTCGACAGGGGTGGCCCGGTTGGGGGAGGGCCGATCAGCGCGCCTTGCGTGCGCGCGTGCTGCCGACGGCTTCGTCGGATCCACCGGCCGAGGCGCGCCGGCCTGCGTTACCGGCACGCGGCGCGGCCTTGCCCTTGGCTGCAGCGGGCCGCGCGGCGGCGGCCGGCGCAGCCGCCGCACTGGCCTGCGACCTGGCGGGGCTGCCCTGGCGCATCGCGTCTTGCATCGTGTGCGTCGCGAGCTGGGCGAACTGCTGGGTCAGCGAGCCCCACCAGCGCATCGGGTCGACACCGCCAGCCTCGCCACCGGCAGCCGGCGCATCGGCAGGCGCTGCCTCGGGCGGCACGGGCTG
>SCTQ01000151.1 GCA_004322345.1 Aquabacterium sp. | reverse complement strand
GCTCGGCGCCCGCCCGGCCGCCCGAAGGGCGACGAGCTGGCCCGCTAAGGAAGACCGAGACCTGCAATGGGACACGTCATCTTCATCGGCGCCGGCCCCGGTACCGCGGACCTGATCACGGTGCGTGGCGCTCGATTGCTGGGCACCGCCAACGTCGTGCTCTACGACGCGCTGGCCGACCCCACGCTGCGCGAATACGCGCCGGCGGCCGACTGGGTGGACGTGGGCAAGCGCGGCTTCTCCGGCCTGCCGGGCCGCGACTCCAACGGCCAGGCCCGCATCAACGAGCTGCTGGTGCAGTACGGCCGCACCAGCGGCACCGTCGTGCGGCTGAAGGGGGGCGACCCCAGCATCTTCGGCCGCCTCGACGAAGAGCTGGCTGCCGTGAAGGCCGCCGGCATCACCTGCGAGGTCGTGCCCGGCGTGACCGCCGCGCTGGCCGCCGCCGCCAGCAGCCAGAAGCCGCTGACCCGCCGCGGCAGCGGCCGCAGCGTCAGCCTGGCCACCGCGATGACGCGCACCGGCGACCTGCACGCCACGCGCACCGCCGACACCGAGATCTACTACATGGCCGGCCGCCAGCTCGCCAGCCTGTCGCAGCGCCTGGCCGAGGCCGGCTGGCCCGCCGGCACCCCGGTTGCCGTGGTCTCGCGCGCGGGCTGGCCGGACCAGCTCTCCAGCGAGCACACCGTGGCCACGCTCGGCGAGGCCCAGGCCCTGCACGAAGGCCGGCCGACCGCCGTGGTCGTCGGCGTCGGCGCCACCAACGTGTCCCCCAGCAGCCTTGGGGGGGAAGAGGCCGGGCCGGCCACTTAAAATCGCGTCTCTTGCCCCCGGGCCGAGGCCAACCCGCATCACTCTCAACGTCCGACAGCACCATGACCCACGTCGTCACCGAAGCCTGCATCCGCTGCAAATACACCGACTGCGTCGACGTCTGCCCGGTCGACTGCTTCCGCGAAGGCCCGAACTTCCTCGTCATCGATCCCGACGAATGCATCGACTGCGCGGTCTGCATCCCCGAGTGCCCGGTCAACGCCATCCTGCCCGAGGAAGACGTGCCCGGCGACCAGCAGAAGTTCATCGCCATCAATGCCGAGCTGGCCAAGGGCTGGCCCAGCATCACCAAGCGCAAGAACCCGCTGCCCGACCACGAAGAGTGGAAGGACGTGAAGGACAAGCTGGACCAGTTGGTTCGCTGAAGATGTCCGAAGGAAGGGCCGACCCCATCGTCACCGACGCGCTGATCATCGGCGCCGGGCCGGTCGGCCTGTTCCAGGTCTTCGAGCTGGGCCTGCAGGACATCCGCGCCCACGTCGTCGACGCCCTGCCCCATCCCGGCGGCCAGTGCACCGAGCTCTACGCCGACAAGCCGATCTACGACATCCCCGCCCTGCCCGTGGCCACCGGCCGCGAGCTGGTGGAGCGGCTGCTGCAGCAGATCGCGCCCTTCGCGCCCCAGCTGCACCTGGGCCAGGAAGTCGCCTCGCTGCAGAAGCTCGCAGGCGACGACGGCCGCACCGTCTTCGCCGTCGAGACCACCAAGGGCCTGCGCTTCCACGCCCGCACCGTCTTCATCGCCGCCGGCGTCGGCGCCTTCGTGCCGCGCCGGCTCAAGCTCGACGGCATCGAGGCCTTCGAGGACAGCCAGCTCTTCTACCGCGCGCCCTCGGACGAGGCCTTCGCGGGCAGGCACCTGGTCATCGTCGGCGGCGAAGACGCCGCGGTCGATGCCGCCATCCGCTGTGCCGAGCCGGGGCTGAACAAGGCAGCCAGCGTGACGCTGGTGCATCGCCGGGATACCTTCGCGGCCCCTGCCGCGCAGCTCGCCCGGCTGCAACTGCTGCGCGACAGCGGCGCGCTGCGCGTGGTGGCCGGCCAGCCCACGGCCATCGAGCACGACGGCGGCGTGCTCAAGGCCCTGCAGGTCGACACGCCCGACGACGGCACGCAGTCCCTGCCGCTGGACGCGCTGCTGGTCTGCTGGGGCCTGAGCCCCAAGCTCGGCCCCATCGCCAAGTGGGGCGTCGCGCTGGAGCGCCGCCAGGTCATCGTCGACACCAAGAAGTTCGAGACCAGCGAGCCCGGCATCTACGCGGTGGGCGACGTCAACACCTATACGGGCAAGCGCAAGCTCATCCTCTGCGGCTTCCACGAAGCCACGCTGGCCGCCTTCGGCGCGGCCGCGCGCCTGCGTCCGGACGACAGCCACCAGACGCTCTACACCACCAGCAGCCCGAAGCTGCGCAAGCTGCTGGGCGTGGCGCCGCCGGACGACGCGGCGAGCAGCGGGACAACTGGCGGATAATCCACGCTGCCGCACAGCCTGTGCGGCCTCGCTAGGGGTGTTGAGGCGGCCCGCGCCGCTTCGACTGAGACAGTCCCTTTGAACCTGATTGAGGTAATCCTCGCGCAGGGAAGCGGTCACTAGTCGTCTGGCGCCACGGTCCTCATCGTGCGCGGCCCTGCCTGCTGGCCCGCCCACCTGCCATCGCACGGAGTTCCGATGGCAACGCATCACACGCCTTCCCCCCTCTGCCTGGCCGCACTCGCCGTGCTGTGCGGCCACGCCGCCGCGCAGGACGCCACGCTGCCTGCCGAACGCATCACCGCCCGGCCCTCACCGGTCGCCGCCGACGTCGCCGGCTTCGGCCGCACCGAGGCCTGGCGCGCCCCGTTGCAAAGCAACCGCTGGAGCGAGGACGAGCTGGCGCGCGGCAACGTCGACCGCCTGGCCGACCTGGTGAACCTCAACGCCAGCATCAGCGACAGCTACAACTCGCCCGGCTACTGGGACACGCTGAGCGTGCGCGGCTACACGCTCGACAACCGGACCAACTACAAGCGCGACGGCCTGCCCATCAATGCCGAGACCGGCATCCCGCTGGACAACAAGTCCGGCATCGAGGTGTTGGAGGGCACGAGCGGCATCCAGGCCGGCGTGTCCTCGCCCGGCGGGCTGGTCAACTACATCGTCAAGCGCCCCGCCGGCACGGTGCGCAGCATCCGCCTGCGTGCGGCCCAACGCGGCAGCCTGCTGGCCGCAGCCGACCTGGGGCAGCGCTTCGGCACCGACGGCCGGTTCGGCCTGCGCGTCAACGCGGCCTACGAGCGCCTGCGTCCCGAGATCCGCGACCTCGAAGGCCACCGCAGCCTGCTGGCCGTCGCCGGCGACTGGCGCATCACGCCCGACAGCCTGCTGGAGGCCGAGTTCGAGCACAGCCGCAAGTCCCAGCCCAGCGTGCCCGGCTACAGCCTGCTGGGCGAGGTGCTGCCCTCCGCCCGCGACGTGGACCCGCGTCTGAACCTGAACAACCAGCCCTGGAGCCAGCCCGTGGTCTTCCAGGCCGACACCGCCAGCCTGCGCTGGACGCAGCGCCTGGATGCGGACTGGAAGCTCATCGCGCATGCCGCCGCGCAGCGACTGAAGACGGACGACCGGCTGGCCTATGCCTACGGCTGCTCGGCCGAAGGCCACTACGACCGCTACTGCAGCGACGGCACGTTCGATCTCTACGACTACCGCAGCGAGAACGAGCGCCGGAACACGGACGCGCTGGACCTCTCGGCCAACGGCCGTTTCGAGACGGCGGGACTCGCGCACGAGCTGCGCGCAGGCGTTCTCTTCAGCCGCTTGAGCGCACGCTTCCAGGACCAGGCCTACAACTGGACCGGCCTCGGCACCGTGGACGGCCGCACGCAGACGGAAGCTGCCCCCCTGGCGGACATCCCGAACACCAACCGCAGCGAACGCAGCACCGAGTGGTCCCTGCGCGACCGCATCACCATCACGCCCCGGCTGCAGGCCTGGCTGGGCCTGCGGCACACGCGCCTGGAGCGCTCCTCCGTCAATACCCAGGGAGGTGAGCGCGTGGAACCCGTGAGCCGGTCCTTCACCACGCCCTGGCTGGGCCTGAGCTACGAGATCGCGCCGAAGCAGGCCGTCTATGCAAGCTGGGGCGAAGGCATCGAAAGCTACGTGGTCCCGCAGCGCCCGGCCTATGACAACCGCGGCCAGTTCCTTCCGGCACAGCGCAGCCGCCAGGCAGAAGTCGGCCTGAAGTCCGAGCAGCAACGCTGGACCTGGTCCGGCGCGTTGTTCTCGATCCACCAACCCTACGTACGCGACGCCGCGCCGTTCTACGGTCCCGACGGCCGCTCCAACCGCCTCGGCCTGCAAGGCCGCGTGGGCTGGCGCGAAGGCGCGTGGTCCGTGCAGGCCAGCGCCCAGCTGCTGCAGGCCCGCATCCGCGGCAGCAGTGCCGACGAGCTGAACGGCAAGCGGCCGGCCAACGTGCCGCAGCAGGCCTTCAAGCTCGGCGCGGCCTACGAGCTGCCGGCCGTCGCAGGCCTGACCCTGCTCGGCAACCTGGCCTACGAAGGCCGGCGCGCGGTGCTGCCCGACAACAGCGTCTTCATCCCCGGCTGGACCCGTGTCGATGCCGGTGCCGAATACCGGCAGAAGTCCGGCGAGGCCACGCTGACCTGGTCGGCCGGCATCGGCAACCTCTTCGACCGCAGGGCCTGGCGCGAGTCGCCCTTCCAGTACGGCCACGCCTACCTCTACCCGCTGGCACCGCGCACCTGGCGGCTGGCGCTGCAGGTCGATCTCTGATGCGTCCTGCAATGCTTGCTGGCGATCGGTAACGCGCCAGCGGGCGGGATGGGCACCCCATGTGCCCGGCTGGAAGTCTCACAACCCGCTCAGGAGACTTCCATGCTCAGTCCCGCTTCCCTGCACCTGCGAGAACGGAGAAACCTGCGCCACGGCGCCCTGGCCGCGACGCTGCTGGCCGGCGCGCTGCTGGCCGCAGGGTGCGACCGCCAGCCCAAGCCGGACACCTCCGCGATGGCCGACCCGGCCCTGGCCGCCAGCAGCGGCCAGCCCAACCCCGTCACCGGCGAGAGCACGACGGTGGCCGACGCAACGCCCAACGCGCCGACCACCAGCAGCACGGGCGCCGCGGCAGGCACCGGCATCACCCCATCCAAGGACCCGCTGGCCGTACCCGGCAGCGCGGGCACGACCACTTCATCGGCCTCCGGCGCGGACGGCAGCGGCGGCGGCCTCTACGGCGGCGGTGGCGACCTGCCCGCGACGTCGGCCGGCAAGGCCGCCCCGGGGGCCGCGGCGCTGGATGCCGTCGATCGTGCCTTCCTGGAGAAGGCGGCCGCCGACGGCCTGTTCGAGGTCGAGGCCGGCAAGCTCGCGGCGCGCCAGGGCAAGAGCGAAGCCGTGAAGGCCTATGGCGCGATGCTGTCCTCCGATCACGCCTCGGCCGGCTCGCAGCTGAAGAACCTGGCCGCCGGCAAGGGCGTCACGGTGCCCGATGCGCTGCCCGCCGAGAAGCAGACCGCGCTGGACACCCTGGGCCGCGCAACCACCGACTTCGACAAGGAGTTCGTGCGCACCGTGGGCATCCGCGCCCATCAGGACGCGGTGGCGCTGTTCGAGAAGGCGAGCAAGGAGTCCAAGGATCCGGACATCAAGTCCTTCGCCGCCCAGACCCTGCCCACGCTGAAGGCCCACCTGGAGGCCGCACGCAAGCTGCCCCCGGGCAAGAGCTGATGCTTTTGCGCGACCCGGCACCCGACGCGGCAAAGGCTGCCGGGTGGCCGGGCATCGCGCTTGCTGCCCCGCTCCCATGATCACTCTCTACACCTGGGACACGCCCAACGGCCGCAAGGTCCCCATCCTGCTGGAGGAACTGGGCCTGGCCTGGCAGCTGAACCTCGTGGACATCGGGCACGACGAGCAGTTCGCGCCCGAGTTCCTGGCCGTCTCGCCGAACAACAAGATCCCCGCCATCGTCGACGAGGACACCGGCGGCGCACCCCAGGCCGTCTTCGAAAGCGGTGCCATCCTGAGCTACTTGGCCGAGAAGACCGGCCGCTTCCTCGCGTCTTCCGGCCCCGCGCGCTGGCAGGCGCTGGAGTGGCTGCACTGGCAGGTCGGCGGGCTGGCGCCGATGGTGGGGCAGCTGGGCTGGTTCGTGCGCGCGCAAGAGAAGAGCGAACTCGCGATCCGGCGCTACACCGACGAGGTCGACCGGCTGCTGGGCGTCCTGGAGCGCCGCGTGGCCGAAGTGCCCTGGCTGGCGGGCGACGCGTACGGCATCGCCGACATCGCCGCCTACCCCTGGACCGAGGCCGCCCTCACGCACCTCGGCCGGCAGCTGGGGGATCGGCTGGACAGCAAGCCCGCGCTGCACGCCTGGCTGGAGCGCGTCGGCGCCCGGCCCGCCGTGCAACGGGCCATGGGGCTCAAGCTGTCGAAGTAGTCAGCGCTGCGGCGCGGCTGCGACCGCCGCCCGCGCTTCGCCCGTCACGCGCCAGATCACGTTCCCCACGTCGTCTGCCACCAGCAGCCCGCCGCGCTTGTCGATCTCCACGCCCACCGGTCGGCCCAGCGCCTCGTCCTTGTCGTTGACGAAGCCCGTCAGCACGTCCTGCGGCTGGCCCGCGGGCTTGCCGTCGCTGAAGGGGATGAAGACCACCTTGTAGCCACTGCGCGGCTTGCGGTTCCAGGAGCCGTGCTGGCCGATGAACACGCCGCTGCGCCAGGCCGCGGGCAAGGCCGCGGCATCCGCATGCGAGAACACCAGGCCCAGCGAGGCCGTGTGCGCGCCCAGCGCGTAGTCCGGCACGAGGGCCTTGGCCACCAGGTCCGCGCGCTGCGGCTTGACGCGCTCGTCGACGTGTCCGCCGTAGTAGCTGTAAGGCCAGCCGTAGAAGCCGCCATCGCGCACCGAGGTCATGTAGTCGGGCACGAGGTCGTTGCCCAGTTCGTCGCGTTCGTTGACCGCCGTCCACAGCACCCGGGACTGCGGCTCCCAGCCCAGCCCGTTGGGATTGCGCAGGCCGGTGGCGAAGAGGCGCTTGGCGCCGGTCTTCAGGTCCACCTCCCAGATCGCGGCGCGGCCCTCCTCGGCCTCGATGCCGTTCTCGGCCACGTTGCTGTTGGAGCCTACGGTGGCGTAGAGCTTGCTGCCGTCGGAGCTGGCGATGATGTTCTTGGTCCAGTGGTGGTTGATGGGCCCGCCGGGCAGGTCCGTCACCTTCACCGGTGTCGCGCTGACCTCGGTCTGTCCCGGCTTGAAGGGCACGCGCACGATGGCGTCGCTGTTGGCGATGTAGAGCTGGTCGCCCACCTGTGCCATGCCGAAGGGCGAGTTCAGGTTCTTCACCAGCACCTGCTTCACCTCGGCCACGCCGTCGCCGTCCGCGTCGCGCAGCAGCGTGATGCGGTTGGCGCTGGGCACGCCGGCGCCCGCGCGCTTCTGCACCTTCTTCATCACCCAGCCCTTCACGCCCTTGCCGTCTTCCGGCTTGGGCGGGGCATTGGTCTCGGCGACCAGCACGTCGCCATTGGGCAGGGCCAGCAGCCAGCGCGGATGGTCGAGCCCGTCGGCGAAGCGGGTGACCCGGGTGCCGGCCGCAGCAGCGGGCTTGCCGCCGGCGGGCCAGCCGCGTGCCTTGGCGATGTTGACCGTGGGCAGCAGGGTCTTGTCGGGCTCCTGCAGCGTGGGGTCGGGGCCTGTCGTGGACGAGATGGGCAACGCGTCGGCAGCGGCTGCGGCGACCGGCAGGGCCAGGGACAGCGTGGCGAGCAGGAGGATGGGGGGCATGGTGGGCGCCTTTCTTCGGGTCTTGTATCCGGGACATGCCACCCGGCAAGCCGCGCGCCCGCCAGCGGGACGCTCAGGCGCCGCCTCCCTCCTCGACGCCCGCCAGCCGTCGCAGGCGCACCATGGGCAAGGCCGGGTTGGGCGAGTGGCGCCGCATCAACCCCACCACGCAGGCAGTGATGCAGACCAGCAGCACCGCCGCGCCGATCGCCGCCTGCGGGCTGGTCGCCATGCACCAGCGGATGAACAGCGGGCCGGAGAAGACCACGGGCGCGACGAGGCAGCCGACGTAGAACCACTGCTCGTGGTGCGGCGTCTGCCCGTCCGGCAGCGCCGCGATCATGCCGTGCCGCACCTGCGGCAGCTGCGCGAAACGCTGCTCCAGCTTCAGGGCCTCGATGAACGAAGCGTCGAGCAGCCGGTGGTAGACCAGCAGGTCCAGCACCCAGATCAGGAAGATGCCGATGGCACCGGCCACGCTGATGCCGAAGGTGATCAGCTCGGTGGCGATCGCGAACTCGAACTTCTGCGTGAGCGCGAAGCCCATGCCCGCGAAGGTGGCCAGCAGCCAGGTGGAGGCCAGCGACTTGCAGGTCGACTTCATGGTGTCGAAGTGCTCTTCCGACGAGGTCAGCTTGTCGAGGATCTGGATCGCCTGCGTCAGGTCCAGGCCGCCCTGCGCGGCCTGCTCGGGCTGCGGTGCGAGCATCGCGTACGCCTTCGCCGCCGTCAGGCGTTCGCCGTGACCATCACGTCCCAGAACAGCACCTTGGGCTGGTCGAAGACCGCCGCGCTGATGTCGCCCTGGTGCAGGTGGTCGACATCCCACAGCTCGGTGTGCATGCCGTAGCGCTGGTCGCTGAAGACCAGCACGCCGGTGCGGCCCGCGAGCACCTCCTTCATCTGGTCGCGGCTGCGGCGTGCGCCGGACTCGTCCACGCTGATCTCCTCGCCCGGCCCGGCCAGGCTGTCCAGGAACCAGTTCATCTCGTCGACGGCCAGCAGGTAGAACAGGTTGCCCGCTTCGGTCTGGATGCGGGAGTTCGCGCGACGGTTGCTGGCCGCGGGGACCTCCGCCCCAGCCACGCCGAGCGCATGGCTCATCTGGACGCAGCAGGGCGTGCCGGGGATCGCGTCCATGAAGGTCTTCAGCCCGCCGGACAGGGGGCGCATTGGGTAGGCGGCCTTTACCGCGTCCCATTCGAGCGAGATCTGGGGCATGTGGGTTCTCCTGTCGAGGATGTTGTCTCGAGGGCATCGTAGGGACGGATGCCGTGCCGCGGATCCACACGCTTGAGGACGAAGGCGGCGCTCAGGTCGTCCGGACCGAGGCCAGCACGAACTCCACGAAGGCCCGCACCTTGGCCGACATGTGCCGGTTCTGCGGATAGACGACGGAGAACGGGCGCGTGCGGCCGCGCCAGCCCTTGAGCACCTCCACCAGCTCGCCGCGCCGGACCGCCTCGCCGGCGATGAAGTGGTACATCTGGCACAGCCCGCCGCCGGCGCGCGCCCAGCCCAGGCAACCCAGCACGTCCTCGTGCACGCGCCACTTGCTGGTGAAGGCGAACTCCTGGTCCTCGCCGCCCTCGCGGAAGATCCAGTTCATCGCGCGGCCCGTGCTGGGCCGCACGAACTGGATGCAGTCGTGCTTCCTCAGGTCGGCCGGCGTCTTCGGCGTGCCGCGGCGGCGCAGGTAGTCGGGCGAGGCGAAGACGCCCAGGCTCGCGTCCTCCAGCCGGCGCGCGATCAGGCGCGAGTCCTCGGGCTCGCCCATGCGGATGGCGAGGTCGTAGCCCTCGTCGAAGAAGTCGACGTTGCGGTTGGAGATGTTGAGCTCCAGCGTCACCTTGGGATAACGCAGCGAGAAAGCCGGCAGCCGCGGCAGCACGCGGTAGTGGGCATAGGTGGTGGGCAGGCTCACGCGCAGCACACCGGAGGGCACCTGCTGGTGGCCGGCGATCGCGCGTTCGGCCTCGGCGATCTGGTCCAGGGCCTGCTGGCACTGCTGCTTGTACGCCGCGCCGTCGTCGGTCAGGCGGATCTGGCGCGTGCTGCGCACGAAGAGCTTGACGCCCAGACGGTTCTCCAGCCGCGCGATGGAGCGGCTGACGGCGGCCGGCGTGATGCCCAGGGCCTCGGCCGCCGCGGTGAAGCCAGCCAACTCGGCGGCCTTGCAGAAGATCTCGATGCTGCCCAGCTGGACGGGTTCGAAGCTGCGTGCCATGGCCTTTCCTCAATGTAATCAATGAAGTTCCACGGAGCCAGTTTATCGATCCCGCGGTACAGCCTACATTGGACCCATCGCAACGCATGAACACCCGAGGAGCCCTTTCATGAGCAAACGAGTCCTGATGATCGTCACGTCCAACGACCGCCTGGGCGACACCGGCAAGACCACGGGCCTGTGGGCCGAGGAGCTTGCCGCGCCGTATTACGCCCTGCGCGACGCCGGCGTCGAGGTGGAGGTGCTGTCGCCTGCCGGCGGGCCGGTGCCCATCGATCCCGGCAGCCTGAAGCCCCGCGGCGAGAACGACGCGGTGGTCGAACGCTTCCTCGCCGACCAGGCACTGCAGGCGCTTCTGAAGTCCGTGCCCCAGGTGTCCGAGGTGAAGGACGCGGCGGGCTACGACGCCGTCTTCTTCCCCGGCGGCCACGGGACGATGTGGGACCTGCCGAACGATGCCGGCGTGCAGCGCGTGGTGGAACAGGCCTGGGCCGCCGGCAGGATCGTGGCCTCGGTCTGCCATGGTGCGGCCGGGCTGGTGAGCGCCAAGCGTGCCGACGGCAAGCCCATCGTGTTCGGCCGCAAGGTCAATTCCTTCACCGACGCTGAGGAAGCGGCCGTCGGCCTGAGTGCCGCCATGCCCTTCCTGCTGGAGACCCGCCTGCGCGAGCTGGGTGGCGACTTCCAGGGCGGGCCGGACTGGCAGCCCTTTGCGGTGGTGGACGGCCGGCTGATCACCGGCCAGAACCCGCAGTCGTCGGCCCTGGTGGCCGGGCACGTGCTGGACGCACTGGGCGTGGAAGCAGCCGCGCACCAGGCGGCCTGAACCCGGCTCAGGCGGCGGGCGTGACGTCCTGCTGCTTCAGCCAGTCCTGCAGGCGCGCCCAGCCGTCCTTCGCCTCCGCCGGCCGGTAGCTGGGCCGGTAGTCGGCGTAGAAGGCATGCGGCGCGTCGGGATAGACGTGCACCGTGGACGCGCTGCCGCTTTCCTTGAGCGCCGCGGTGAAGCGCTGCACCTGCTCCAGCGGGATGCCCTGGTCCTGGCCGCCGTACAGGCCCAGGACCGGCGCGTGCAGCCGGCCGGCGACGTCGATGGGGTGGCGCGGCTGCAGTTCGTTGGTGGGGCCGAGCAGGCGGCCGTACCAGGCCACGCCGGCCTTCACCTTGGGCTGGTGCGCGGCGTAGAGCCAGGTGATGCGGCCACCCCAGCAGAAGCCGGTGACCGCAAGCTTGGTCGCATCGCCGCCGTTGCGCGCGGCCCAGTCCAGCGCGGCGTCCAGGTCGGCCAGCACCTGGTCGTCGGGCACCTTGGAGACGATGCGCTCGCGCAGCTCGTCGACGGAGGCGGCCTGCGACGGGTCGCCCTGCCGGAAATACAGCTCGGGCGCGATGGCCAGGTAGCCCAGCCTGGCCAGCCGGCGCGTGACGTCGCGGATGTGCTCGTGCACGCCGAAGATCTCCTGCACCACCAGCACCACCGGGTGCGGGCCGGGGCCGGCGGGGGCGGCGCGGTAGGCCGGCAGGTCCACGTCGCGCGCGGGCAGGCGGATCTCGCCGGCGACCAGGCCCTGCGTGCCGGTGGTGATCACATGGTCCGGCACCGGCTGGGCTGCCGGGGCGAAGGTGGGTTGGCTGCTCATGATGGGCTCCGGTTGGAATGCTGGTCAGGTCGCCGGCTTGACGGCCACGCGGGCCGCGGTCACCTCGTCGCCACCGGGCTCGAGGCCCGGCGATTCCTCGGGCACCGCGGGCGTGGAGGCCTGCTCGTGCGGGAAGCGGTCCATGCGGCGCAGCACCGGGAACAGGCCCATCCAGGCGACGGTGACACCGAGCGTGGCCAGCCCGCCGATGACCAGCGAGGGCACGAGGCCGAACCAGCGCGCGGTGACGCCGGACTCGAACTCGCCCAGCTCGTTGGACGCGCCGATGAAGACGGCGTTGACCGCGCTGACGCGGCCGCGTATGGCGTCCGGCGTCTCCAGCTGGACCAGGATGTGCCGGATGTAGACGCTGACCATGTCGCCCGCGCCCATCGCCGCCAGCGCCGCCACCGAGATCCACAGCGTGTGCGACAGCCCGAAGACGATGGTGCCCAGGCCGAAGACCGCCACGCCGCCGAACATCCAGCTGCCCACGCGGCGGCCCAGCGGATGGAAGGCCAGGGCCACGGCCGTCAGCGCGGCGCCGATGGCGGTGGCGCTGCGCAGCAGGCCCAGCGCGCTGGCGTCGGCATGCAGCACGTCGCGGGCCACGGCCGGCAGCATCGCGGTGGCGCCGCCGAAGAGCACGGCGAAGAGGTCCAGCGAGATCGCGCCCAGCACCACCGGCTTCGACCACACGAAGCGCAGCCCCTCGAACACCGACTGCAGCGAGGCCGAGCCGCCCGCCCCGATCTGCTGCGCGCTGCGCGTCATCAGCATCAGCACCGCGGCCGCGAGCAGGGCGATGCCCACCACCGCGTAGACCGCGGCCGGGCTCACCAAGTAGAGCAGGCCGCCCAGCATCGGCCCCAGGATCACGGCCAGGTGGAAGGACGAGGAGCTGAGCGCCACCGCGTGGCGGAAGTCGGCCTGCGGCACGAGGTTGATGAGGATGGCCTGGCTGGCCGTCATCATGAAGGCGCGCGCGGCGCCGAACAGCACCAGCACCGCGAACACCGGCCACACCACCTTCAGGCCGGAGAAGGTGTAGCCCAGCAGCAGCACGGCGCACAGCGCGTCCACGACGTAGCCGGCGATGATGATGCGGCGCCGGTCGACGACGTCGGCCGCATGGCCGGCGACGAGGATCAGCGCGAAGAAAGGCGCGAACTGCGCCAGCCCGATCCAGCCCAGGTCCAGCACGCTGCCGGTGGACGCATAGACCTGCCAGCCGATGGCCACGCTCTGCATCTGGATGGCCATCGCGGCCAGCAGCTTGGCGGCGAGGAAGCAGGCGAAATTGCGTTGCCGCAGCACCGCCCACTTGGATTCGGGTGTGCCGGCGGCGTGGGACTGCGGTGCGCTCATGGTGGGGTCGTGCGGATCGGGACGGCGGGGAAGGACTCGGCGGCGGGCGCCTGCGGCTGCGCGCGACGCCCGGCCATCACGGACCACCACAGGAAGACGGGCACGAACAGCGCGAACACCGCCTGCAGGCCCAGGTAGTGCCCGGCCCAGCCGCCCAGCATGCCCCCCACCAGGCCACCGGCCGGCCCGACGAAGGCGTTGATGCCGGCCACGCGGCCGCGGCCCGCCCGTGCGCCGACCAGGGCGAAGCGCGTGATGTTGACCGTCTGCTGCATGCCCAGCCCCAGGCCCAGCAGAAGCGCGCCGGCCCACAGGCCCGCGGCCCAGTGCGTCCAGGCCAGCAGCAGCAAGGCGGCAGCAGCCAGCACCTGGCTCACGCGGAAGAAGCGCACCTGTCCCAGCCGGTACATCAGCCCGCCGAGCGCGAACAGCGAGAACACGTAGCTGCCGCCCTGGGCCGACACCAGCATCGCCGCGTCGGCAGGGCTGAAGCGGTACTGGTGGATGGCGGTCACGATGATGAAGAAGCTGTAGTACTGGTTCACCGCCTGGCCGGTGAACTCGACGATGCCGGTGGAGCGCAGGTCGGCATCGTGCCGCAGCAGGGACAGTTGCGCGCGCAGCTGGCGCCATCCACCCTGCTCGCCTGTCGTGTGTTGTGGCGCGGGCTGCGCGTGCTCGCCGCGCATGACGTAGCGCGCCGCCCACGCGGTGGCGAAGAAGCCCGCGGCGACGAACCAGTAGGTGCCGGCGAAGCCCACCAGCTTCAGCAGCGCCACTGCCAGCATGGGCCCCAGCAGCAGGAAGCCGACCAGGCTGGAGCCGCGGAACCAGCCCGCGCGCGCCGGCCCCACGCGCTCCAGTTCCTGCATCAGCACCGCGCTGATGGAAACGAAGCGCATCGGCAGGAAGAGGCTGGCGACGGCGATGACCACCGCCAGGAAGACGGCCGAGTGCACCAGCGGCAGGAAGAGGTAGAGCACACCCGCGCAGACGCTGCCGAAGCCGAAGAGCCGCAGCGGCCCGTGGCGATCCACCAGGATGCCCACCGGCAGGCTCATCAGCAGCACGCCGAAGCTCTGCGCACCGGCGATCAGGCTCAGCTGCGCGGCCGTTGCCTGCAGGTCCACCGCATAGAGCGAGGTCGCCACCTTGGCCACGCCGACGGTCAGCCCCGCCGCCGCGTTCAGCAGCACGAAGCTCAGCAGGAAACGTTGCTGGTCCAGCCAGGTGGGCAGGCTTGATCGCGGGAGGGGGCGGGACATCGGGCGCGGCAGGAAAACCGGAGCCAGGGTGCAGGACGCATGCCCGCGGCAGCGGCCCGCTTCTGCTCGAAGGGCAGCAGCGCGCGCAGCAACCCTGCTGCACGCGTAGCACGCCCCCACCCGTCCCGAACCGCCTGTCCTTGTAGGCGCGGCATGGCATGAAGCCTGCACCTTCAGGCCCATGTCGCCTCGAACGGAGAGTTCACGATGAGCGTGTCGACCCTCGATCCCACGGCCCCGAGCACGAAGGCCACGCGCGCCCTGCTGGCCGCGCTGAACGTCAGCGCCGGCGAGCGCGTGCTCGACGCCGCAGCCGAATCCAACCTGCGCGGCCTGCCGGCCACCTCCTTCGACGTCGCCTACCTGAACGCAGGCTGGCACGGGCTGGCCGATCCGGCCCGGCTGCTGAAGGACATCTTCCGCCTGCTGCGCCCCTTGGGCCGGCTGGGCATCGCCGCCGAGCACGGCGGCGAGCGGCGCCTGAGCGTGCAGGACGTCGAGGCCCTGTTGATCAAAACCGGCCTGAAGCCCGTGCTGCTGGAGCTGCGCCCCGAGCGGGACGCCAATGGAGAACGATGTCGCACGGCAGACGGCAAGGGTGAACTCGCCCGCATCTTCGCCACGGCCATCAAGCCGGCGCATGGATGACGCGCCGGCGCCCAGGCCCCTTGAAGGTCAATAGCCCAATGCCTTGTCCACGAGGTTGTTCAGCGGCAGCCCGGCTTCGTACAGCCGCAGGTTGTCGCTGAAGATCTCGAAGGTCCGCTCCATGTAGTGCGGCGTGTTGCCCGCGCTGTGCGCAGTGAGGATCACGTTGCGCTGGGTCCACAGCGGCGACTCCGAGGGCAGCGGCTCCGGATCGGTGACGTCGATGCCGGCACCGGCCAGGTGGCCGCAGTGCAGGGCCTCCACCAGCGCGTTCTGGTCGACGAGCTGGCCGCGGCCCACGTTGTAGAAATAGGCGCCGCGCTTGATGCCGAACAGGCGCGGATGGTTGAACAGGCCATGGGTGTCGGGCGTCAGCGGCAGGATCACGGCCACGTGGTCGGCGCGCGCCAGCACCTCGTCCAGCCGGGCCTCCCCCACGATTTCCTCCACACCGGCAGGCGCGGGCTTGGGCGTGCTCTGCACGCCGATCACCCTCAGACCGAAGGCATGGGCCCGCACCGCCAGCGCACGGCCGATGGCGCCCAGGCCGACGATCACCAGGGTCTGGCCGCCCAGCTCGAAGCGGTCGCGGATCTCGCCTTCCTGCAGCCACAGCCGCGCCTGCTGCGCACGCATGAGTTGCGGCAGCCCGCGCGCGAAGCTCAGCATCAGCGCCATCACGTGCTCGGCGACGTTGGGACCGTGCACGCCGCTGTTGTTGGTGAGTTGCACATCACTGAAGGCCAGCCGCGGCGTCAGCACGCGGTCGACACCGGCACCGTAGCTGTGGATCCAGCGCAGCTTGGGCGCGGCATCCATCAGGGCATCGGTGGGCGGAGCGGCGAAGCCGGCGAGGATCACCTCGGCATCCGCCAGCTGCTGCAGCGGAGCGCCCTTGGCGTAGGGCTGGATCTGCCAGCCGGGGTGCGCTTCGCGCAGGCGCGACAACCAATCTTCGGAAACGGGAACGGCCAGTGCAAGCTTGCGCGATGCGGAAATCATCCCGGCATTCAATCGGCTTTCGCTGTGTCTTGCAACTATGTAACCCGTTCTAGCCGGCTATTCATGCGGGCTTCGCTTGACCTCATGCGCGTTGAGCATTGGCCTTGGCGCGGGCGCGAGGGCTTAATCGATGGCTCGCTCCGAACCCCCACAAGGACATCCATGAGCCAGCCCTTCAAAGTCGTCGCCGTCTCCGGTGGCCTGCAGCGTCCCTCGCGCACCTACGCCCTGGTGCAGGCCGTGGTGGATGGCATCGCGCGCAAGCAGGCCGTCGAGGTCGAGCTGATCGAACTGGCCGAGACCTCGCAGCTCATCGGCGGCACACTGCGCCGCGACGCCCTGCCGGCCTCGGTGCAGGCCCAGCTCGACGCCGTCGAATCGGCCGATCTGCTGATCGTCGGCACGCCGACCTTCCGTGCCTCCTATCCCGGCCTGTTCAAGCATTTCTTCGACCTGGTGGACCAGAACGGCCTGATCGACGTGCCGGTGCTGCTGACGGCTACCGGCGGCAGCTCGCGCCATGCGCTGGTGCTGGAGCAGGCCCTGCGTCCGCTGTTCAGCTTCTTCCAGTCGCTGACCCTGCCCATCGGCGTCTTCGCCACCGACGCCGAGTTCCGCGACTACCAGGTGGCCGATGCCGGCCTGCAGGCGCGCATCGACCTCGCGGTGGAACGAGCCCTGCCCTGGCTGCGCCATCGCACCGGCACGCCGCCGCAGCTGGTGCAGGTGCGGGCCGCCTGAGGACCGCGCCCGGCGCCCAGCGCGGTCACCACGGCAGTTCGTTTCCGCCGTGGTCGACGAAGCGTCCCGTGGTGGCCAGCGCAAGCCCGTCGAGCACGGCGGCGATGCCGCGCACGCTGGTGGCGGCGTCGATGTCCGCCGCGCTGCCGCCCATGTCCGTGCGCACCCAGCCGGGATGGATGGCCGCCACCGCGATGCCGTCGGACACGAGGTCGGTCGCCAGCCCCTGCACGACCTTGTTGGCCGCGGCCTTGGAGGCGCGGTAGGCCAGGCTGTCGGACTGGGCGGAGCTCAGCGAACCCATGCGGCTGGTCAGCACCGCCACGCGTGGGCGCAGCTTCGACAGGCGCAGGTTGGGCAGCAAGGCCTGCGTCAGGCGCAGCGGGGCCACGGTGTTGACGTTCAGCGTGTCGAGGAAGCCGGCGAAGTCCATGTCGGTCGAGGACTGGCGCGGGGGGCCGATGACACCGGCGTTGTTGACGAGGATGTCGATCGGCCGCCCCTTCAACGCCGCGGCCAGCGCGGCGACGGACTCGTCGCTCGCCACGTCCAGCGCCAGCACGGTCGCGCCCGCAAGCGCGCCGGCCGGGGCCGATGCGGGGTCGCGGACGCCCGCGACGACCTCGAAGCCGCGCGACAGGTACAGCCGCGCCAGCTCCAGCCCGATGCCGCGGTTGGCACCGCTGATGAGGATGGTGGCCATGGTTTCAGCTCCGCTCAGTTCCTTCTGCCCGCCAGCACCGCCAGTGGCGTCACGACGGCGCGCTTGACCGCGGCGCCGCCCCAGGGTCCGGCTACCGCCTGCCTGGCGCGCTCGACGAATTCCGGCCCCAGCTCGGCAATCGCCAGGCGGGTGCCGGACCAGGTGAGAAAGTAGTCGAAGAGCTGGTCCAGGTTCCAGAAGTTGACCATCTCCAGCGCAGGGGCGGAGACGCGCTCGAAGGGGAAGGTCACGTCGCGGTAGCCGTTCCACACCAGGCGGTTGTTCTGCGGCCAGTACGGCAGGATGAGGTCGAGCAGCTCGCGCTGGATCACCGCGTCGATGCCGGGCTCCACCTGCGACCAGCGATAGCCGGATGCGACGAAGAGCCCGCCGGGCTTGAGCACGCGCCGCACTTCGGCCCAGAAGGCGTCCAGCTCGAACCAGTGCAGGGCCTGGCCGACGTTGACGACGTCGAACTGCGCATCGGCGAAGTCGGTGGTCTCGGCCGGCTGCACGCCGTAGCGCACGCGCGGATGGGCGAAGGCGCGGGCGATCTGCTCGGCGCTGATGTCCGTGGCCTCGACCCGCTCGAAGTAGCCGGCCAGCCCGATCGCGGCCTGTCCGTTGCCGGTGCCGCAGTCCCAGGCGGCCAGGCGCCGCGGGCTCTGCGTGGCGATGTAGTCGAACAGGGCCTTGGGATAGAGCGGGCGGGCAGCGGCGTAGCGGTCGGCGCCTTCGCCGAACAGGGTGGAGAAATTCAAGGCGATCTCGTTTTTCAAGGAAGGCAGACGAAATGCAGTTGCCGTTCCAGCGATGGGAGCGGCGCCGCGCTGCAGGCGCAGCAGCACCCCGCGCGGGCCGCAGCACCCTTGCTGCGGCCCGCGCAGCTCAGGCGGATGACGCGGCGCGCGAAAGGCAGGGCGCTCGAAGTCCATGCGCAGTTCCTCGACCCGATGCTGCATGCCACCCGAGCGCTGGAGGCGTCACCAAAGCTGCACGAATATCAACAAGCACATGGGCACACCTGCGCACCCCGGCAACAGAGCCTTGCATCGCGGTGCTGCGCGCTCAGCCAAACAGCCCATCCCACGCTGGAACGCTTGCTGCTCTACAGAGAGCACAACAAACGCTGCCTGCGTTGACGGGACAAGGGCAGCGACGACTTCAGGGACGGAACTCTAGGAACTCCTAGAGAGAGTGGGGAATCTTCAGCCGGGCCGATGGGCCCGGCTTTTTTTTGCGTGACGTACCATCGCCGCGCCTCCTCGAGGCGAATTGCCCGTGCATGCCCTCCCACGCCCCTGACGCTTCCCCGCGCGACCCCGCGACCAGCATCCGCGTCGTCGGCCTGGGCGCGTCCGCGGGCGGCCTGGAAGCGCTGGAGCAGTTCCTCGCCAAGGTGCCGCCGGACAGCGGGCTGGCGTACGTCGTCGTCCAGCATCTGGACCCCACTCACAAGACGATGCTCGCGGAGCTGCTGCAGCGGAGCACGCCGATGCCCGTGCGCGAGGCTGCCGAGTTCGTCCGCATCGAGCCCGACGTCGTCTACGTCATCCCGCCCAACGCCGAGCTGACCGTCGTCGAGGGCGTGCTGCGTCTGGCCCGGCCCAGGCCTCCGCGGGGCATGCGGTTGCCCGTCGACGTGCTGTTCGGCTCCCTTGCGCGGGACCAGGGTGAAGCCGCCATCGGCGTGGTGCTGTCCGGCATGGGCAGGGACGGCACCCTCGGCTTGCAGGCCATCAAGGCGCAAGGCGGCCTGACGCTCGTGCAGGATCCGGCATCGGCGCAGTTCGACTCCATGCCCCGCAGCGCCATCGACGCCCGGGCCGCGGACATCGTGGCCCTCGCAGGCGAGATGCCCGCGCACATCCTGCGCGTGGCGTCCGCAAGCCCTCCCCCGGCCCTGCCGGCAGCCGGCGGCGCGACGGACGCGCCGCCGCTGAACGCCATCCTGGCCCTCTTGTGGGAGCACTGCCGGCACGACCTCACGCTCCACAAGCCCAGCACCCTGACCCGGCGCATCGAGCGGCGAGTCGCCGTGCACGGCCTGGGCACGATGGCGGCCTACGCAGCCTTCCTGCAGCACAACCCGGAGGAGCTCGATTTCCTCTTCAAGGAAATGCTGATCGGCGTGACGAGCTTCTTCCGCGACCCTGGCGTCTGGGCGGAGCTGAGGAGCACGCTGGTGTCGGTCCTGAAGGCCCGGCCCGCCGGCCCCACCTGCCTGCGCAGCTGGATAGCGGGCTGCTCCACCGGCGAGGAGGCGTACTCGCTGGCCATGGTCTTCAAGGAGGCGATTGCGGAGCTGCCAGAAGGCGGCCACTGCACGCTGCAGATCTTTGCCACCGACCTGAGCGCCGAAGCGATCACCGTCGCACGCAGGGGCTGCTACCCCGCTTCCATCGCCGCCGAAGTGGGCACCGAGCGCCTGGCACGGTTCTTCAATGCGCGCAGCGACGGATTCCAGGTCGCCAAGGAGATCCGCGAGATGGTGCTGTTCGCGCAGCACGACGTGATCCTCGATCCGCCGTTCACCAGGCTGGACATCCTCTCGTGCCGCAACCTGATGATCTATTTCAGCACCGCCTTGCAGCGGCGGCTGATCTCGCTGTTCCACTACAGCCTGCGGCCCGGGGGCCTGCTCCTGCTGGGCGGATCCGAGACCGTCGGGCGCTCGCAGACGATGTTCCTGCCCTTGTGCCCCAAGTCCAGGCTGTACCGGCGCAGCGACAATGCCGCGGGAGCCGGCCCCGTCGACTTCCCCGTCAACCGCCGCTCGTCAATGCGCCCCCCCGCGCAGGAGCAGACCGTGTCGCAGTCCGTCAATCGCCCCGTCAACCTGCAGCCCCTTGCGGACCAGCTGCTGTTGCAGCGCTTCTCCCCGCCCGCCGTGCTGGTCAACGCAAGCGGGGACATCGTCTACGTCAGCGGCCGCACGGGCAAGTACCTCGAACCCGCCGCGGGCAAGGCGAACTGGAACATCCACGTGATGGCCCGCCCCGGCATCCGGACCCAGCTGGCGGCGGCGCTGCGGCGCACGGCGCAGGACGGAAAGACCGTGGAACTTCCCGGCCTCAGGCTGGAGGGCGAGACCGAGGCGGTCGTCGACGTGACGGTCCAGGCGGTCGCGGAACCCAAGGCGCTGGAAGGCATGGTCATGATCGTCTTCCGCGACGCGCCCCCCGCGTCCGGCGCGGCGGCCAGGCGGCGTCCCGCTGCCGGGCGAGCCGACTCCGCGGCCCAGGGCGAGCTGCTGGCCCTGCAGGAGGAAATGCGGGCGCTGCGCGAGGAGATGCGCGCATCCGAGGAAGAACTCCAGGCTGCGAACGAGGAGCTGCAGTCGACCAACGAGGAGCTGCAGTCGGCCAACGAGGAGCTGACCACCTCCAAGGAGGAAGCCCAGTCGATGAACGAGGAGCTGCAGACGATCAACGCCGAGCTGCAGACGAAGCTGGACGACCTCGCGCTGGCCCAGAGCGACATGCAGAACCTGCTCAACAGCACGGACATCGCGACGCTCTTCCTGGACGGCGCGCTCAACGTGCGGCGCTTCACCGAGAAGATCACGCGGATCATCCACCTGCGCGACGGCGACATCGGCCGCCCGCTGAGCGAGCTGGCCAGCACGCTCATCTACCCGGAACTGCACGCAGACTCTTACGAGACCCTGCGCACCCTGGCGCCCAGCGAGAAGGAGATCGCCACCGTCGACGGACGCTGGTTCCTGGTGCGCATCATGCCGTACCGCACCCTGGCCAACGTCATCGAGGGCGTGGTCATCACCTTCGTCGACATCACTGCGGCGAAGCAGTTGGAGAACCGCCTGCGCGAAGCGTAGAGTCGGATGGCGGCCTGCCTGCCGCGACGGAGGCCCCCATGTCCAGCCCACACGACGACTTGACCGATTCGCAGGAGCTGCGCCTGCGCGCGCTGGCGCGCCTGAACGTCAGGGGCAGCTCGCGGCGCCTGCCCTCCGACGCCGCGGCAGCGCTGGGCGTGCTTCACCAGCTGGTCTCCTCCCCATCCACCGTCGAGGACGCACTCACGCTGCTGCACGAGTTGCAGGTGCACCAGGTCGAGCTGGACATGCAGGCCGAGGAACTGCGCAGCTCGCGCATCGAGCTGGAGGCGGACCTGCGGCGCCGCACCGAGCTCTACGACCATGCGCCGGTGGGCTGCTTCGCCATCGCAGCGGACACCACCTTGCACGACCTGAACCTGCTGGGCGCGCAGTTGCTCGGCCTGGAGCGGGAGGCCCTCCTCGGCTGCGCCCTGGCCGGCTTTCTCACGCCGGCGAGTGCCGATGCGCTGCACGCCCTGCTGGCGCGGGTGGGCCAGGGGCAGGCTCAGGGCAGTTGCCCGCTGGAGCTGGCCGGGCGGGGGGCGGGCTCCAGCCGGATTCATGCATCGGCGTGTGCCGAGCCCGCCGGCCAGGGTTTCCTGGTCGCCATGCTCCCCGGCCAGGCCTGATCCGGGCAGTCGCCGGACGCAGGCGCCCCCTTCGCCGCCCGGCGCTCGTCACAGGCTTGTGTGCGCAAGCGAACAGACACGTCTGCCGGCCCCGATCACCGTGCACCTCCGTCCGGCCCCCCCGGGGGCCGCTCCTTCTCCTGCCCCGGAGGTTCACCCATGCGCGCCGTTCCCACGATTCCGCAACTCGCAGCCTCTGCCGCCGACATCCTGCCCTTCGCCCCGCCACGCCTGCCGGCGCCGCGGCTGAAACCGGCGCTGGCGCACGCCATGCGCGTGGGCCCGAGCGACCTGGGTTTCCTGTCGATCTGCCGCGCCTACCGCAACAGCGGCGGCATCGGGGACGTCAGCCAGTTCTCGTCGCGCCTGGCGGGTCGACGCAGCCACGAAAGCTTCAGCGTGGAGCGGTTGATCGTCTGGGGCAGCATCGTCAGCTTCCCCTGGCGCGACACGAACTGGGTACCGATGTTCCAGTTCCTGGGCCGCGACCTGCTGGTCAACCCGGGCTCGCGCGCGGTGCTGGCCGAGCTGATGCCGGCATTCGACGGATGGACCCTCGCCACCTGGTTCCTGCAGCCCGACGCCGCGCTGGGCGGGCGGTCGCCGCTGGCCGCGTTGCGGATCGACCTGCGGGCGGTGCTCGAAGTGGCTCGCGCCGATCGGCGCCTGGTGACGGCATGAAGCCCGCGCAGGCCGATGCACAGGCCTGGTGTGGCGCACCACACTAGCGGGCGAACCATCCCGGCAGATGCACCAGCACGTCGGCGAGCGACCCCAGCATCATCAGCGGAGCCAGCGCCGCCCCCGGCGGCTTGAGGTCGGGCACGACGACCACCTGCATGCCCGCGGCCATCGCCGCACGCGAGCCGGTCTCCGTGTCCTCGAAGGCCAGGCAGCGCGCCGGGTCCACGCCCAGGCGGCGCGCGGCCAGCAGGTAGACGTCGGGCTGGGGCTTGGGATGCTCGACCTCGTCGCCGCCGGCCACGGCCTGCAGGGACGGCAGAAAGCCGACGAGGCCGAGGCGCCGCTCGATCTCGGGCAGGTAGGTGGATGAGGCCACGCCGCAAGGCACGCCACGCTCCTGCAACCAGCCCAGCAGCTCGCGCGCACCGGGCTTGGGTGCATAGCCGGTCTGGCCGTAGCGCTCCAGCAGCCTCAGCCGCACGCGCTCGCGCACGTCGTCGTAGAGCAGGCCTTCGCCGAGCAGGGCCTGCAGGTGGGGACGCGCGCGTTCGATGCCGGTGCCGATCACGCCGAGGTAGTCCTCGGCCGTCAACGGGCGCCCGGCCTGCGCGGTGACCTCGATCCAGGCATCGCGTATGGGCCGCTCGGAGTCGATCAGCAGGCCATCCATGTCGAAGACGACCGCATCGAAGCGCGGCGCGCTCATCGCCAGGGCCGAACCAGCGGGTAATGCTGGAACTCGCAGTTGTCGATCATGGGCTCGGCATAAAAGGCGTCCTCGGCGGCGCGCAGCAGCAGCCAGCGCACGGCGCGGGCGACGAAGCCGTGGGCCACCAGCAGCACCACCTGGCCTTGCTGCTGCGCGTGCAGGTCCAGCAAGGCCTGCTCGACGCGGCCGACTGCCTGCCGCATGGTCTCCCCGCCGGGCGGGGCGTCGTCCCATTGCTGGGCGATGCGGCGCGCGATCAGGTCCGGGTAGCGCTCGATGGTCTGCTCGCGATTGAGGCCCTCGAAGGCGCCGTAGCAGCGCTCGCGGAAACCGGCGATGGTCACGACGGGCACGCCCGTCCGGTCGGACACCGCCTGCGCCGTCTGCTGGGCGCGCAGCAGCGGCGAAGCCACCACGCGCGTGATGCCCGCGGGCAGGCGCGCGGCCAGCTCGCGGGCCTGGGCCAGGCCCTGCTCGTTCAGCGGATAGTCGCTGCTGCCCTGGTAGCGCTGCTGCGCGTTGAGTTCGGTCTCGCCGTGTCTGGCCACGTACAGCTGCATGTGCTCGTCCTCGTGATCAGCGCCAGTGTCGCTCCATCCAGCGCCCGTAGCGCGACAGGCCGAAGCACATCGCCCAGTACAGCAGCGCGACGAAGAGGTAGCCCTCCAGGTAGTACGGCCGCCACACCGGGTCGCCGCCCAGGGCCAGCTGCAGCGCGCCGGTGAGGTCGTAGAGGCTGACCACCGTCACCAGCGAGGTGTCCTTCAGCACGCCGATGGCCACGTTGACGATGGACGGCAGCACCGCGCGCAGCGCCTGCGGCAGCACGACCAGGCGCTGCTGCTGCCAGCGTGACAGCCCCAGCGCGCGCGCCGCCGCCAGCTGCCCCTGCGGCACGGCCTGCAGGCCGCCGCGTATCACCTCCGACAGGTAGGCCGCGACGAACAGCGCCAGCGCGACGAACACGCGCAGCAGCACGTCGGCCTGCCAGCTGGCCGGCAGCAGCAGCGGCAGCAGGAAGGAGGCCATGAAGAGCACCGAGATCAGCGGCACCCCGCGCACCAGCTCCACATAGAGCCGGCTGAGCGTGCGCGCAGCCGGCCAGGGCGAACGGCGCGCCAGCGCCAGCAGCACGGCCAGCGGGAAGGCGGCGATCAGGCCGGCGATGGTCAGCAGCAAGGTCAGCGGCAGGCCACCCCAGTCGCGCGTGGGCACCGCCGGCAGGCCGGCGACACCGCCGCCCAGCAGCGCCAGGGCCAGCAGCAGGCCGAGGAGCCACAGCGGCACCAGCAGGGCCGCGCGCCAGCAGCGCGGCCAGGCACTCAGGCCCACCAGCGCCAGCAGCACGGCGGTGGCCGCGCCGGCCCGCCATTGCTGCGCGGGCGGATAGCGGCCGAAGAGCATGGCGCGCAGCTTTTCCGGCACCACGCCCCAGCAGGCGCCCTGCCCACCCGGCGCGTCGCAAGCCGCGGCGTCCGCGTGCCACACGGCATGCGTCACGGCCCAGCCCCAGACGCTCCAGCCGGCCCAGGCCAGCAAGGCGGCCAGCAGGAAGGTCAGCGCCGCCTGCGCAGGGTTGGCGAAGGCCGTGACCAGTCTGGCGGCAGGCCTCGGGGGCGGAGGCGGCGACGGGCCGAGCGCCGGGCCGCCCCAAGCCGGCCCGTATCCCCCCGGGGGATCGGGCCACGTACCCGTTGACCGAGGGGCGCTCATCACCGGGCCCAGCGCGAGACGCGCATGTTCCAGCCGCCGACGGCCGCCGCGATCAGCAGCGACAGCAGCAGGTACACCGCCATCATCACCGCGATGCATTCGAAGGCGCGGCCTGTCTGGTTCAGCGCCGTGTGGGTCACCGACACCAGCTCCGGATAGCCGACCGCGACGCCCAGCGAGGAGTTCTTCGCCAGGTTGAGGTACTGGTTGCCCATCGAGGGCACGATGGCGCGCAGCGCCTGCGGCAGTACGACGAAGCGCAGCTGCTGCGCCCCGCTCAAGCCCAGCGCACGCGAGGCCGCCACCTGCCCGGCGGGTACGGACTCGATGCCCGCGCGCACGATCTCGGCGACGAAGCTGGCGGTGTAGAGGCTCAGCGCCAGCAGCACGGCCAGGTACTCCGGCGTGATCGCGGCGCCGCCGGTGACGTTGAAGCGGCCGACCTCCGGCAGGCTCAGCTGCGGCCACGCGTGTCCGGCCTCGAACACCGGCCAGGGAAAGGCCAGCCCGCCCTTGCTGAGGTACCAGCCCGGCGCCAGCCGCAGTGGCTCCATCGCATCGGGCAGCAGGTGGGTCAGCGCGAAGTACGCCATCAGCAGCTGGACCAGCATGGGCACGTTGCGGATGGTCTCCACGTAGGCCGTGGACAGCCCGCGTGCCAGCGGATTGCGCGACAGGCGGCCGACGCCGATCAGCGTGCCCACGAGGGTCGTCAGCAGGATGGCCGGCAGCGCGACGCGCAGGGTGTTGAGCACGCCCGCCAGGAAGGCGCGCCACAGCGCGTGGGTGGACTCACCGGCCAGCCAGCCCTCGCCGATCTGGAAGCCGGCGGGGTCGTCGAAGATGTCGAAGCCGGCCTGCGCGCCACGCGCACGCAGCTCGCCCAGCGCGTGCTGGACCAGCCACCACGCGGCCAGCGCCAGCGCGGCGACCAGCAGGCCCTGGCCCAGCCAGCCCAACCAGGGGCGGCCTTGCCGGGGGATGCCGGTGCCTGCGTTCACCTCAGGGGCGGCGCGTAGACCAGGCCGCCCTGGCTCCACAGGCGGTTCGCGCCGCGCGGCAGCAACAGCTTCGAGCCGCTGCCCAGGTTGCGCTCGAAGATCTCGCCGTAGTTGCCGGCGGCGCTGACCGCGCGCAGGGCCCATTCGCGGTCCAGGCCCAGCAGCTTGCCGGTGTCCTCGGAGACGCCGAGGAAGCGCTGCACCGACGGATCCTGCGAGCTGCCCTTGAGCTGGGCCGCGTTGCCCTGCTTGACGCCCAGCTCCTCGGCCTCGACCAGCGCGAAGACCGTCCACTTCACGATGGCGAACCAGTCGTCGTCGCCGCGACGCACCAGCGGGCCCAGCGGCTCCTTGGAGATCAGCTCGGGCAGGATGACGTAGTCGTCGGGCGTCTTCGACTCCTTGGAGCGCAGGCTGGCCAGGCCGGTGACGTCGGTGGTGTAGGCCTGGCAGCGTCCGCTGAAGAAGGCCTTGTAGGCGGCCTCGAAGCCCTCGAAGACGACGGGCTTGACCTTGATCCTGTTCGCGCGCGCGAAGTCGGCCAGCGTCTTCTCCGTCGTGGTGCCGGTCTGCAGGCAGACGGCCGCGCCGTCGAGCTCCTTCGCGCTCTTGAGCTTGAGCTTCTTCGGCACCAGGAAGCCCTGGCCGTCGTAGTAGGTGATGGCGGCGAAGTGGAAGCCCAGCGAGGCGTCGCGCGTCAGCGTCCAGGTGGTGCCGCGCGAGAGGATGTCCACTTGCGCGGACTGCAGCGCCGCGAAGCGCTGCTGCGTGTTCAGCGGCACGAAGCGCACCTTCTGCGCATCCTTGAGCACGGCCGCGGCCAGGGCGCGGCAGACGTCGGCGTCCAGGCCCGTCCACCTGCCTGTGCTGTCGGGCGCCGAGAGGCCCGCCACGCCCGTGCTGACGCCGCACAGCAGCTCGCCGCGTTTGCGGATGGCGTCGAGCGTGGCGCCGGCGTGGGCGCTGCCGGCGACGGCGAGCGCGGCACAGGCCAGCACGGGGCGCCAATGGCGAACGAGGATGCGGCGGATCATCTGCATGGTGGGAAGCGCGGGGACGCTGGCGACAGGCAGCGGAGTTTCACAGAAACCCGCGACTGCCATCGCCCGAAGGGCTCGCACGATCGTCATAAGGAAACACGCGAGGCACAGGCTCCCGCGGGCGGCCGGAGGCCGGCCGCAGGCAGGTCAGCGCGCCAGGCGCACCAGGGCCAGCCAGGCAGCCGTGGCGGCCGCGCATGAAACCGCGACACCCCACAGCACGTCCACCATCGCCAGCCTGAGGCTCCAGCCCCGCAAGGTCGCCAGGTTGGTCAGGTCATAGACGCCATAGGCGACCAGGCCCAGCGCCGCGCCGCGCCAGGCGGCCTCTGCCATCGTCGAGGGCTGGGGATGAAGGGACAGCGCGAGGATGCCCAGCGGATAACCCAGGTAGAACAGCAGCGCCGGCAGCATGCGCACCGACGGCGCCATCAGGTCGCCGAACTCCCGGCGATAGAAGTCCCGCATCAGCCAGCCCAGCCACAGCGCGTCGAGCAAGCCCACCACGAGCAGCGCCGCCACGTAGGCCGCGGTGCCCTGCTGCCAGGACCAGGCGAAGGAAGACGGGTCTTTCACGGGCTGCGCTCCCTCATGCCGGCTGCGTCAGGCCCGTCATGCAGACCTGCAGCATGTGCCGCACGATCTGCTCGTCGTCCAGCTTGGTGTACAGGCGCAGGTAGTCCACCGCGGGGTCGCAGGTGCGGGCATAGATGCTGAAGAGGATGGCGTCCTCCGGCAGGTCCTTGGCCAGCGCGCCCTGGCGCTTGGCCTCGCGCACGATCTTCTTCATGCGGTTGTGGAACTTGATCGCCACGGCCACGTAGCCCAGGTTGCGCATCAGCATCGACCGCACGTGCGAGCTGGTGGACGGCAGCAGCGGCATGCCGCCGGACAGCCGCAGGCGGATCGCCCAGCCCAGCAGCCCGGTGATCTGGTCCAGCGGGCGTTCGGCTGCGCGCTCGTCCAGCACGCCCAGCGCGCCTTCGAGCAGCCCGATCATGGCTGCGCCCGCCAATTCCTCCTTCGACTTGAAGTGCTTGTAGAGCACCGGCTTGGAGATGCCCACCTCCGCGGCCACGTCGTCCATCGTCATCAGGTCGAAGCCCTTGGTCGACAGGATGCGCGTCGTGGCCTCGAGGATCGCCGTCTCGCGGAGCTGGAAGGTCTGATCCTTGAAGCTGAGGCGCTTGATGATACCCATAAGGAATTGTCGCTACTAGCCAGTAAACGTTTATGCCATACTGGTTTCGATGATAACCCGTACCGCCATCGAAGCCCAGCAACCTCACCCTGCCAGCCCAGCGGCCAGGCGCGTGGCCGTCATCGGCTCGGGCATCTCCGGGCTGGCGGCCGCCAGGCTGTTGTCGGGCCGCTGCAGCGTCACGCTGTTCGAGGCCGAGGGGCGTGCCGGCGGCCACGCCCACACGGTGGACGTGGAGGTGGAAGGACGGCCGCTGTCGGTGGACACCGGCTTCCTGGTCTTCAACGACCGCACCTATCCGAACCTGATCTCGCTGTTCGACGAACTCGGCATCGCCAGCATCCCCAGCCCGATGAGCTTCGGCGTGAGCCTGGACGGCGGGCGGCTGGAATGGTCCGGCACCAGCCTGGACACGGTGTTCGCCCAGCGGCGACGCCTGCTGTCGCCGCGCTTCATCGGCATGCTGTCCGACATCCTGCGCTTCAATCGCCACGCCGCGGCGAACCTAGAAGCCGCCTGCGTGCGTGGCACATCCCTGGGGCAGCTGCTGCAAGACGGTCGCTACGGCGACGCCTTCCGGGACGACTATCTGCTGCCCATGGCCGCGGCCATCTGGTCCAGCCCCAGCGCGCAGGCCCTGGAGTTCCCCGCCGCGACCTTCCTGCGCTTCTGCATCAACCACGGGCTGCTGCAGATCGCCGGACGGCCGCAGTGGCGCACCGTCAAGGGCGGCTCGCGCTGCTATGTCCAGCGCATCCTGGCCGGGCTGTCCGATGTCCGGCTGTCCAGCCCCGTGCGGCTGGTACGCCGCGGCAGCGACGGCGTCACCGTGTCCAGCCGCCATGGCGACGAACGCTACGACGCGGTCGTCTTCGCCACCCACGCGCCCGACACGCTGGCGCTGCTGGCCGACGCAGACGAGCAGGAACGCGCCACGCTCGGCGCCTTCCGCTACCAGCCCAACCGCGCGGTGCTGCACACCGACGAACGCCTGCTGCCGCGGCTGCGCAAGGTGCGCTCCGCCTGGAACTACCTGGGCCGCACCGACGAGGGCGGGGGTCGCCCCGTGTGCGTCAGCTACTGGCTCAATCCGCTGCAGAGCCTGCCGGTGTCCACGCCGGTGATCCTCACGCTCAACCCGTCGATCGAGCCGTCCCGCAGCCAGGTGCTGGGCGGCTGGGACTACGCCCATCCGCTGTTCGACCACGCCGCCGTCGCCGCGCAGGCGCGCCTGCCGCAGTTGCAGGGCCACCGAGCCACCTGGCATGCGGGTGCCTGGACCGGCTACGGCTTCCACGAGGACGGCCTGAAGTCGGCCCTGCGCGTGGCGGCTGCCTTCGGCGTGCAGGTGGAAGGCGCCGCCCGATGAAGGCCGCAGCCGAGATCGTGCGCGGCTGGGTGCGGCACGAGCGCCTGCGCCCGCTGCGGCACCGCTTCGCCTATCCGGTGTTCTGGCTGCGCATGGACCTGGGCCGGCTGGACGAACTGCAGGCGCTGTCCGGCGGCTGGTTCGGCGTCGACCGCAGCCGGCCGCTGTCGCTGCGCCGGCGCGACCACGGCCCGCGCGACGGCAGCGACCTGCTGCCCTGGGCGCGCAAGCTGCTGCGCGATGCCGGCGTGGCCGCCGACGGCGCCGTGCACCTCCAGTGCTTCCCGCGCGTGCTCGGCTTCGGCTTCAACCCGGTCAGCTTCTGGTATTGCCACGATGCCGGGGGCGAGCTGGCCGCCGTGCTGGCCGAGGTCAACAACACCTTCGGCGAACACCACCTCTACCTGCTGTCTGCGCCCGATGGCCGGCCCCTGTCGGCCGGCACCCTGTCCTGCCGCAAGGTGCTGCACGTCTCGCCCTTCTGCACGCGAGAGGGGAGCTACCGCTTCCGCTTCCGGCAGGGCGACGCCAGCCGCTTCGTCGGCGTCGACTACCTGGATGCCGAGGGCCTGCTGCTGGCCACGGCCATGGCCGGAACCGCACGGCCCTTCGACGCCGCCGGCCTGCGCAGCGAACTGCTGCGCCAGCCGCTGCTGGCGCTGGGGGTGGTGGCCCGCATCCACTGGCAGGCCCTGCTGCTCTGGCTGCGCGGCCTGCGCGTCCACCGAAAGCCCGCCCCACCCGCCGCCACGCTGACGGCCGGCTCGACCTTCCAGGAGACCCATCGATGAACCGCGAAGCCGCCTTCGTCCGTACCGCCGCCGACACGCCATGGGCGGCGCGGGCACTGCTGGGGATCCTGCCCGGGCTGCGCCGCGGCTGCCTGCGACTGCAGCTGCCGGACGGCCAATGGCAGGTGTTCGGCGATGCCCATGCCCTGCCTGCCGCGGAGCTGCACCTGCACGACTGGCGCGCCTGCTCGCGCATCCTGGCCGGGGGCGACATCGGCTTTGCCGAAGCCTGGCGGCGAGGCTGGGTCGATTCGCCCGACCTGGGCGCCCTCTTCCGTGTCGTGCTGCGCAACGACCGGGTGCTGGACCACGCGCTGTTCGGCAGCAGCCTCCTGCGCTGGTGGTATCGGCTGCAGCACGGCGCCCACGCGAACACACGCGCCGGCAGCCGCCGCAACATCCACGCGCACTACGACATCGGCAATCCGTTCTACGCCCTGTGGCTGGACCGCAGCTGGACCTATTCCAGCGCACTGTTCGACGGCAACCCTTCGCAGACGCTCGAAGCGGCGCAGGAGGCCAAGTACGCGCGCATCGTCGCCCGGCTCGGGCTGAAGCCGGGCGACCGCGTGCTGGAGATCGGCTGCGGCTGGGGCGGCTTCGCCGAACATGCCGCGCGCCGCGGCATCGCCGTGCACGGCGTGACCCTGTCCGAGGCGCAACTGGCCTTCGGCACCGAGCGCCTGCAGCGGCTGGGCCTGGCGCACCTGGCCCGGCTGGAACTGCGCGACTACCGGGACCTGGGAGGCGATCCGCACGCGGACGGGGGCGCCCGCTACGACGCGATCGTCTCGATCGAGATGTTCGAGGCCGTGGGCGAGCGTTACTGGCCGCAGTACTTCGCGGCCCTGCGCCGATGCCTGTCGCCGGGCGGGCGGGCCCTGGTGCAGACCATCAGCATCGACGAGCGCCACTACGCCCGCTATCGCGCCGGCAGCGACTTCATCCAGCAGTACGTCTTCCCGGGCGGCATGCTGCCCAGCATGCCGCGCTTCTGCGCGGCCGCGGCTCGCGGCGGGCTGGCCGTGGAGGATGCCCATGCCTTCGGCCCCGACTACGCCGAGACGCTGCGGCGCTGGAGCACGGCCTTCGAGGCGAAGCTGGATGCGGTGCGGGGCCTGGGCCTGGACGAGACCTTCATACGCACCTGGCGCATGTACTTCGCCTACTGCGAGGCCGGCTTCGACGAGCGGCGCATCGACGTCGTGCAGTTCCTGCTTCGGGCCTGAGCCACATGAAGCCCACCCAGGCCCGGTCCCGGAGCTGACATGCTCGGGCTGCCGCTCTTGCCTCCACTCAACCGGCCGATCGCCGACTGGCGGGGCCGCCGCGTCTGGATCATCGGCGCTTCCAGCGGCATCGGCGCCGCGCTGGCGCTGGACCTGCTGGACCGCGGCGCGCGCGTGGCCCTGTCGGCACGCAATGCGCCCGCGCTGCGGGCCCTGGCGCAAGCGCATCCCCGCTCGGCCCTGGCGCTCGCCTTCGACGCCTCCAGCCCCGCCGAATGGACACGGGCCCACGCGGAACTTCGCCGGTCGTGGGAGGCCGTCGACCTCGTCGTCTTCTGTGCCGCCATCTACCAGCCCGAGCGTGCCTGGGAAATCCAGGCCGCCCGGGTGGAGCACACCCTGGCGGTCAACCTGGGCAGCGTCTACTACGGGCTGGAGACCTTGCTGCCCGGCCTGATGCAGGCAGGACACGGCGGCGTGGCGATCGTCGCCAGCGTGGCCGGCTACACCGGGCTGCCGACGGCCGCCGTCTACGGGCCGTCGAAGGCCGCCTTGATCAACCTGGCCGAACTGCTCTACACCGAGCTGAGACCGCACGGCCTGGACGTCTACCTGATCAACCCCGGTTTCGTGCAGACACGGCTGACCGCGCGCAACCGCTTTGCGATGCCGGCGCTGCAGACACCGCAGCAGGCGGCGCGCGCCATCGTGCGGGGCCTGGAGCGCGGGAAGTTCGAGATCCACTTCCCGCGGCGCTTCACGATGCTGGTCCGGCTGCTGCGACTGCTGCCTTACCGGCTGCGTTTCGCCCTGCTGCGCCGGACGGCCGCGGCTTGAATGCGTCCGCCATCCGGCGCCGGCGTCCCGCTCGGCCTCCTTTGTTGGCTCTGACCAGACCCTGAAAGGAAACATGGCCGACGGCGCCACGGGCCTGTTCAGCTCAACTCAGAACTCCCCGCCCCCGAACCCACCGGGGCCACCGGGCACGCCCGCCGGCGCAGCCGGCTTGTCGTCCGGCGCCTCGGCCACGATGGCCTCGGTCGTCAGGATCAGGCTCGCCACCGACGCCGCGTTCTGCAGTGCGGTGCGCGTCACCTTGGCCGGGTCCAGCACGCCCTGTTCGACCAGGTCGCCGTAGGTGCCGTTGGCCGCGTTGTAGCCGTAGTTGCCGGAGCCCTGCAGCACCTGGCTGACGACCACCGAGGCTTCGTCGCCGGCGTTGTTGACGATCTGGCGCAGCGGCTCCTCGATGGCGCGCAGGACCAGCTTGATGCCGGCGTCCTGGTCGGCGTTGTCGCCCTTGAGCGCGCCGATCTGCTGGCGTGCACGCAGCAGCGCCACGCCGCCGCCGGGGACCACGCCTTCTTCCACCGCGGCACGGGTGGCGTGCAGCGCGTCTTCCACGCGGGCCTTCTTCTCCTTCAGCTCGACCTCGGTGGCCGCGCCGACCTTGATCACGGCCACGCCGCCGGCCAGCTTGGCCACGCGCTCCTGCAGCTTCTCGCGGTCGTAGTCGGAGGTGGCTTCCTCGATCTGCACGCGGATCTGCTTGACGCGCGCCTCGATCTCCGGAGCACCACCGGCGCCGTCGATCAGCGTGGTGTTCTCCTTGCCCACTTCCACGCGCTTGGCCTGGCCCAGGTCGGCCAGGGTCACCTTCTCCAGCGACAGGCCGACTTCCTCGGCGATGACCTTGCCGCCGGTCAGGATGGCGATGTCCTCCAGGATGGCCTTGCGGCGGTCGCCGAAGCCCGGGGCCTTGACGGCGACGACCTTCAGGATGCCGCGGATGCTGTTGACCACCAGCGTGGCCAGGGCCTCGCCGTCCACGTCCTCGGCAATGATGAGCAGCGGGCGGCCGGCCTTGGCCACCTGTTCCAGCGTGGGCAGCAGGTCGCGGATGTTGCTGATCTTCTTGTCATAGAGCAGGACGAAGGGGTTGTCCTGCACGGCGATCTGCTTGTCGGCGTTGTTGATGAAGTAGGGCGACAGGTAGCCGCGGTCGAACTGCAGGCCCTCCACCACGTCCAGCTCGTTGTTCAGGCTCTTGCCGTCCTCGACGGTGATGACGCCTTCCTTGCCGACCTTGTCGATCGCGTCCGCAATGATCTGGCCCACGTCCCAGTCGGAGTTGGCGGAGATGGCGCCCACCTGCGCGATCTCCTTCGAGGTGGTGGTGGGCTTGGCGATCTTCTTGACCTCGGCCACCAGGGCGACGACGGCCTTGTCGATGCCGCGCTTGAGGTCGGCCGGGTTGAGGCCGGCGGCGACGTACTTGAAGCCCTCGCGCACGATGGCCTGGGCCAGCACGGTGGCGGTGGTGGTGCCGTCGCCGGCGTTGTCGGAGGTCTTGGAGGCGACTTCCTTCACCAGCTGGGCGCCGATGTTCTCGTACTTGTCCTTGAGCTCGATCTCCTTGGCGACGGAGACGCCGTCCTTGGTCACCGTGGGGGCGCCGAAGGAGCGCTCGAGCACGACGTTGCGGCCCTTGGGGCCGAGGGTCACCTTGACCGCATCGGCCAGGATGTTGACGCCGCGGACGATCTTGACGCGGGCGTCGTCGCCGAAGAGGACGTGTTTGGCGGGCATGTGTTGGGCTCCGTGTTCTGTGTTGCGCGGGGATTACTTGTCGATGACGGCGAGCACGTCGTCCTCGCGGATGACGAGGACCTCGTTGCCGTCGAGCTTGACGGTCTGGCCGCTGTACTTGCCGAAGAGCACGCGGTCGCCGACCTTGACGTCGAGCTTGCGCAGCGTGCCGTTGTCCAGCAGCTTGCCGTTGCCGACGGCCAGCACCTCGCCCTGCTCGGGCTTCTCGCCGGCGGAGTCGGGGATGACGATGCCGCTGGCGGTCTTCAGTTCGGGGTCGCTGCGCTTGACGACGACGCGGTCGTGCAAGGGACGGATGGGCATGGGGATCTCCTGTTTGCGAGCCGGCGGTCCGGCGGATGGGAGACCCCGGGGGTGCAAGCCACGGGCCCGGCCGTGGGCACCCGATCTGCTGCATTCGCAGCAGACATGGCCACCGCGATGGCCGGCGCTGGCACTTGGGCAAGCAGACTGCTGCCGATCCGGCACCCCGCCCGCCGCTTGCTAGCATCCCGGCAAACGACTTCGGCAACGGCAAGGGAGGACATCTTGGAAAGGCTCACCCATGGCCATCGGCTGGATGACGGTGCTCAAGGCCGTCCCGTGGACGGATGTGATCAACAACGCGCCGCGCATCGCCGACGGCGCGAAGAAGCTGTGGAAGGCGGCATCCGCGAAGAAGGACGCCCCCTCGAGCGCCCAGGGCGGCACGCTGCAGGAACTGCCGGCCCAGGCCCGGCTGGCAGCGCTGGAGGCCACCGTGCGGGACCTGCAGGCGGAGCTCCTGGCCTCCTCGGCGTTGATACGCGAACTGGCGGACCAGAACACCCAGCTCGTGCGCCAGGCCGAGATCAGCCGCGTGCGGACCACGCAGCTGACTGCGGTGGCCGCCGTGTCCTCGGTGCTGGCATCCGTCGCGCTGCTGCTGGGACTGCTGCACGCCTGAGCGGCTTGAGCGGCTTGACTGCAGGGTGCTGAGCGATGCGGCGTGCTGCACGCGACCGGCTGCTCACCAACCTGGCCATCGCCGCGGTGATCGCACTCGGCCTGGCCTCGCGCCGCTGGCCGTGGCTGCTGCCGGCCTGGCTGGGCAAATACCCAGGCGACGCGCTGTGGGCGACGATGGTGTTCTTCTGCTTCGCCTGGGTGCTGCCCGCCGCTTCCACGCTGCGCCTGGCCGCGCTGGCGCTGGGCACGTCCTGGCTGGTGGAGTTCTCGCAGCTGGTCCACGCGCCCTGGCTGGACGCCGTACGCGACACGGCGCCCGGCCACCTGGTGCTGGGCTCCACCTTCACCTGGCTGGACCTGCCGGCCTATGCAGCGGGCGTGCTGCTGGGCGCGGCCGCCGACCAGCTGGCGCCAGCATCGCGCCCCGCCGAACCTCCCACGGAACCAACCACGGAACCAGCATGAAGCAACTCAAGGGCGCCTGCCTGTGCGGCGCGGTCGAATACACCATCCCCGACGCGCTGCGCTACGCCGGCTACTGCCACTGCTCGGAATGCCGGCGCTTCTCCGGCTCCGCCTCCTCGGCCTTCGGCGGCATCCCGAAGGAGCGGTTCCGCCTGCTCAAGGGCGAACACGCGATCCGCCACTATGCGAAGAGCGCGGCCACCGTGCTGGCCTTCTGCGGCACCTGCGGCTCCAGCCTGTACGCCGACAAGCCGCAGCGCGGCATGCTCCACCTGCGGCTGGGCAGCCTGCTCGACGAACCCTCGCTGGCGCCCCAGGCCCATGCCCATGTCGCGTCCAAAGCTGCATGGCACGAGATCGGGGACGACCTGCCGCGCTTCGACGGGCCTTCCAACCTGAGCCAGCGGGCCGCGCCAGCCGGGTGACGGATTGCCCGGCCGCGCCACCCGGATGCGGGCCGGGCGTGCCGGCCGGGGAACCCGCAGGGAGGCGGCCGATCCATCACGGCCCGCCCTTCTCCGCCTTCCCTGCAGTTCACCGCGTGAAGATCCTCTGCATCACCACCCGCAGCCCCTGGCCGCTCTTCGAAGGCCGCGCGCTGCGCAGCTACAACCTGATCCGCGAGGCCGCACGGGAGCACGAGGTGCACCTGCTGTCCTTCGTGCAGACCCAGGAGGACGCCGAGGGGATCGAGCACATGCGCTCGATCTGCCCGCTGGTGGAGGCCCACCGGCTGCACATGGGCTGGCGGCGCTGGGAGCTGCTGCTGGACGCGCTGCGCGAGCCCTTCACGCATCGCCCGCTGCAGATCCTGAAGTACGAGACGGCCGCGATGCGCCGGCGCGTCGCCGAGTTGGTGGCCGAGCACCGCTACGACCTCGTCCACCTGGACATGCTGCACCTGGCCGGCTACATGGACGTGGTGGGCGGCACACCCGTCGTGCTGGCCCAGCACAACGTGGAGGCGACCATCCTCAGGCGCCGCGCCGAGACCGACACCCACCTGCTGCGCCGCGCCTACCTGCGCTACCAGCAGGCCAAGCTGGCCCGCTACGAGGCCCGGGCCTGCCGCCGCGCCGCGCGGGTGGTGGCCGTGTCCGACGTGGACGCGCGCGAACTGCAGCGCATGAGCGGGCGTCGCGACATCGCCGTGGTGCCCAACGGCGTGGACACCGGCTACTTCGACCTGCCGCAGGCCGCGGTGCGGGCGGGGCGGCTGGTCTTCGTCGGCGCCTTCACCTGGTTCCCCAACCAGGATGCCGTGGCCTATTTCTGCGAGCGCATCCTGCCGCTGGTGCAGGCCCAGGTGCCCGAAGCCCACCTGACCGTCGTCGGCCGCCAGCCCGACACCGCGGCCGTGCGGCGGCTGGCCGCCCTGCCCGGCGTGGAACTCGCGGGCCTGCTGGAGGACATCCGGCCCACGGTGGCCGAGGCCGCCGTCTACGTGGTGCCGCTGCGCATCGGCGGCGGCACGCGGCTGAAGATCCTGGACGCGCTGTCCTTGTCCAAGGCGATCGTCTCGACCTCGGTGGGCTGCGAGGGCCTGGAGGTCACCCACGGGCAGGACATCCTGGTGGCGGACGAGCCGGCCGAGTTCGCCGCGCGCATCGTCGAGCTGCTGCGCCAGCCGCAGGCGGCGGCCGAGCTGGGGCGCCGCGGCCGCGAGACCGCCGTCAGCCGCTACGACTGGTCGCGCGTGGCCCAGGGCCTGATGGCCGTGTACCGGCAGGCTGCCCGTGCCGGCAGGCCCCCCGCACGCGCCGCCGCCCGTGCGCGGCCGCGACTGGCGCGTACCGCCGCCGCGATCGGCGCGGCGATGGGGCTGGCCGGCGCCGCGATGATGCTGATGGCCGACGCCTGAGCCCGCATGACGCGCCTCAGTTCAGCTCGGCTTCGGACGCGCACTCCGAGTCCGTCGGGTTCAGGCTGCAGCGAACCTTCTTGACGATGCGCAGGCCGCGCTTGTTGTACAGGCCCTGGTTGGCCAGGTCGATGCGCGCCTCGCGCAGCATCAGCGAATAACGCAGCGAGTTCTCGGGCGACAGGTCCAGCCAGAGGCTCTCCGGGATGGAGCGCTCGGCGTTGTAGATCATGGTCTTGGTGCCCTCGAAGTGCTGCAGCCAGTACTCGCGCGACTTCTGGCCGAAGCCGGCCGGGAACTTGTCCTTGCGCAGGATGACCTGGTAGGTCAGCAGCAGCAGCGGGAAGCGGATCACCGCGCCGCTCTTGCCCACGCCCTTGTGCAGCTCCAGCGGCCCCCAGGCGATGGCCGGTGCGCCGATCATGTCGACCACGCCGTTGTTGAACTTGGCGGCGAAGTTGGTGATGTCGGCCGACACCGGGGTGGCGCCGATGCGGCGGATCATCGCGGCCTGGGCCTTGTCGTGGTCGAAGGCGGCGATGCGCTTGCCGGCCAGGGCCTCCACCGTGTTGAGCCGGCGGTCCGACACCATCGGATAGGCCGCGCCCGCGGCCAGGATGCCGCCCAGCTCGTAGTTGCCCTCGACCATCAACTTGGCCGCCGCGGGCGAGGCGAAGATCTGCGCGGTGCGGTTGATCACCTCGTAGCTGGCATCCATGTCGATCCTGCCGTCGCGCAGGATGGTGGTGGCGCCCAGCGCGTCCAGCGTGCCGGAGATCTGGTTGAACTGCCGCGTGCGGAAGGCCGTGGCCATCAGCACGTCGCACTGGCCGGTGCGGAAGTCCTCCGCCGCGGCGCGTTCGTCGGTGTAGGCCTTGGACTGGATGTAGCCGCCATAGCGCTGCATCTGGACGGTGTAGTCCTTGGCGATGTTGTAGGTGATGCCGCTGGTGCCGATCATGTCGTACACGCAGGCCCTCACGACGTTCTGGGCCTGCACGGTGCCAGGCGCGGCGAGCACGGCGGCCAACGGGAGCAGCAGCAGGCGGATGCTGCGGCGGGACATGGACACGGACTTCCCCTTCGGAATGCCAGACGGGACAGGCCCGGGCCGCAGAGCCGGGCGGGGGGCCGATCCTGGCAAACAACGGCGCGGCAGCGTACTGGCGGTAATACGCAGGAGGACGGCGGCCGGCAGGCCGTGGATACCCTGACGGCAGTCCCGTTCAGCCCGCACGGGCAGGCGCGTCGCGGCCGAGGAAGCGGCGCAAGACCGGCACGAAGAGATCCGCCCCGTCGTCATGCGCCACGTGGCCGGCGAAGGGGATGCCCAGGAAATGCCCCTGAGACAGGCGCCCCCGCAGTTCCACCGCGTCGGGCAGCGTCGTCAGGTGGTCGTCGTCGCCCCGCACCACCAGCACCGGCACCCGGATCCGATCCACCGCTTCGTCCGGGTGACCGCCGGGACCTTCGTCCAGCCAGCCCGCGACGAGCTCCCGCGCGAGGCGCTCGAAATCCGGCTCGGGGTTCAGGCGCTGGTAGGCGTCCCAGGTTTGCGGAAACTTCCGCCGCCAGCTGTCGGCCGTGACCTTCTCCAGGATGCCGCGGCTGGCGGCCAGGTTCTTGTGATGCCACGTGGCGCCGACGACGACGAGCCGGTCGATGGACACCCTGCCGGAGACGGCCATGCGCAGGGCCACGATGCCGCCGTCGCTGAAGCCGAGCACCGCGCAGCGCCGCACGCCCAGTTCGGCCAGCACCTGCTCGACGTCCTCCTGCACGAGCCGGTAGCTCCAGGGCCCGTCACCCAGGGTGGACTTGCCATGCCCGCGGCTGTCGATGCCGATCAGGCGCCAGCCTTCGAGCGCCGGCAGCAGGGGGTTGAAGTCTTCCAGGTTGCCGAAGCCACCGTGCAGCAGCGCGAGCGCGGGACCGTCGGCGGGACCAGTGGACTCGGCGTAGATGCGGGCGCCCCGGATATCGATATGGCGGCCGGCTTGGTGATCGAAGGTGGGCATGTCGGCTCCTGCGGCGTGCGCTGAGAAGGCGGCAAACAGCATTCCCGCAACAGGGACGACGGCCGTGCGCGGTGTACAGCGCCCCCCCGGGAACGCGCCGGGACGCTTACCCTCGGCCAGGCACGGAAGGTCAATGCCTGGCCGATGGAGTCACTGCCCCTGCGGGGGGAGCCTCCTACGATCGCGCGGCTTTCGGCGCCCCCTCGTCCCGGCGCCCCAGCGTTGCAACAAATGTCGAGGAGCCTCCCATGACCGTCCCCTTCGCCCGCCGCTTCGCGCTGCATGCGCTGGCCGTCGCCGCCCTGTCGGCCGCCGCCGGGTCCGCCACCGCCCAGACCACCACCTTGGGCACCCGCGGCAGCCTGGCCCAGGCCTCCACCGCGATCACGTCCAATGCCGGCGCCACCTGGAAGACCTACAGCCGCGCGGCAGACTACGCGGACGCTGTGACCTTGCCCCTGCAGTTCATCACCACGCGTTCGGGCAAGAAGCTGTCGGTGCTGGTGACCGTGCCGGCGGATGCGCAAGGCAAGCCGGTGGCCGGCACCTTCCCCGCGGTGCTGACGCAGACGGCCTACCGCACCGACGTGGGCAAGCTGCTGGGCACCATCGTCACGCCCGGCAACACGCTGATCATCGGCGGCCAGGACAAGGAGCTGGTCAGGCGCGGCTACGTGGGCGTCGCGGTGGACGTGCTGGGCTCGGGCCTGTCGCAGGGCGAGGCACGGCTGCTGGGCGCCGAGGAGCAGGCCGCCTATGCCGACGCGGTCAACTGGATCACGCAGCAGCCCTGGTCCAACGGCAGCATCGGCCTGGCCGGCACCTCCTACCTGGGCATCGCGAGCCTGCTCACCGCCGGTCAGCAGCACCCCGCGGTCAAGGCCGTGTTCGCCCAGGTGCCCATGGGCGACGCCTACCGCGGCACCGTGGGCCCCGGGGGCCTGCTGAACGCGCAGTTCATCAGCGTCTGGCTGACCCTGACGCAGTCGCTCAGCGTGCAGAACGACCTGGCGAAGCTGCAATATCCCGCCCTGTCGGCCTACATCGACGGCGTGACCCAGGACCACGTCAACGCCATCGACAGCTGGTACCTGCCCACCGTGACCGACGGCCTCAACGGCGTGGCGGGGATCGCCACCGACGACGGCAGCTTCTGGTCCGTGCGTTCGCCCATCGAGGTTGCATCCAGGATCAAGGTGCCGACCTTCATCGTCGGCGCCTCCAACGACATCTTCCAGCGCGACGAGCCGCTGCTCTACGAGCAGCTGAAGAACAACGTCAACACCAAGCTGGTGATCTACAAGGGCGACCACGTCGCCTCGGTGCTGGCCTCGCTGACCGGCGCGAACGATTCGAACGCCAACGGCGCGCCCAATTCGCCGTCGCTGCTGCTGCAGTGGTTCGACCAGTACCTCAAGGGCATCGACAGCGGCGCGGCCAAGCTGCCCAACGTGACGCAGTTCGTCGAGGGCTATGGCAGCTCGGGCGCGAGCCGCTACAGCAAGGCCACCGACTGGCCGCATCCCAAGGCCACGCCCAAGCGCTACTACCTGCGCGGCGACCTGAGCCTGTCGACCAACGCACCCATCTGGAACGAGACCTCGCGCACCGTCGGCGAGCCGCCCGCCCCCGTCATCACCTACGGCAAGAGCGACAGCGGCAAGACGGTCAGCGCCAGCGTGACGATCAACGACGGCAGCGACTGCTCGTCCAGCTACGTGCAGTGGACGCTGGGGATGGCCGGCCTGCTGCCCAAGTCCTGCTACACCAACAGCGCGACGGTGGAGAAGGCGCAAGGCGCGGTCATCTACCAGACCCCGCTGCTGTTCAGCGACCTCTACATCAACGGTCCGATCCAGGCCGACGTCTGGGTCAAGACCACCAAACCCCAGGCGGCGCTGGCCGTGCGCGTGGACGACGTGGACCTGCTGGGCAAGGCCACGCCGCTGACCACCGGCATCCTGTCGGCCAGCCACCGCGCGGTGGATACCACCCGCTCGCGCTACCTCAAGGGCGTGATGATCCAGCCCTGGCATCCGTTCACCGTCGGCACCCAGTTGCCCGTCATTCCGGGCCAGGCGACGCAGCTCTCGATCGAGGTCTTCCCCGCCGCCGCCCTGATCCGCGCGGGCCACCGCCTGCGCATCGCCATCAGCGCCAGCAACCAGGCGCAAGGCGTGTGGCCGCTGCCGCAACAGGCACAGGCCACCGGCAACGTCACCACCATCCTCAGCGGGCCGTCCTATCCGTCCAGCGTGGTGCTGCCGGTGGTGCCGGCCAGCGAGCTGAACTGAGACGGCGCAAGCGTGGGAGCTCGGGATCCAGGCGCGCAGCACGGCCGAAAGCCCGGAGAAAGCGCAATAGAGGTACACGTTCCGAGCCGCCGCTCCAGCCGCGACGTAGGCAAAAGCCTCCCGCTGCTGCGCCGGCACGAGCCGAGCAGGTCAATCACTCTGCGCAACCCTGACATTGCGAGCATTTGCAACGCCGCATGACGTTGATCTCGGCAGACTTGTTCAACGAACTTCCAACTCACGACACTAGTCCATTAGACGGAGGAATCGGATGTGCGCAGGGGTCAGGCACATCCGATTCCTCCGTTTCAGTGGACTAGCGGCCGCGCTGCCTGCGGATGCCGGCGGCGACGCCCAACAGGCCCAGCATCGACAGTTCCAGCGCCTGCGGCTCGGGCACAGCGCGGATGAAGTCGATCCTGCCCCGGGCCGAGTTGTCGCTGTCGCTGGCACCGTCGAAGCCCAGCGTCACGCGCGTGGCCCGCGTCGCCAGCGTCGCTCCGTCCGGGCCGAGATCGGCGAACGGCACGCTGAAGTCGATGTAGTGGTCGCTGGCGGCCAGCGCGAAGGTCTGGGAGTAGGCGAGGTCGCCGTAGCTCTGCAGCCCCACGGTCAGCCGCGTCGCCTTGTCGACCTCGATGCGGATCAGCAGGCGGTCGTTGATGCCACCCTGAGTGAGGTCGATAGCGACAGGCAGGTCGCCGGCCAGGTCCGCGCCCCAGCTGATGCTCAGCGCAGTGCGCTGCAGCCCCTCCAGTTCGTAGTACATGACGCCACCGACGGCGATTGCGCCCGCGACATAGGTGCGGCCTACTCCACCGACGGTCAAGCGCTCGCCCCACAGCATGTCGCCCTTCGCCTCCACCAGTTCCGGGAAGAGGCCGCCCCCCGGGAACTGCTGGTCGACATTGAAGTCGTCGATCGCCACCGCGGCCTGTGCCGCCGCTGCGGCAAGCACCAGCGCCGCCGCGGTCCCTGCCTGTTTCCATCGTCTGCTCATGATTCAATCCTCTGTTTTGTCGATGGGCCGCACACGATGTGCAGCCTCGGCCGAAGGCTAGGCCTTCAACGTCCGTTGATCGTCCGCTGAACGCCCCTGGAAGACGGGAGCGAGCTAGGGGGCAGGAGCGTATTGCAGCAGGTGCTGCGCCATGTGCTGCATGAAGGCAGGGCCGCGAGCGCTGCGCGCCTCGTGGCCCGGCATCGCCAGCCACAGCTTCTGCGGCACCGGCGTGCAGTCGCGCAGGCGCAGCAGGCTGGCGTCGCCCGCCGCCATCTCGTCCGGGATCACGCCCACGCCCGCCCCATGCGCGCGGCCTCCATCAGCGTGGTCAGCGTCGGCGCGTGCAACGCCACGCTGCGCGCCTGCGCGGGCAGCCATTTCGACTCGCGCAGCCGGCGTAGTCGCCGCCGAGCACCACGGCCTGCTGCCAGCTCAAGTCGACGCGCGCGGACGGCCCGCGCGGCGCCCGCGGCCGGTGCCCTCCAGCACGTTCATGCGGATGGTGCCGGCGATGGCGTCTCCCATGCCGCGCGCGATGCGCAGCGCCGCATACAGGTCCAGCACCCGCGCTGCAAAGCCCGTGGATGGCCGAAGGCAATTGATGGGAGCGCAGGGATGAGTGCGTCTGCAGGGCGCCGAAGCGGCGCTGCAAGGGGGCAGGTCATCGGCAGGGCCCTCACAGGTGGGTCAGTTTTCAGTCGGCGCCAACACCCGTGAAACAGCGGACGGCTCAGAACGAAGAGAAAGGACAAGCCTTCATCAATCAACGCTCATTCGTCCCCGTGGCCCAGGTGACTTCCCCGGCCTGCCGATAGAGCACCGCATTGCCGTCGGATTGCAGAAGCAGGTGGGCATCAGGACGACCATCCGTACCACTGGCCCACACCGCGTGCAGCGGGAGCTGCGCATTGAACACGCTGGAGTCGTAGAGCACAAGATTCCCGTCCCCTTGCATGACCAGCATGGCGCCGGCGCTCGTGCCGGTTGCCCATACAGCGGCGCGCGCCGAGCTGCCGTACAAGCGGTAGAGCACCAAGTTGCCGTCGCGCTGCAGGATCAGTTCATGGCGGCCGTCCGCCGATCGGAGGTACTGGTTCTTGTAGAGCGCCTCGCCGGTCGCCAACCGGGCGCCCAGGGTGCTGGTGGCGGTTTGCCGGTTCGGCGGAACCTTGCGGGCCGTCCTCTGGCATGGCGTGTCGTAGCCGGAGGCCCACGCCCGCGCGGGCGTCCATGCCGAGACGGGCAGCCTGGGTACCGCCAACCGCGATCCTGAGCGCACCTCGGCCTGGTAGGCACCACCCTTACGGTAGGCCAGCAACGCCGTCGGCAACAGGTAGTCGACACCCGACGCCTCGCGCGCCGCGTCGATCCCCGTCGACCACAGCGAGTACAGATCGCCCTCGCACAGCCCATCGTCCCCATTCGCACCGCCATTGGGACGACGCCCCGCGCCCGGTGCGTTCTCCCAGGAGAAACCGCTGCCCAAGTGCCAATCGAGATCATGGAAGGCCAGCAGGGGGCCGCCACCGCCCGCGCGCATCTCCTGGCCGGATCGGTCGAAGCTCTGAGGCCACCACACCCGCGAGGGGAGTAATCGCAAGCTCAGCGGCGTGTAGAAGCCCTCCCGCCGTTCCGCCAGTGGCGGCTGCTTGCCGAACTGCGTGCGGATCTCGTCGATCCGCCGCGGCAGGTCCGTGCGGAAATAGGTGTTGCTGTCGCCCAGCATGAGGTCATAGGCGTGTGCGACGGCCATGACGTAGTAGTTCTCGTCGGGTTGCCTGGAGCCGACATGCTTGTCCTGCAGGCTGCACCCGGTCCCGGGGATCCAGTCCAGCAGCGAGAAGATGCCGCTGGCCACGGTATGGCCCAGGCCGCTGCTCACATAGGCCAGCGCGAACTTGTCGGCATCGAAGCCCGTCTGGCTGCCGTCGGCGAAGATCATCCCTCGCGTCAGCCGGCGCATTTCCTGCTGCAACTCATCCGCCTCGCCACTACGGACCCGGCCTTCTTTGGACCGCTGCAGGCCGACCTGGGCCAGGTGCAGCATGTAGGTCAGGTTGAAGTAGTTGGAGTCGATGGACTGATCCAGCGACTTCACCGTGATGCCCGCCGCCGAACACTTGAAACGAATGGGCTCGCCCTGCTGGTACAGGATGATGCCGTTGAGCTTCACCAACGCGATGGCGCGGTCGAATACCGAGTACTCGGGCCCGATCCGCTTCAGGACCCTCACCATCTCCCTGTCTTCCTGCGCGTCTCCGGCGATCGACATCCCTGAAATCTCATCGAGCGCCCGCTTCACCACGGTCGTCGAATAGCGGCTACCGGTGATGTCGGCAAAGGCCTCCTCCGCGAACCACTGCAGCGCAAACAGGCCGGCCCAGCCGCGTTGCAGCTGGTTCTGCTGTTCGAGCGGCAGCTGCTGTTGCAGCGCCTGCGGGGGGACGATGAAGTAGGCATGCTGCTGCAGTTGTGAGGCCAGGCGGCTCGTCAGGGCGCGCAACCTGGCGGCACTTGCCTGGTGGTCAGCGGGTGCGGCCTGCAAGGCGCGATTCAGCCAGAACAGCCCGTAGATCAGGCCCGACAGCTCATCCCCGGAGGCAAACATGACGCTGCGGTCGCCGGGCCAGCGCGTGCGCAGGAAGAATCCCGAGGGCACCCCATCCGGCCCAACGAACTCAGACCGCTCGGCATAAGCGAGCAGGTCCTCCGCCCCTTGCAACGAGGCCAGGCTGCCGGTGACCAGGTAGTCCAGCGACAGCGCGGCCATCGCCAGGCCGCCGCGCAGCAGCGGGTTCTCGTCCCCGCCATATGCGTAAGACTGCCCCTCCACCGGTCGCGTCCAGGGGACATAGCGCTTGCTGATGCTCGCCGCCTCCGTCAACCCGCCATCGAGACGCGCGCCCTGCGTCCAACTCGTGCTGCGACCATGCGCAGCCAAGTCCGCGGCATCCCTCCCCGGCTCGTATTCCTTCAACCAGACCCAGGACAACAGCCGGCCATCCGCCGTGATGTGCCGGCGCAGCAAACCGTCCCGATAGGCGGCATAGGGCGTGGTGAGCAGCGCCAACGAAGCACCAGGATCGCGGGAAAGCGAAAGCACGCTGGTCGGACGAGAGAGCGCGGCGGTCAGGCCCAAGGCAGGCTTCTGCTGCAACAGGGTCTGCGTCGAACGCAGCAGGTCCTGCTGATGGAAGGACGTCGACCGGCTCTGCTCGAGGGTGAGCGCCACGACCGGCCCTGCAGCGCCTGTGCAGGCGAGCAAGGCGGTGCAGCGCAAGGCATGGACGAACAATCCGCCCGAGCGAGACGGAGAGTGCTTCGAGTCGAGCGGCATGTTGATCCCCCTTGAGCATCCGTGAACGCAGATCCCGACCGGATCCTGCTCATGCAGAACCCGAACAGGCTCCGGGCCGGGGTGGGTAGCTTGGACGAACACGCTGCGATTGCCTTCATTCGTTCTGTGTACGCAGGCAGTTGCAGCACAACGCCGCCACACGGGCCGCACATGCACAATCCCGCCCGCACGCCGGCCCTCGGGAGGCAAGGCGGCGCAATGGATCGACTTGGGGGGCAGGCAATGATCACGAAACGGACAACACAGGCCGCATCGGCGGCGGCATTCCTGCTGGGCTGCGCGGCGGCCCTCGCACCTGCGCAGTCGCAGGCCGAACCGCCCGAGTGGAAGACGCTGGGTGAGGGCTCGGACTGCCGCGCCAGGACGCTGGCCCTCCTCGTCAAGGAGACGCCCTACGACGTCTCGTCCCAGGCCACGTGGACGGGGCGCTGCGCCGGTGGCTGGGCCCAGGGCTGGGGCACGCTGGAGCTGAGGCGTCGCATCGGCAGTATCGAGATGCTGACGCGCTGGCGCGGCTACCGCGTGGACGGCCGCCCGGTCGGCTACGGCACGACGGAAACGACGACCTCCCCTGGTTCGCCCGCCGCGCAGACGACCACGCACTGGACCTACACGTCCGGCGAGCATTTCGTGGCCGTGCAGGGCGGCATGGGCCTGGCGCTGGACGAGGGTTACGCCGAGGCGCAGGCCGTGCCCCTGCCCCGCGCGGCGCCCTTCGAGCCCCGGCCCAACGGCAGCGACCCCAAGCCGCTGGGCTTCATCCTCGTGGACGACAGCAGCGTGACGCTGATGCAGGCGCCGTGCATGGTCCATTCCGCCAGGATCCCGGAGTGCAAGCCTGGCAGCGCCGAGGGCAAGGCCACGATCTACTACCTGACGGAGAAGCCCTCCGGCGTGCCCACCACGGACTTCTCGCGGCTCAAGCACACCCTCTGCCCCGACCCGCGCACGCTGGACGGATGCGGGGACGCCATCGAGCAGGTCCTGGCACCCGCGCGGCAGGCCGCACGCGCGCTGATCACGGAGACCAAGCCCGCGGTGGACGCGCAGTTGCGCAAGGCCCAGGCCGCCGCGCGGCCCGGCAGCGTGGGCACCCGCACGGTATCCCTGGAGGTGCCTGGCGCCCCACGCCCGCCGCAGCCCGCGCCGGCCGCCGTGCCCAAACCCGCCGCTGCCCCGACCGCCTTGCCTGCACCGACGGTGGCGGCCAAGCCGCCCGCGCCCCGGGCCACCCCTGCCCGCAGCGCACCACCCAGCCCCGAGGAAATCAGCCGCCGCTGCCGCCCCGACCCGGCCGCCTACCGCCGCGCCGTCGCCCAGAGCTGCTACGGCAACCCCAACCGCGTGGCCAACGAACGCTGCACGGCGATGCTCAACGCCACCTCCCAATGGACGGACGAGCAGGCGCTGCAGTCTTCCTCGTACTACTACCAGCCGGGCCAGAGCAGCGACGCCCAGGTCAAGCGCGAACTGGAATACCTGCGCTACCGGCTGGAGCACGAGCCCCACACCCGCGCCCAGACCGAGATGGAAATCGCCGCCAACGAATGCGTGCTGACCGCAAGGGCTGGCACGAGCGCGCCTGCCGCGCTGGCGCCGACCACGCCGCCGGCCTCGTACAACGTCCCCGCCATGTCCGGCCGCGCGGCTCCGTCCTTCGCAGGCGCCAGCAGCGGCAACCTCTGCGCGGGCGAGCCGTTCCGGAACCCGACCTACGAGACGGCGCTGTCCCAGCTGCCGCAGGAAGCCTCGGTGCTGATACGCGGAGCACTGGTGGGCATCGACCTGCAACTGGCCGCCTATGCCCGCTGCCCCGACCCGTCCAGCGTGCGCGATGCCGTCAACGCCCTGCTGAACCAGCGCGCCCAGGCCTTGCAGACCTGCCGCCAGATCGTCTCCACGGACAACTGTTTGGTGTCGCCGTTTTGAGCCGGGGCGGTCCTGGCAGCGGCCGGTTCGGCAGGCTGGCCTGAGTCGACCTGGACATCCTGCTGCTCGGCGCCTGCGCTCCGCACGACGAGGTCTCGACGACGACCCACGGCGTGATCGACACGGGCCGGCGCATCGTCAGCTCCTGACGCTCGAAGACATCGCGCCTTGCGCAGCACCGACGCGGGCCGTGACCACCTCAGGCCGCCAAATGGAAAAGCCGCAAGCTCCTGTGAAACAGAGGCTTGCGGCTTCGGCGTTTTGGC
>SCTQ01000150.1 GCA_004322345.1 Aquabacterium sp. | reverse complement strand
CGCTGCGCGGCACCGCCAGCACCGGCTTCCGCGCGCCCACGCTGGCCGAGCAGTACTACTCCGCCACCAACGTCAGTCCGACGACCACGTCGGTGCAGCTGCCGGCCAACTCCGCCGCCGCGAAGCTGGCCGGCGCCGACGAGCTGAAGCCGGAGAAGTCGCGCAACCTGAGCCTGGGCATCGTCTCAACGCCAGCGAAATCGCTGCGCCTGACGGCCGACGCCTACCTGGTCGACATCCGCGACCGCATCGTGCTGGCCAGCGGCCTGCGCGGCGCCTCGCCGGTGGCGGCCATCACCTCGCGCGGCATCGTCATCCAGACCGCGCCGGGCAGTGCCTCGGTGGCCTACTTCGCCAACGGCATCGACACGCGCACCCGCGGGCTGGACCTGACCGGCCAGTACACCTCGGACTTCGACGGCTGGGGCCTGGTGAAGTGGAGCCTGGCGGCCAACTTCCTCAACACCAGGATCAGCAAGGCCAAGACCGCCGCGTCCACGGTGCAGCTGAGCACCGGCAACGTGCTATTCAATCCCAACGTGCGCAGCGGCCTGACCGACGCCTCGCCCAAGAGCAAGCTGATCGCCTCCGCCGACTGGACGCTGGGCCAGTGGTCGCTGGGGCTGCGCGTCACCCGGTACGGCAAAGCCAGCCTCGTCTCGCCCACCGGCAGCACGGGCGCGGCGCCCTACTACCGCAGCACGGTGAACCCGGCCTGGATCGCCGACGTGGAAGCAGCCTGGGAGCCGACGCAGAAGTGGCGCTTCAGCGCGGGCGTGAACAACCTCTTCAACCGCTATCCGCAGCGCGTCGCGCCGCAGACCATCACGCCCACGGGCGCCGGGCTGCTGCCGGGCTTCTCGCCCTATGGGTACAACGGGGCGTACTACAACCTCGGCACGTCCTACAGGTTCTGACCGGCCGGTGGCACGTCCACGCTCCGGTGGACGCGGGGCGGGGCGTCGAGTCCGGCCTCGCAGGCCTGGCGCACGCCGCACCTGGAAGTCCTGCAGCGCCTGTGCGCGAACGGTTCAGGACGAAGATCCGGCGTCGGGCCGCGCCCCCGCGTGCTCAGGCCTGAGCGTCCGGCGCCGTCCACCGCAGCAGCAGCACGCCCCCGAACGCGATCCAGTCGTGGAGGAGGTGGGCCAGCGAAGACACCAGCAGGTTGCGTGTCTTCAGGTAGGCCAGCATCACCACCAGCCGCGCGGTGCCGATGACCAGCAGGCATTGCAGCAGGTTGCCGCCGTAGGCCGGCAGGTGGAAGAGCGCGAAGGGCAGGGCGGACAGCAGCCAGGCCCCCGCCACGGCACTGTGCCGCGGCAGCCGCAGGCCCTGCGACAGCCCGGCCAGCAGCGCGAGGAAGGGCAGCACGGTGATCACCTCCTCGCCGGCGATCTGCGGGATGGTGCGCAGCAGGAACAGGCTCACTTCGCCCGCGTCGGCACGCCGCAGGATCTCGCCCACGGCATTGGGATCGAGCTCGTGGAAGCGGCGCAGGACCAGCGCCACCGCGGCCGTGGCGATCAGGCTGAGCACGGCCGTGCCGGCCGCCAGCGCCAGGTCCGTCCAGCGCAGCGGCCGCAACAGGGCGCGCCAATGCGGGCCGACCAGGCGGCGCAGGGCCACCAGCGGAACCACGAGCAGCAGCAGCGAGGGCAGGATCGCGCCCCAGCCGTGTTCGAGGAAGGGCAGCGGAAGGAGCAGCGGGATCGCTGCCAGGCAGACGCAGGCCATCAGGTCGAGCCACTGCAGCGGGCTCAGCGGGACCGGATGCCCGGCGTAGAACGGGAAGTCCCCGCGGACTCCCGGCTGCATCAGGCCCGGCCCGAGCGCCGGCTGCGCGGCTGCAGCTTGTCCAGCTCCGCCAGTTGCTGCTTGAGCAGCACCAGCAGCGAGCGTGCGTGCTCCACCGGCAGCCGCAGGCTGGTGCTGGGCGCCTGGTCCTCGCGCTGCTGGCGCGGCAGCACCAATGCATCGATGCGGATGTCGAGCACGCCCTTGTCGTGATACATGGCCTTCAGGCGTTGCACTTCGATGTCGTAGGTCTTCACGCGGGTTCTCCGGGAGCTGGTCAAGGCTGGATTGTCCGTGCTCCGCGGGTCGGGGGAGGCCGCCGCTGGCGCCGGCACAATCGCCCCGCAGTCAGGCCCTCCGCCCACCCCGACCCGCCCGGAACCTCCATGACACGCACGCTGCCCGCGCTGACGCTCGCCACCCTTGCCGCCTTCGTTGTCCCTGCCGCCCAGGCCAAGCCTGCCGCGGACCCTTTCGCCGACAAGCCGCTGGCTGCCGACGGCCTGCACGTGGAGGCGGCCAACCAGTTCAAGCCCTGGCAGGGCGGCGACGTGCCCTTGGGCAGCTACGAGTCGGGCTCGCACTTCCGCAACCGGCTGGGCACGGTGGCCCTGAGTCCCAGGACCAGCGTGCACCTCGATGCCATCCGCAACGTGCAGGGCATCCCGTCGCATTTCGAGCTGGTCGACGCGCGCGGCGGCGCCGTGCTGCTGAAGCTGGCGGTGTTCAACGTGGAGGACGCGAGCTGGTTCTTCTCGGCCTCGGGCGTCCTGTATCTGAACCAGGCCCACCTGGGCCTGTGCGGGGCGCGCGTCACGCGCAAGTTCGTCGTCGAGGCCGGCAAGGTGGTGGAGACGCGCCAGCCGCTGCTGGCCATCGACACCGAGACGACGGTGCGCGAAGCCGCGCCGCTGTTCGACGCGCCGGCCGGCAAGGGCGCCGTGGCCACGGTGGCGGCGGGCTCGAAGGTGCTGGTGATCGGCGTGCAGCCGGGCGGGGACGATCCGCGGCGCGCGGCCCTGCTGGTCAAGACACCCTTCGGCCTCACCGGCTGGCACCGGCGCGACATCGCCGCCGGCGTGCTCGACATCGACCGGTGCAACTGATGGGCCGGCTGCGTGCGGCCGGCCTGGCCATCGTCTTCCTCGCCGCGGCCCTGCTGTCCGGCTGCGATCACCTGCCCGCCAACGATTGCAAGGACCATGACGGCCGTGCCGACTGGCAGGCCCTGCTGATGAGGCAGGACTTCGACGCGCTGGAGCAGCAGCTCGACGGCCTGCAGCAGCGCTACGAGCAGGGCGGCATCACCGACTTGCAACTGCGCAGCGCCTGGCAGGGCTTCGATGACCTCCCGCCGCAGGCGGGCGGCGCCCTCGACGCCTGGGTGGCCCGGCGCCCGGCCTCGTACTTCGCACGGCTGGCGCGTGGCTATCACCATCGCAGCCAGGCCGCTGCGATGCGCGATGGGCAGTGGGCGCGCGTCAAGCAGGAGCTGCGCCTTGCGGGCGAGGACGCCCAGGCTTCGCTGCCGTTGCGGCGCACGCCGGTGCTCAGCCTCGACCTGCTGCTGGACGTCGCCGGCAGGGCCTGCGACCGCAAGGCGCTGGACGAATACCAGGCGCTGGCGAAGGCCTATGCGCCCGGCAGCGCGCGGCTGCTGGCCCCGCGCTCGCAGGCCTTTCCCGGCCACTGTGCCCACGTCCGCGCGCAGGCGGCCTCGGGCCCCGGCTGAGGGGCGGCGGCTGCGTGTACACAGCCCCCCGGGGGGATACTGCGGCCCGCCACAAGGATCAGCCGCAGGGAGCGACATGGACAAGCAGGACACCGGCCTCACGTACATGGCGGCCGTGACGATGGCCGCGGCGATCATCGCCGCGATGCTGCCGGGATGCGCGCAGCCGGTGCGCCAGACACCGCCCGTGGCTGGCGCCTGCGGGCTGCCGCCGGCCCTGCAGATGGGTTGCCTGCTGCCGCGTCCGGAGCACATCGATACCAGCCGGGACGGCAGTGTCGACCTGCGCGTGGCGGTATCCGCCACGGGTATGCCCGTCGACGCGAGCGTGCTGGGTCGCGTCACCCCGACGGGCACCGCCTTCGCCGAGGCCGCGCGCAAGTGCAGCTTCCGCCCCGCGACACGGGGCGGCGAGCCCGTTGCCGGCACGGCCCTCATAAGCTTTCGCTGGCGGGCGGGGCAGCACTTCATCGGCACCAGCCGCTGCTTCATCCCGCACTACCCCGACGTGTCGCGGCGCCTGCACGAAACCGGCAAGGTCGTCGTGCTCGTGCGGCTGCCGGAGGGCGCGGGCCCCGCGGAGCTGCGGCTGCAGCCGACGCAAGCACCAGCCCGCCTGGTCTCGCATTCGCTTGACGCGGCCCGCACCTGCCTGGCCCACGACGAGGCAAGGGAGGGCATGCAGCGTGGCGCCTGGTACGCCGCGCCGTACGAATGGCAGCTGGATCCGGAGGGTGAGCCGGACGCCAAGGGCCCACCCACTTCCCCGTCCCCATGAGCTCCGCACGAGGACTTCGACCAACGGGATCGCCGCCGCAGCCTGAGCGCGGGCCGGCTCAGG
>SCTQ01000149.1 GCA_004322345.1 Aquabacterium sp. | reverse complement strand
GTGCAGTCGCCCGATGGGCAGATGCACGATGAGCTTGAAGAAGTTGATGCGCCCCTGCGTGCCGCCGGAGATGGCGATCTTGCTCTTCCAGCGCTGGTCGTAGTCGGGGAAGACGGCGCGCATCGCCGCGTCACGCTGCCTGTAGCAACCCAGGGCCTCCAGCGTGGGGCCGATGTGCTGCAGCTCGAAAGGAATGCCCTGCTGCTCGGCCACCTGCCGGCCCAGGCTGGCGCTCTTGGCGCTGGAGTCGTGCTCGGGCAGCAGCAGGCCGTAGACCTTCTTCGGCCCGAAGGCGCGCACGGCCAGCGCCCCGCACACCGAGCTGTCCACGCCGCCGGACAGGGCGATGATCACGCCGCGCTTGTGCAGCGTGCGCGCCACCGTCTCGACCATCCACTTCGTGATGCGTGCGACCTCGGCCTCGCAGTCGATGCCGAGCACCGCGGCGCTGAGCTTGTCCGCCATGGTTCAGCCCTGCTTGCGCGCGACGTAGGCGGCCAGCGCGTCCAGGCTGTCCAGGTTCTCGGGGACCATCTCCTCGTCGCCCACCTCGATGCCGAAGGTCGTCTCCAAGAAGGTGATCAGTTCCAGGAAGCCGGTGGAGTCGATGATGTGGTGCTCCATGAAGGACGCGCCGTCGCCGAAATCGGCGCCTTCGCTGCCCATGATGAAGTTGTCCAGGATGAACTGGCGGACCTGGGACTTGACGTCGGACATCTCTGTTTTCCTCGTTGATGCTGGGTATGCGTTTCAGGCCAGGCCTGTCTTCTTGATCTTGCCGGTATCGGTCTTCGGAAGCTCGTCGACGAACTCCACGTACTTGGGCGCCATGAAGCTCTCCAGGTGCCCCAGGCAGTGCTTGATGATGGCGCGGTCGGTCAGCTTGGCCTCGGGCTTGAGCACGACGAAAGCCTTCACGGCCTGGCCCAGCAGCTCGTCGGGCACGCCGACCACCGCGGCCTCGAACACGCCCTCGATGCCGTAGAGCACGTTCTCCACCTCGCGCGGGCTGACCTTCTCGCCGCGGCTCTTGATGATGTCGTCCTTGCGGGCGACGAAGTAGAGCCAGCCCTCGTCGTCGGTGCGGAAGAGGTCGCCGGAGTACAGCACCATCTCACCCGGCAGCGGGCCGGGCTTCAGCCGCTTGGCAGTCTCCTGCGGCTTCTCCCAGTAGCCGCGCATCACGTTGCTGCCGCGGATCACCAGCTCGCCGGTGCTGCCGTTGGGCAGGCGCCTGCCCTCGCCGTCCACCAGCCAGACCTCCTCGTTGGGCATGCCGCGGCCCACGCTGGTGGGCCGGATGTCCAGCTGGTCCGGCGGCAGGTAGGTCACGCGCTTGCATTCGGTCAGGCCGTACATCGAGAACAGCGTGGCCTGCGGGAAGAGCGCGCGCAGCTTGCGGATGTGCTCTTCCGACAAGGCCGCCGCCGTGTTGGTGATCATGCGCAGGGCGGACAGGTCGAAGTCCGGCAGCGTGCGCAGGTTCATCAGCAGCGAGAACATCGTCGGCACACCGGGGAAGACGGTGACGCGCTCGTCGACCATCACCTCCAGCACCTTCACCGGGAAGGTGAAGCCGCGCTCCAGCACCAGGGTGGCACCGAGCTTGAAGCTCATGATGAGCTGGTAGAGCCCGTAGTCGAAGGCCAGCGGCAGCGCGCAGATGACGATGTCGTCCTCGCGCAGGCCCAGGTAGGTGCTGACCGAGGTGCCGGCCGACACCATGTTCAGGTGCGACAGCATCACGCCCTTGGGCGAGCCGGTGGAGCCCGATGTGTAGATGATGGCCGCCAGGTCCTGGTCGATCAGCGGCGGCAGCGCGAAGGGCCGGCTGCCGTCGCCGTCGTCGTAGGGCAGGAAGCGCGCATCGGCAGGATCGGCGCCCTCGCCCACGAGCACGCAGCTGTGCACCGTCTGGTTCTGCCGCAGCGCGGCCCGGGCGTGGCTGAGCAGCGAGGACTGCGTGACCAGCGCCGACACGCGCGCATCGTTGAGCAGGTAGCCCAGCTTGTCGTCTTTCGTCAGCGGGTTCACCGGCATGAAGACCGCGCCGGCCTTCAGTGCGGCCCATACGCCCACCACCATCTCGACGCCGTTGTCCAGGTAGAGCGCGACGCGGTCGCCGCGCTGCACGCCGCGTTGCTGCAGCAGGGCAGCCAGGCGTTCGGCGCGCGTGGCCAGCTCGCCGTAGCTCAGGCGCTGGTCGCCGCAGATCAGCGCGATCTTGTGCGGCAGCCGGGCAGCGGTGTGTTCGAAGAAGTCGTGGAGCAGCATCGGGATCATTGGAAGGTCGCGGGCCGGACCATCTGCTCGTGCAGCAGCATGGTCGACAGCACGCCGACGAAGGCCATGTTGTCGGGGAAGCCGATGGCGCGGCCGGCGGCGCACTTGGCCACCAGCTTGCCCACGGCGGTCGGATCGAAGTAGCCGGCATCGGCCAGGCTGGAAGGGCTCAGCAACTCGGCCACCCAGGGCAGCGGCTTGCCGCCTTCGAAGAAGCTGGCGCTGTCCGGTGATCGATAGGGCTGCTTGGTGCGCGTATGGATGGACGCCGGCAGGTGGGGCGCCATCGCGCGCTTGAGCAGGTATTTCTCGGTCAGGCCCATCAGCTTGTAGCGCGGCGGCAGGCGGTTGGCGAACTCGATCAGGCGGTGGTCCAGGAAGGGGAAGCGGCCCTCGATGGAGCTGGCCATGGCCACGCGGTCGCCCTGAGAGCACAGCAGGTAGCCGGACATCAGCGTGTGGGCCTCGAGGTACTGGTCGCGGCCCATAGCGGGCCAGTCCCCGATGGCCTCGGGCAGCGTGGCCTCCACCGCGGCGTGCGGATCGAAGCCGGCGAGCTGCGCACGCAGGTCGGCGCTGAAGAACTGCCAGGTGCGCCGCGTGGTCATCCAGCGCGTGGTGTGGGCGAACCAGGGCTTGCCCACGTGCTCCATGCCTTCGCTGAAGAAGCTGCGCGTGAAGGCGCGGCCGGCGGCCGGCGAGTTCTTCAGCCAGGGATAGAGCTTGTCCAGCAGCTTCGCCCGCGCGGAT
>SCTQ01000148.1 GCA_004322345.1 Aquabacterium sp. | reverse complement strand
CAGCGCACCGCTGCCGCGCCCGCTGCAGCGGCTGGTCATCGCGCAGGACACGGGCGGCGCGATCGTCGGCGCCGTGCGCGCGGACTACTTCTGGGGCTGGGGCGAAGGCACGGAGGCGCAGGCCGGCCGCACGAAGCAGCCGCTGCGCATGTGGGTCCTCTGGCCAAGGAGTTGAGCCCCCGGTCCCGCGGATACGCGGGACCACCCCCCGCGGGGGTCGTGCCGGCTTGGGGCGGCCCGGCGCTCGGGGCCGCGCGGGCTGCCCCGGTGGCGCGATGCCGGCGGGAGCCTCGCACCGGCCCTAGTTCGGGACCTTCGCATCCTGCGCTTGCTGAATCGCCTTCGCGTGGTCGGCAGGGCGCAGGAAGCCTGCGGCCAGCGCCGCATCCGCAGCGGCCTTGTACTTCGCCACGTAGTCCGCATGCGTCGGGTAGCGCCGCGCCAGCTTGCCCGCGCTGAAGGGCTCGGTGCTGCCGCCGGCCACGCAGGCGAAGAGGTCGAGGAAGGCCAGCGAGCCGGTGGTGAAGTTGGAGATGCCGTACTTCGCCACCGGCACGTCGATCTCCGGCAGGCGCAGGCCGCCCAGCGCGTTGCCGTCGGCATCGCGGCGGATGTAGCCGAAGAAGTCGCGCTTGATGCGCGGTGCCACCGGCGGCGCGATGCCCTGCGTGGTCCACAGCTTCAGCGCGTTCCAGGCCGCGTTCTCCACGCGGTGGAAGGGCATGGCGTTGTGCTGCTGCAGGCAGGCCGGCGGATGGAAACCGACCTCGGTGTCGCTGATCTCGTAGATCTGGTCCAGCAGGTACTGGTCGGCATGCGAGGCACCGGCCACCTCCCAGTAGCGCAGCCTGGGCGTGTCCATGGTCTTGGAGGTGCCGGGGGAGATCGAGACGTCCATCTCGGTCTGCAGCCGGAAAACCGGCGCGTCGAGGTCGCTGCGCACGATGGTGCCGGAGGGCACGGACTCGCCCGAGGCCACGGCCACGCCGGTGGTGGAGCTGCCGTGGATCACGATGCCGTCGAAGGCCTTGTCCTGCGGCTGGAAGGCGTTGGCGTAGGTGATCATGTAGGCCGCCGACTGCGAATGGCCGGTGGCGAAGACCTTCTGCGGCTGCAGCCCGCCCAGCACTGCGCCGGATTGCTCGCGCACGGCCTTGGCCACCTGCGACAGGATGTCGAAGGAAATCTTGTCGTCGGGGATGCTCAGCCCGCCATAGCGCGCGGCGTTGGCCTTTTGCAGGCCCTGCACGCCGACCTTCTGGATGGTCACGCCGACGTAGGCATAGCCCTCGCGCAGGAACTCCTCGTGCGACATCGACCAGTCCACGTCGATGTCGAAGCCGGAGCTGACGTTCAGCCACTCCACGACCACCATGCCGTTGAAGCGCGCCGGGTCTGCCGGCCGACGCACGCCGATGCGCGTGACGAAGGGCGTGTTGGCCGACACCAGCTTCAGCGGCCAGCGCCCGTCGGCGCCCCAGCTGCCGCCGGCCTTGTAGCGGGCTGCCAGGCCCGAGACGAAGAACTCCTGCTCGACGTAGCCCCAGGGCGCGGTCGATGCGCTGCGGTCACCGAAGATGTGGCCCGCCGGCGCAGGCTGCACGGCGAGCTGGCCGACGGCCCAGGCGGCGGGTGCGATGGCCAGGGCTGCGGCAGCGGCCAGGTGGCGGACGAGACGGTTCAGGGTGGGGTGCATGTCGCTTCTCCTTTATTTGTTCATCTACTGAACAAATATGCGACAGGCGACCGCAGGCTGCGCAGACGGGTTTGCACCGGACCCGTCTGAACCGGGGACGAGGAAGGCAGGCGCTGCATGCAGCCCTGGCGCAGGCTGCATATCGGGTGGCGCGCCGGGTCAGTCGCGGCGCTCCCGCACCTGCCCCGCGCGCAGCAGCAGGTAGGTGGCAAAGCCGGTCGCCACGCCGGGCGCCAGGCCCAGCAGCAGCGCGATCCAGCCGTGGCGCACGCCCAGGGACCGCGCTTCGTGGACCACCCACACGGCCAGCACGCACCAGCAGCAGATGGTGTCCAGCGAGTAGCCCGACGCATAGGGGTTCACGAAGCCGGCCGCCAGCGCGCCGAAGACATCGCGGCTGGCCCACAGAGGCGGCACGACGATGACGCAGAAGGCAGCCGCGAAGCCCAGCGCCAGTGCCGCCAGCAGGAAGCGGTAGAGCGGCTGCGGCATTCAGGCCGCGGGCTTGGGCGGCTCGACCAGCAGGCGGCCTTCCTCCTCGGCACGGCGGGCGCGCTCGTTGGGATCGGCGACCAGGTCGGCCAGCAGCTGGGCCTGCAGTTGCTGGGCGTCGGCCTTGCTCATCTCGCCGGCAGCCACGCGTGCGGGCACGGTGGCCAGCAACTGGGCGGCGACGGCCTGGCGCTGCTTGGCATCGCCACCGGCGAGGGCGCGCCACTCGTCCAGGTGCTTCATGAAGCGCAGGTTGTTGATCAGGCGCGTCAGCTCCTTGCTCGGGTCCGGCGCACGCTGCGAGGCCTGCTGCAGGACGGCCCACTCGAGCTGGGACACGAACTCGGGACGCTCTTTCACGGGGCCCGTCAGCTCGGCGGCGCCGACCTGGCGGCGGGCGGCCTCGGCCGCGGCGCGCTGCTGGCGGTCGGCCTCCTCCGGCGTCAGCTTCATGTCGGCCAGCGGATTGGCCGGCTTGGCAGCTTCACCGCTCCAGGGGAAGGAGGCGCCGTCGGCGGGGGCCTTGCCCTCCTCGGCGTGGCGGGCGGACGACCACCACACCGCAGCGCCCCCGGCGGCCGCTGCAGCGATCAGCAGCGCGACGACGATCTTCTTGGTGGGGCTGGGGTTCAGGCGTACGGTCGATTGCGACATGCATTCATCCTCGGAATAAAAAAAAGGAGCGCGGACATCATGCCCCGCTCCCTCCACTCGATCCTCTTGCCGGCCCGGCGTTCCCGCTGGTTCGCGGGACGCCGGGCGGCTCTCTCACTCAGGCTGTATTCAGTTCTTCACGGGAGCCGGCGGCACCACGGTGAAGCTGTAGGTCTGGCCGGGGCCGGACATCAGCGTGCTCAGCAGCGGGCCGTACAGGCCGCAACCGGACAGCGACGGGAAGCTGGTGGTACCGGCGAAGGTCAGCTGGCCGTTGCCCAGGGCAGAGACGGGGCCGTCGAAGTCCAGGGGGAAGACCACCGGGGAGGAGGTCGAGCAACCCGTCGGGATGTTGATGCCCAGGGAGCCCACGGTCTGGATCTTCAGGTTGGCGCTCTGGCTGCCGTGCACGTGCAGCTTGCCGGCGTTGTCCAGCGTCGCGGAGCCCGAAGCGGAACCCACCGGAGCCACCGACAGCTTGACGTCGATCGGGATGATCCACAGCAGGCTGAGCTTGGCGGTGAAGTCAGGCACCGACAGGACGCCGTTCTTCAGTTGCTTGCTGGTCAGGTCGGTATCGGCCGTGAAGGTCGAGGTCGTCGGCAGGTTGACGGTCTGGCCCAGGGTCTTCAGGCCCATGGACGCCACCAGCGGCCAGGAACGCAGCGAGACGATGAAGTTGCCGTCGTTGGGGTTGGCCGTGCTCACCGGATCGGCTTGCGTGGTGGAGCAGGTGCCCACCGCGGTCTTGCCATTGAAGCGGTCACCCAGCCAGCTCAGCACCGTCGGGGCGGCCTGGAACTGGGCAATGATGTGCTCGGCACCCGGGTAGAGGTCGAAGCGGACGTTGGTGCCCAGGGCGCAGTACTTCTTCTTCAGGTCGTAGGCCTGGCCCAGGGGGATCGCCCAGTCGGTCTGGCCGTGGTACTGGTACAGCGGCGCGGAGATCTTGGTCTTGCCCAGGGTCTGCGCGTTCAGCGCCGACTTGATGGTCAGCAGCGAGACCAGCGAGTCCAGCGGCAGGCCGGTGTACTCGACGATGCCGTGGTTCATGAACTTGAACAGGGCTTCGAACACGCAGATCTGCTTGCCTTGCGCGGCGGCTTCCAGGCCGGCTTCGTTGGCCAGGGCGTCGAAGGGGATCTTGTCCGGATATTCCTGGGCCAGGCCGATGGTGGCCGACAGCAGGAAGCCGGCGCCGTTGCGGGCGTCGAGGTAGCGGGCCGTGGTGATGAAGTCGCCCGGCACGCCGCCGGCGGCGATGCCGACCACGTTCAGCTCAGGTGCGTACGTGTCCTTCAGCTCGCCGGCCCAGCCAGCCGTCTGGCCGCCTTGCGAGTAGCCCCACACCGCGACCTTGGCGCTGGCGGAGATGCCGGCGTTGGGGATCTGCGCGGCAGCGCGGACGATGTCCAGCGCGGCGTGGCCTTGGGAGGCGCCGGCGAGGTAGGTCGGGGTGTCGCCGTTGGTGTAGCCGGCGTAGTCGGTGACGACGACGGTGTAGCCGGCCTTCAGGGCGGCGACGATGTTGGCGTTCTCATAGTCGGTGCCGGCGGCGAACTGGAAGGAAGGGGCGCAGTTCTGGGCCAGGCCGTGGGTGCCGACGGCATAGGTGACGATGGGACGGGCGCCCGAACCGGACCACCTGGCGGTCGGAACGAACACGGTGCCGGTCACGGCGTTGGCGCCGGCGCGGGCGTTCGTGGAGCGGTACATCACGTTCCAGGCCTTGAAGGCCGGAGCGCCGGTACCCAGGTTGGCCGTGGCCGTGCGGTAGGAGATCAGGTCGCCATTCGCGCCATCGGGCAGCGGGGACGGGACGGTGTAGAAGCTGTTGTCCGACGCGCCGACGACGGGAGCGGCGAACGCCGAGCTCACGGCCAAAGCGAGGGTGGCCAGCGGAAGAGCGATCGCTGCCTTCTGGATGGTGGAACGGGTCATCGTTGTTACTCCGGTTGAATTTCCAGACATCCGGTGATCCGGCTGCCTGTCGGCGATCCCTCGATCGCCCACGGAGAAAATTCTGACCATGGCCCGTGCCCATCCGGGGGCTGGTTTTCGCTGGAAAGCGGCTCCGCAGCCCCTCCGAACCCTGAGGTACGGGGGCGGGTCACTACCTAAAAATCGGGCGTGCGCGGCCTGTCACGTATACATCGTGACTTTTTCCCACCGCCTCGCCGGCGGCCCGGCGCGGGCCACGAGGCCCGCTCGCGCGGCCTCAGCCGCGGCCGGAAGCGCTGCCGCCGTCCGGGTCTCCGGACGGTCCGACCAGTCGTTTACCCTCGGTCTCGACACGGCGTGCGCGTTCGGCGGGGTCGGCGACGAGGTCGGCCAGCAGGGCCGATTGCAGGGTCACGGCTTCGGTGCGGCCGATCTCGCTGTTGCCCACCCGGGCCGGCAGCTCGTCCAGCAGGGCCTGGGCCACGGCCTGGCGGCGCGGCGCATCGGCCGGGGCCAGGCCGCGCCACAGCTCCAGGTGCTTCATAAAGCGCAGGTGGTTGACCATGCGGGTCAGCTCGCCGGTGCTGTCCGGCCGCATCGCGGCGGCCTGACGCAAGGCGGACCATTCGAGTTCGGATACGTAGGCCGGACGCTCGGTCACCGGGCCCGTCAGCGGCAGGGCGCCGACCTGGCGCTCGGCGGCCTTCGCGGCTTGCATCTGCTGCTGTTCGGCCTGCTCGCGCGTGAGGTTCAGCACACCGCTGTCGCGCACCGCATCGGCCAGGTCGGTCGTCGCCGCGCCGGGCCGGTTCCAGGCGAACGCCGTACCTTCGGCGGACCTGGATTCGGGCTCCTGGCGGCTGGCCGACGACCACCAGGCCAGCAGGCCGCCGGCGGCCACCGCCGCGGCCAACAGCCAGCGCAGGGGCTTCAGGGGTGCGGCGCTGCGCGCCACGTGGACGGTCGATCGCGACATGGTTCACTCCCGGCCACATGGCCGTGAGAAGGGAAATGGGGGAGGCGACGCCTGGGGCGCCGCCGGGGGGAACTTGCTCCCCGCTCCCTTGCCGCCGCAGGGCGACTCGGGGCGAGGATGCCGCGGGTCAGGCCCGCGGCGACCGGCTTACCAGCTCTTGGCGGCCGGCGGCTTCACGGTGAAGCTGTAGGTCTGGCCAGGGCCGGACATCAGCGAGCTCAGCAGCGGACCGTACAGGCCGCAGTTGGTCAGCGACGGGAAGGTCGTGGTGCCGGAGAAGGTCAGCTTGCCGCCGCCCAGGGCCGAGACCGGACCGTCGAAGTCGATCGGGAAGTTGACCGGTGCCGAGGTCGAGCAACCCGTCGGGATGTTGATGCCCAGCGAGCCCACGGTCTGGATCTTCAGGTTGGCGCTTTGCAGGCCGTGCACGTGCAGCTTGCCGGCGTTGTCCAGCGTGGCCGTGCCGGTGGCATCGGCCGTGGGCACCACGGACAGCTTCACGTCGATCGGCAGCAGGATGTTGACCTTGGCGACGAAGTCAGGCACCGCCAGCTTGCCGTTCTTCAGCTGCTTGGCCGTCATGTCGGT
>SCTQ01000018.1 GCA_004322345.1 Aquabacterium sp. | reverse complement strand
TTCACCGCGGCACGGACGGCCTCGATGGTGGCTTGCACCTGGACAACAGCGGGCTTGTGGCCCTCGAACTCGACTTCCAACGACAGCGTCTTCATGAAATGCCTTCCCGCGCCGCAGCGCAAAAAAACTTGATGCCAGCGCTTCATCCGTGAAACAATTACCAGTGAAACAATGCGCCGTTTATGAATCACTGACCCAAGTGTGGAGCACCGAGGACGGCGTGTCAATACCGCCGCTCACCACCCACTTCGCGGCTTCGCTCGCGCAGAGCGCCCCTCATGCCGTGATCAGCCGCAGGCCGCTCGGCCGCGCTGGCGCTTTCGCTTTCCTGAGCTTCACAAGCCCTCGTCGTCGTTGCGGCGTGCGTGCTTTGGCGGCCACCCCGAAGCCGCTGCGCTTCCCAGCGCACTTCCCCCACCCCATCCCAAATCCTTCCGCGGAGATCGTCATGTCCCACCACGCCTACGACCTGGACCAGTTGGCTATTCGGCTTAAGGCCAAGATGAGTGCCAAAGAGTTGTCGGTTCGCGCGGCGGCGGCTGAGATCGGTATGGGCGCGGCCACTTTGAGCCGGCTTCTTCAAGGCTCTGACAACACCAATACGCCCGATCTGGCAAATGTCAGCAAGGCCGCTGAATGGGTGGGCGTATCAATTTCGGAACTCGCTTCCTCGCCAGCAAAACAAAGAGGGTCGACAATTGCCGACGTTGAAGTTCACCTGCGGGCACTTCCTGGACTCGCAGGGCAAGATGCAGAAGCGCTAGTTGCGATGGTGAAGGCAAGCTATGAGCATGCTCGGAAAGTTCGAGCGAAGAGCTAGTCGCAGGGGAACCGGTGTGTTGCCTCCCAACCCTACGCGTTGGGAGCACGAGCACAACGGCCTGGATCTACGGGACGACTTGTCGCTCCCCATAGATCGGCGCCTAGAACATCTCGCCGCCTTTGATTTGATCAAGGACGTCATCGGCGTGATTCCCCACACAGCCTTGAATTTGACGCAGGACGTCATTAAGCACTTTTCGGGCTCACGAGCATCTCGGTGGTCCGGGATGTGCGTGCCTTGCCCCGAAGGTCATTTGGTTGTGTTCAATGCAGCGCATCCTGAGACACGAGTCCGGGCAACGCTAATGGAAGAGTTCTTTCACCTCCGACTCGGACACGCACCGACAGTGGTACGTGTTTCCGGCGGCCAGGGCGCGCGCGACTTCAACGCATCCACGGAGAGCGAGGCCTATGGCAGCGGTGCGGCGGCACTCGTTCCGTACAAGGCGCTGAAAGCCATGCTCGGCGACGGGATGAGCGTCACTGAGATTGCCGACCACTTTCACGTGTCGGAGCAACTCGTGGACTTCAGGATGCAGGTCTCGAAGTTGGTAAGACGGCGCAAGCGCGCCTGAGACCGTCTGCCGGAAATACCAACCGATCGCACTAAAATTGGGGCATGGCCCAGCCTTCGGACAACTTTGACGAAACGCCGACCGCAACTTTGACGCCGAACGCTCTAAGTAGTTGATTTTTAAGCGTTTCCGAACGTTGCAACTTTGGATGCGCTCACCAGGGCCGGCTGTCGGGCCCGCTGCTGGATCGCATCGACCTGCAGGTGGAAGTACCCGCCGTGACGCCCGAGGTGCTGGCCGCCGCGCCCGGCAGCACCGACACCGCGACGGTGGCCCGTCGCGTGGCTGCCGCTCGAGAACGCCAGCTGGCACGCCAGGGCCGGCTCAATGCCGCGCTGGACACGGCGCAGCTGGACGAGCATGCGCAGCCCGACGCCCAGGCTTTGGGCCTGCTGCAGGCCACGGCCGCCAGGCTCGGCTGGTCAGGCCGCGGGCTGCACCGCACGCTGCGCATCGCGCGCACCGCGGCGGACCTCGCAGGCAGCGCCTGCGTGCAGGCCGCCCACGTGGCCGAGGCCGTGCAATACCGCCGCGTGCTGGCCGCGCATGCAGCCCCGGGCTGACCTCAGGCCGTCAGGAAGCCCAGGTTGCGCGTCGTGAAGTTGGTCAGGCTGGGCAGGATGCCCAGCAGGTCCACGTCCGACACGCCCATCCACGAGCCCAGCGTCGCCGCGTACTGGTCCACCGAGATCGCCGGCAGCAGGCTGCCGTTGGTGATCTGGTTGGGGCTGGAGAAGTTGTTGCTGCCGTCGTTGGTGCCGTAGACCGGGAAGGCGCCGTGGATGTCGCCGCCCTTGACCGCGCCGCCCATCACGAAGTGGTGGCCGCCCCAACCGTGGTCGCTGCCGTCGCCGTTGCTGGTGAAGGTGCGGCCGAAGTCCGATGCAGTGAAGGTCGTCACCTGCTTGTCCACGCCCAGCTGCATCAGCGTCAGCTCGAAGTAGCCCAGGGCATGGTCCAGCTGCGTCAGCAGGTTCGCGTGGTTGCGGTTCTGGTTGTCATGGGTGTCGAAGCCGCCCAGGCTGACGAAGAAGACCTGGCGCTTGAGGCCCAGCGTGTTGCGCGCCTCGATGATGCGAGCCACGGCCTGCAGCTGGTGCGCGAGGTAGTTGTAGGTCTTCTCGCCGTTCAGCGGGCTGGTGTAGCACAGCAGCGGATCGGAGTACGCGTCGTAGCCCGGCGTGCCGTGAGGCGCCATCGAGGCCTGGGGCATCGCCGAGGACAGCTGGGCCTGGGCGCTGAAGGAGCGGCTGGCCAGCTTGCGCAGGTCGGACTCGGCCACCACGGCGTTCTTGGTCTGACCCAGCATCGAGCGCTTGATCGCCGCCAGCGCGGCGGTGGACCCGAAGGCCTGCCCCCAGGGGCCGACGGCCGTCGCGCCATAGGGCTGCACCTGGTACTGCAGCACGCTGTTGCCGGTCAGCCAGACCGCGTTGCTGAGCGCGGAGATCGCGGTGAAGGCCGCGCCGGCGGATGCGTTGCGGCCGGCCAGCAGGTCGGCCATGCGCCCGCCCCAGCCGGTCGCGGCGCCCTCGGGCGTCATCGTCTGCCAGGTGGACTGCTGGTCGTTGTGCGAGAACAGCCGCGGCGGCAGCGGGAAGCCTGCGCGCGTGTAGTCGGCCTTGGCCGTGGGACGCAGCAGCGGGCCGACGTTGGGCACGATGGCCAGCTTGCCGAGGTTGAAGTAGGCCTGGGTCTTCTTCAGCAGCGGATGCAGCGCGAAGCTGCGGCCGGGCTGCGCGGTCAGCGGCTCGATCGGCAGCACGCCGCCCAGCCGCGCGGGCGTGCCCCGCTCGGCCGAAGTGTTGGGCGCCACGTCCTTCAGCAGCGCGATCGAGTCCGGCTCCTGGGTGCGCGTGGCGGTGTAGGTCGACCACGAGGCGGCGTCCGTCGCCAGCACCGTGTTGTAGGCATCGTTGCCACCGGTCAGGAAGATGCAGACCAGGGCGCGGTAGTCGCTCGCAGTCTGCGCGGCCGCCTCGCTCATCGCCGCCAGGTTCATCGCCAGCGGCCCGGCCGTCCCCAGCATCGAGAAGGCGCTTGCGCGCTTGAGGAACTCGCGGCGGGTGTGTTGTTGCATGGCCATCTTCGCCTCTTTACTTCTGGACGATGAATTCAGGCGAGACCGCGACCATCGCGATGGCCGTCATCACACGGCGGCGGCGCGCCAGTTCGGCGCCGGTGCCGGACGGAATCGTCATGGCCCGGACCGTCGCTTCGATGTCCGTGCGCAGGTTGGCGGTCATGCGCCCGCGCAGCAGCTTCTGGTTGACGTACTCGGACAGTTTTCCGGGATCGTCCACCTGCGCACGCTCCTCGCCAGCGGCGAAGACGGGGTCTGTCACGCGCTCGGTGAAGCTGAACTGCACGTCGGGCCGGTTGATGCCCGCGGCGTTCTGCGCCGACGAGATGCCGAAGCCGTTCTGCAGCCCGTCGATGATGAAGTTGGCGTAGCCGGCGACCGACGATTCGTTGGCGATCTGCATCTCGGGCATCACCAGGCCCAGGCCTGCGGCATTGGTGCCGGGCGGCACGTAGCCGGGACGGTAGAAGTTGAAGACCGATGGCGCCCACAGCGGGTTCTGACCCAGGGAGCCGGCATCGTCGAGGCGGTCGATCAGGAAGCGGCCGGAATCGGACTTGGCGTTGAAGGCCCGCAACAGGTAGGTGAAGCGCAGCACCGGCTCGCGCACCTTGCAGAAGGTGGGGTCGCTGGTCCGCGTCATGTCGCGTGCCTCGGTGTCCAGCAGCACGGCCTTGATGGTGACGCTCAGGTCCCCGTCGCTCAGCACGAAGGCCGAGGCCACGCGTTTCACGTAAGCCGCGCTGGGATTGCTGGTGACCAGGCGCTGGATCAGCTGGCGGCCGATGAAAGGGCCGACGTTCTGGTGCGAGGCCAGGGTGTCCAGCGCGATCTTCAGGTCGCCGGTCGGATCCGCCGTGCCCTGGGCGGCGATGGTCACGCCGAGGAACTTCTTCTCCAGCACCGAGTGGAACTTGGGATAGGGCTCCATCGGCACGACGAAACGGTCCGGGTCCTGGTACTGCTGCGAGCCGAGGAAACGCCCGTCGGTCTTGGGCGAGCCGGCCCAGCTCCAGCCGGTGAACACGCGCGACAGGCCCTTGACGTCCTCCGCGCCGTAGGTGTCGACGGTGTTGCCGCTGCCGTCGAGCACCGGCGTGCCGTCCAGGTTCAGCAGGCGCAGGCCGATGGAGAACAGCTGCATCACCTCGCGTGCGAAGTTCTGGTCCGGCACGCGGCCGGTGGCGTCTTCCTTCTGGTTCTTCAGGTGCGACAGGTAGATGCCCATCGCCGGGTGCAGCGCCACGCCTTCGAGCAGGTTGCGATAGGTGCCGAAGGCGCGCTCGGCCAGCATGTCGTAGTAGCCGACCATCAGCCGCGGGTTCTCGAGGATGGTCCCGTCGGCCAGCGAGGTCACGAAGATCTGCGACAGCGCATAGGCCACGCGGTCGCGCAGCTGGGTCCGGCCGGTGACGGCGTTCTGCCAGAACGCCTCCAGCACCTCGTGGAAGTTGGCGCCGGCGGTGTCGTCGACCTCCTTGGCCAGCGCGTCGCGCTCATCCCAGTAGGTGCGCAGCAGGACCTGGGGGGTGGCCTGCGCGTCCATCTCGGTGTCGATCCAGGCGGTATAGCCGATGGACATCAGGCGCTGGATGTCCTCCTCCGTCGGGCCGAAGGTTGCCTGTTCGAGGAAGCGGACGGCCTCGTCGCGGCTGGAGGGGTAGTCGTCGGCCACGCCCCCGCAGGCGGCCAGCGTGGCCGCCGCGGCAGCCATCAGCGGCGTGCCGCGCGGCAGCTGGAAGGACGGCTGCGTGGGCCCGTCCTGCCCCGAGAGCGCATCGGGCGCGTCGGGCAAGGCGAGAGGGGAAGCATCCTGCACGAGCAGGCTAGCGGTACTGTCCATGAGCAGACCTCTTCGGGTCGATGCGCACCATCCGATCCGTCGCCTTCGGACCGATGACGCTCAAGTGAAACAACTCGGGCTCTCTTTTATTGGCTCGCCCTTGTTGTCCAGTATCCGAAGAGATGGACCAAAAGTGGACAGACAACGTCCCCGGGGTCGCGGGAAGTGCTTACACCAGGGAGGCCAGCGCGCGTTCGGCGCGCGCATGCTCCAGGCCGCAGCGCGCGGCCCAGTCCGACAGCTGGTCCGCCCCGATCTTGCCGACGTTGAAATACGTAGCGTCAGGGTGCGCGAGGTAGAAGCCGCTGACGCTGGCCGCAGGCAGCATCGCCAGGCTCTCGGTGAGCTGTATACCGGCCTCGCCGGCCGACAGCACGCGGAACAGGTCCGTCTTCACCAGGTGGTCCGGGCACGCGGGGTAACCCGGGGCCGGGCGGATCCCCTTGTAGCGTTCGGCGATCAGGTCCTCGTTGCTCAGGGCCTCGTCGGCCGCATAGGCCCAGAACTCCCTGCGCACGCGCTCGTGCAGGCGCTCGGCGAAGGCCTCGGCCAGACGGTCGGCCAGGGCCTTGAGCATGATCGACGAGTAGTCGTCGTGCTTGCCGAGGAACTCGGCGTCCTTGTGTTCGATGCCCAGGCCCGCGGTGACGGCGAACAGGCCCACGTAGTCCGGCTTGCCGCCCGCGTCCGCGCGCGGGGCGACGAAGTCCGACAGGCAGCGGTTGGGCCGTTTCACGCCGTCGACCACCGGTCGCTCGCTCTGCATGCGCAGGCCGCGCCAGGTCATCAGCACCTCGGAGCGCGACTCGTCCGCGTAGATCTCGATGTCGTCGTCGCCCACGGTGTTGGCGGGGAACAGGCCGATGACGCCGTGGGCAGTGAGCCAGCGGCCGTCGATGATCTTCTTCAGCATGGCGTCGGCGTCGGCCTTCACCTTGCGCGCCTCGGTGCCGACGATCGCGTCGTCCAGGATGGCCGGATAGGCACCGGCCAGGTCCCAGGTCTGGAAGAACGGCGCCCAGTCGATGTATTGCGCCAGCTCGCCCAGGTCGTAGTTCTTGAACAGGCGGCGGCCGGTGAAGGTGGGCTTCTTCGGCGTGAAGCCGGCCCAGTCCATCTTTGCCTTGTTCTCGCGCGCCTGGGCCAGCGTGACCAGCGGCGTGGCCTTCTTGTTGGCGTGCTGCTGGCGCACGCGCTCGTAGTCGGCGTTGAGGTCGGCGATGTAGGCCGCGGCGCGCTCGTCGGACAGCAGGTCCGAGCACACGCCCACGCTGCGCGAGGCGTCGGGCACGTAGACCACGGGCCCCGTGTAGTGCGGCGCGATCTTCACGGCCGTGTGCACGCGGCTGGTGGTGGCGCCGCCGATGAGCAGCGGCGTGGCACGCTCGCGGAAGTACGCGTCGCGCTGCATCTCGCCGGCCACGTACTGCATCTCCTCCAGGCTGGGCGTGATCAGGCCCGACAGGCCGATGATGTCCGCACCCTCCTCCTTGGCCTTGGCCAGGATGTCGGCGCACGGGACCATCACGCCCATGTTCACCACCTCGAAGTTGTTGCACTGGAGCACCACGGTGACGATGTTCTTGCCGATGTCGTGCACGTCGCCCTTGACGGTGGCGATGACGATCTTGCCCTTGGAGCGCACGTCGCCGCCGGCATCCTGCAACTGCTTCTTCTCCTCCTCGATGTAGGGCAGCAGGTGGGCGACGGCCTGCTTCATCACGCGCGCGCTCTTGACCACCTGCGGCAGGAACATCTTGCCGGCGCCGAAGAGATCGCCCACGGTGTTCATGCCGTCCATCAGCGGGCCTTCGATCACATGCAGCGGGCGGCCGCCCTTGGCGCGGATCTTTTGATAGCACTCCTCGGTGTCGGCGGTGATGAACTCGGTGATGCCGTGGACCAGCGCATGGCTCAGGCGCTCTTCCACCGGGGCCGGATGGTCCACGGTGCCGCGCCACGCCAGCTTGGCGCTGTCGTCCTTGGCCGCGCCCTTCACCTGCTCGGCGATCTCCAGCAGGCGCTCGGTGGGCGTCTTGCCCGTGTCGTCGCCGTCGCGGTAGACGGGCTTGCGGTTGAGCACCACGTCCTCGACGCGCTCGCGCAGCTGGGCGTCGAGGTCGTCGTAGACGCCGATCATCCCGGCGTTGACGATGCCCATGTCCATGCCGGCCTGGATCGCGTGGTAAAGGAAGACGGTGTGGATGGCCTCGCGCACCGGCTCGTTGCCGCGGAAGCTGAAGCTGACGTTGGACACGCCGCCGGACACCTTGGCGCCCGGCAGGTTCTGCTTGATCCAGCGCGTGGCCTCGATGAAGTCCACGGCGTAGTTGTCGTGCTCCTCGATGCCGGTGGCGATGGCGAAGATGTTGGGATCGAAGACGATGTCCTCCGGCGCGAAGCCGACCTCGTCGACGAGGATTCGGTAGGCGCGCTCGCAGATCTCGATCTTGCGCGCGTAGGTGTCGGCCTGGCCCACCTCGTCGAAGGCCATCACCACGGCGGCGGCGCCGTAGCGGCGGATCAGCGTGGCCTGGCGCTTGAAGCCCTCCACGCCCTCCTTCATCGAGATCGAGTTGACGATGCCCTTGCCCTGCACGCACTTCAGGCCGGCCTCGATCACCTCCCACTTGGAGCTGTCGATCATGATCGGCACGCGTGCGATCTCGGGCTCGGAGGCGATGAGGTTGAGGAAACGCACCATCGCGGCCTTGCTGTCGAGCATGGCCTCGTCCATGTTGACGTCGATGACCTGGGCGCCGTTCTCCACCTGCTGCCGGGCCACTGCCAGGGCTTCCTCGAACTGGCCGTTGAGGATCATCCGCGCGAAGGCCTTGGAGCCGGTGACGTTGGTGCGCTCGCCGATGTTGACGAAAAGCGTGCCCTGGCCGATGGTCAGCGGCTCCAGGCCGGACAGGCGCATGGGCGGCGGGACGTGGGCGGTGGACGAGGAGGCAGGCGTCTGGGTCATGGGCCAGGCAATCGAGGCGGGGCGGAGGAGGGGCGCATTTTAGGTAGCACCCCTCAGTGGCCCCATCCCGCACCCGTCCCGCGACCCTCTTTCGGGGCAAGGGAAAGACACTGTACAAACATCCAGCTCATCTGCATAATCGCGCCCACCCAATCCAAGACACGAGAGACACGCAAACCATGAACGCCCGCGACCCCTCCAACGCATCCAACCTCAGCAGCGAGAAGGCCAAGGCCCTGCAGGCCGCGCTGGCCCAGATCGAGAAGCAGTTCGGCAAGGGCTCGATCATGCGTCTGGGCGAAGGAGAGGCGATCGAGGACATCCAGGTCGTTTCCACCGGCTCGCTGGGCCTGGACATCGCGCTGGGCGTCGGCGGCCTGCCGCGCGGTCGCGTGGTCGAGATCTACGGCCCCGAGTCCTCCGGCAAGACCACGCTGACGCTGCAGGTCATCTCCGAGATGCAGAAGCAGGGCGGCACCTGCGCCTTCATCGATGCGGAGCACGCGCTGGACGCACAGTACGCGCAGAAGCTGGGCGTCAACCTGCAGGAGCTGCTGATCTCCCAACCCGATACTGGCGAGCAGGCACTGGAGATCGTCGACGCGCTGGTGCGCTCCGGCTCGGTGGACCTGGTGGTCGTGGACTCCGTCGCCGCCCTGACGCCCAAGGCCGAACTCGAAGGCGAGATGGGTGACTCCCTGCCCGGCCTGCAGGCCCGCCTGATGAGCCAGGCCCTGCGCAAGCTGACCGCCACCATCAAGAAGACCAACTGCATGGTCATCTTCATCAACCAGATCCGCATGAAGATCGGCGTGATGTTCGGCTCGCCCGAGACCACCACCGGCGGTAACGCGCTGAAGTTCTACGCCTCCGTGCGCCTGGACATCCGCCGCGTCGGCTCGATCAAGAAGGGCGAGGAAGTCATCGGCAACGAGACCAAGGTCAAGGTCGTCAAGAACAAGGTCTCGCCCCCGTTCAAGACGGCCGAGTTCGACATCCTCTATGGCGAAGGCATCAGCCGCGAGGGCGAGATCGTCGACCTGGGCGTGGCCAACCGCATCGTCGAGAAGTCCGGCGCCTGGTACGCCTACAACGGCGACAAGATCGGCCAGGGCAAGGACAACTCCCGCGAGTTCCTGCGCGAGAACCCCGAGATCGCCCACGAGATCGAGAACAAGATCCGCGAAGCCTTGAGCATCTCGCTGCTGCCTTCCTTGGAAGGCGGCCAGCCGGAGGCCTGAAGCCTTGGCCGAGGACGGCGCGCCGCGTGACGAACGCGGCGCCGAGCGCAACAAGCGCCCTGAGCCTTCGCTGAAGGCCAGGGCCTTGCGTTTTCTGGCGGCCCGCGAGCATTCGCGCGTCGAGCTCGCGCGCAAGCTCACCCGCTACACCGAGGACCACGACGAGATCGACCGCGCGCTGGACGAACTCGCCGCCAAGGGCTGGCTGTCCAGCCAGCGTTTCGTCGAATCCGTAGTGCATCGCAAGTCCGCCCGGCTGGGCGCCGAACGCATCCGCCAGGAACTGCGCGGCCACGGCATCGCCGCGGCCGACAGCAGCGAAGCACTCGATGGACTGCGTGCCAGCGAAGGCACCCGTGCCTACCAGCTGTGGCTGCGCCGCTTCGGCGAGGTGGCGGAAGAGCCCGAGGCCCGCGCCCGGCAGGCGCGCTTCCTCATCGGCCGCGGCTTCCCGGCTAGCATTGCACAGCGCATCGTCCGCGGGGCGTGGCAGCCGACGGAAGACGAGGGCTCAGAGGCCTGCGGGTCCTCACGCTGAACCTGTTCTGAACATCCTCCAGGCCGGCTGAAAAGAACAAGCAGAAGCGGCCCCGAGACGCGCAGAATCCGAGCCGGCCGGTCGGCTTGCGCGCCATGTTGGTGCAACGCAACATGCTACAGTCTTCGCGCTCTCCAGCCGCGATGCTGCGGACGTGAAACCGGCCATCTGTGCCCGGCGTCGCGACGAGATTCCCTGCTTCACCATGCCTGTTTCCTGCCAGCCGCCGCT
>SCTQ01000147.1 GCA_004322345.1 Aquabacterium sp. | reverse complement strand
CCTCACCGGCGCGCCGGACCCGGTCGTCGGCTTCATCTTCGACCGCATGGAGAAGTACACCACCGTGCCGCAGCTGCTGGACGTGCCGGTGGTCAAGGACGTGATCGCGCAGAACCGCCTGGGCCAGCGCCGGCCCGGCGCGCCGGCCTACATCTACGAAGGCACGGTGGACGAGGTGATGCCGATCGCCGACGTCGACGCGCTGGTGGCGCAGTACTGCGGCCAGGGCGTGAAGGTGCAATACAACCGCGTCTTCAGCGACCACATCCTGCTGGCCGTCACCGGATGGAGCAAGGCCTTCTCCTACCTGCAGGACCGGTTGTCCGACACGCCCAAGGCGGTGCCCAGCAACTGCAAGTGAGTTGCATCAGCCACGCGGGACCGGCCCGCCGCAGAAGCGGCGGCGCCACGCGCCCGGCGAGTCGCCGGTCCAGCGCTTGAAGGCGTGCTGGAAGCCGCTCTGGTCGGAGAAGCCCAGCATCGCCGCCACCGCCGACAGCGGGATCGCCGGGTCGCGCAGGTGGCGCTCGGCCTGCCGGCGGCGCACGCGGTCGAGCAGCTCGCGGTAGGTCACGCCGTGCTCGTCCAGCCGCGCCTGCAGCGTGCGCGGTGCCAGGGTCAGCGCCTGCGCCACGTGCTGCAGGGTGACCTCGCCGCTTTCCAGGCGCACGGCCAGCAAGGCCTCCAGGTGCTCGAGGAAGCCGTGGTCCTGGCCCAGCAGCTGCACCAGGTCGGCCTCGGCCTGGCGGCACAGGGACTCGTGCACGTGGCGGTCGCGCTGGGCCACGGGCAGGCCGACGTAGGCGATGGGGATGACCAGCCGGTCCAGCGGCTGGCCGAAGCGCACCGTGCCGCCGAAGGTCTCGTCGAAGCAGGCGCGCACGTCGGCGCGATGCGGCTCGGGCTGCGTGAAGTCGGCACCGCAGACGAGGTCGGGCCGCTCGGCCAGCCAGCGCGCCTTGTGCACCCACAGCGCCATCGCGCTGGTGGCCAGCTCCACCGGCGGGTTCTCCACGAGCGGCCGCCAGGCCAGCGTGCAGTGGTCGCCGTGCACCTGGAACTCGGCCGCGTTGACGCTGTCGAGCAGGTGCTCGTAGCGCTGCAGCGTGAGTGCCGCGGCGCCCAGCGTGTCGCAGGACATCAGCAGGAAGCCCAGCATGCCCAGGTGGCGCTGCTTGATGGTGGCCGCGAGCTTCAGCGGGAAGGCGGGGTCGTCGAGGTGGCGGCTGGCGCGTTGCAGCATGTCCAGCCACTGCGAGGTGCTCAGGCGGTGGCCTGCGGGCGCCTCGCGGATGGACCGCACCAGCGGCGCGCCGAAGGCGGCCGCCGGATCCAGGCCGCGCTCCTCGAAGTAGTCGAGCACGGCCTGGGCGTAGCTGCTGCTGGCGCTGCCGAGGTAACTGCGGTCGGAAGGCATGGCCGGATCCTCGCGCACACGCACCGCATCGGCCATCCGGATTGCCGCGCATTCAGGCTGGACGCCTATGCTCACGGTCCCGTCAACGCACCATCAGAAAAAGGTTTCACGATGCTCAAGCTCTGCGGCTTCGCGCTGTCCAACTACCACAACAAGGTCAAGCTGGCCCTGCTGGAGAAGCAGGTGCCCTTCGAGGAAGTGCTGATCCCCGCCGTGCGGGAGGAGCACCTGCTGGCCAAGTCGCCGATGGGCAAGGTGCCCTTCATCCAGACCGAACACGGCGCGCTGGCCGAGAGCCAGCCCATCCTGGAGTACATCGAGGCCAACTGGCCCCAGCACCCGCTGCTGCCGGCCGACCCCTGGGCCGCCGCCAAGATCCGCGAGCTGACCCAGTTTCTGGACCTGCACCTGGAGCTGACCGTGCGCCAGCTCTATCCGCAGGCCTACTTCGGCTACACGCTGAGCGACAAGTTCATCGCCCGCGTGAAGCCCGAGATGGAACACGCGATCGCCGCCTTCAAGCGCCTGGCGAAGTTCGCGCCTTACGTGGGCGGCGACCGCTTCACGATGGCCGACTGCGCGGCCTACTGCCACCTGCCGCTGGTGGGCCTGACGACCAAGCTGATGTACGGCGAGGACCTGCTGGCCGCCGCAGGCGTGGACTGGAAGGGCTACATCAAGCACATCGACGCGAACCATCCGAATGCAGTGAAGGTCAGCGCGGATCGCAAGGCGGACCAGGCGCGCGCGCTATCCGCCGCAAGGGGGGAGGCAAAGGGCTGAGCCTTGCTAGCATCGGCCATACACATCGGATGTGTATGGCTCGATCGACAGGAGGTTGCAGCATGGAGATCCGCACCAACATCGTCCTCGACGAGGATCTCGTCCAGCGCGCGATGAAGAAAGCCGGCGTGGCCACCAAGAAGGCCGCCATCGAGGCGGCCCTGCACGCCTTCCTGCGCGAGCCGGACTGGGACTTCATCCTGTCGATGGAAGGCTCCGATGCGGTGGCGAAGGACTACCAGCCCGGGGCGCTGTTCAGCGGCGACCCGGATCTGGCCTGGGCGGCGGCCGAGCCGCTGGCTGCCTATGACGCAGGCCGCAAGCGCGCCACGCACAAGCCCGCCTCCAGGGCTGCGGCCAAGAAGCGCCGCAAGTGATCATCG
>SCTQ01000146.1 GCA_004322345.1 Aquabacterium sp. | reverse complement strand
GCCGTGCCCAGGCCGGTGAGCGCGCCTTGTGCGGCTGCGGCCCGCAGGCTGCCCTGGCTGCTGCCCGTGTGCTGGCGGTCGTCGAACGCGACCCGGTCCTGGCCCGCGCCGGCATCGATCGTCAGCGCGGCGCTGACCTGATCGAGCCTGCCGCCGCCGACCGTGATGTCGTCGTTGCCCGCGCCTGCGTCCAGTTCGGTCGCCGACTGCACGCTGCGCAGCGTGATGTCGTCGACGCCCGCGCCCGTGCGCACGAGCACGCTGTCGGCAGTCAGGCTGCCCTGCAGGTCCACCACGGCGCCTGCTGTATCGGGGTCGGTGCCCGGCGCCACCGCCACGTCGGCCGCCAGAATGATCCGCCCGCCGGCAACGCCCTGCGAGCCCAGCGCCGCGCCGATGCCGTCGCCGGCTTGCAGCATGATGTCGCCGCCCGCGCTGAGCCGGGATGCGGCGCCCAGGGTGAGCAGGTCGCGCCCCACGTCCGGCGTGTCGGCCAGCGCCACGTCGATGCTTCCCGAGCCTGCCGACAGCGTGCCCAGCGCGAGCGGCCCGCCGGCCTGCTTCACGTGGATGTCGACCTGGGCATTGCCGCCGAACGACGCCGTGTTCAGCTGCAAGGCTGCCGCGGCACTGCCAAGGCTGCCGGAACTCGATTCCAGCCACACGGCGGGTGCGCTGAAGTCGGTGGCGCCTGGCTTGCCGCTCAGCGAGCCGGCGGTCTTCAGGCGGATTTCGCCCGCGCCGCTGCTCAGTCGGTCCACCACCAGGTCAGCCTGCGAGTTGTCGATGGCCATGCCCGTGCCGGCACGCGCTGCCAGTGCCTGCGTATGCACCAGCAGGTTCGCGCCGATCGAGCCCAGGGCCCCCGCCGCCTGCAGGTCCACGCTGCGGCCGGTCACGCGGGCCTGGCTGGTCGCCGAGGCGATGCCGCCCGCGCCGCTGGCCAGCGCGACGCCGCCGTTCGGGTTGTAGATCGCGCCTTCCAGGCGAAGGGCAGCGCTGCCCAGGTTGCTGACCGTGATCGCAGGCGTGGTCGCGCTCGCGTCCAGCGAGGTCTCGTAGTCCCCGGCATGGCCGAGCCCGTCGTCGAAGGACACCTTGTCGACGGCCTGGTCGTTGGTCGGCGTGAGGTTCATGCCGTCCAGGACCAGCGCGTAGTTCGAGTTGTTCACCAGGTCCACGGCGGTGTAGCCGCCATGCTTGACGATCGCCTTTCCGGTGAAGCTGGTGGTCGTGCCGCTGACGCTGGTGCTGCTGGGCTGGCCGTTGCCGTCCGTGGGGTTGAAGCGGAAGAGCACGGACTTCTGCGTCGAGGCATTGGCCGCGATGGCGGACACGCGCACCGTGCGCGCCGCCGCATCGACGCTGGCGCTGACGTTCTCGGCCCGGACGATGTGGCCTGCCGCATCCACTTCCAGCACCGGGTTGGGCGCCACGGGGGTGATCAGCGTGCCGGCGACCTTGAGGTTGCGGGCATCGCTCAGGCTGCCGGTCCCGCCGTTGACGCTCAACAAGGGACGGCCCGCCGCCGCATCCAGGGCGATGGTGCTGCCGGCCTTCAGGATCGCGCCGGCGGCCACTTGCGTCTCGGTCGTCAGATGGACCGCGACCGAGGTGCTGCCGCCCACCGGCACCGCGAACAGGCCGAAGCCCTGGGCATCGACCCTGGCGTCGAAGCTGTCGTGATAGGCGCCCACGGTCAGCCCCGTGCGGGCCGTGATCCGGGCATCGGCCGCGACGGTGGTGATGGCCGTGCTGTCCAAGGTCAGGGACGCACTGCCGGTGGTCGCCACGCCGCCCGGCGCAGCCTGGCCCGTCACGTCGACGTCGAGCTTGTCCTGCAGCGCACGGACCACGACCTGGGCGCCGCTGATCTCCGCCTGCGTGCCGATGCGCACGCGCACCGCCGCAGCGGCCTGCGCATTGGCAGGGTCCACCTGCGTCACCGTGCCCGAGGCGCCGGCATTGCCGCCACCCAGGCCGATGGCCCGGGCGAAGGCGCCGGAGCCGAGGTCCAGCGCCTGCTTCGCCTCGACGAGGACATCGCCACCTGCGCGGACCTTGGCCCGGTCGCCCACCACGGTATCCACCAGGTCGTTGACCTTCAGGGCCGCACCGGACAGCGCCACGGGTATGAGGGCGCCTGCCTGGCAGGACGCGTCGGCATCGGCCAGCAACCTGGCCTGCGCCCGCTGCGCATAGCCGCCGCCGGCGTTCACGACGGCATCGGCGCCCAGGCTCGTCGAGGTCACGCGGGAGACTTGCAGGGTCGTGTTCACCGAGCCCACCGCCAGGCCGCCGCCGCTGACGGCGTCGACATCGGTCTTCGCCGCCTGGTCCGCCCCGGACTGGATGAGCACCTGGCCGGTGGCATTCAAGGTGGTCACGGCACCTTCGCCGAACACCGCCTTCGTGCGCGTGTCCAGCAGCGCATCGGCGCTGCCGCCGCTGCCCGCGCCGATGCCCAGGCCCAGCGTGTACATCCGGCCGCTGGCCTGCCCGCCCTGGGCCTCGGCGTCCAGGGTGAAGTGATGTGCGCTGAGGTCCGCGCCGTTCTTCACGGTGGCCGTCGTCGCGCCCTTCAGCGTGGCCTTGGCGACGAATCCCGACACCGCCACGGCGCCGCCCGCGCCGCCATTGGCCACGGCATCGACCGAGGAATGCCCATCGAGGGCCTTGACCACGACATTGCGGCCGGCGGCGTGGACGCTGCGAGCCAGGTCGGCCGTGATGTTGCCGTCGGCCAGCGCTTCGGAGCGCCCGCCCACGCCACTGCCCAGGGCCACGCCGCCGACGGTGATCGACGCATCGACATCGCGCCGGCCGGCCCGCGCCAGCACATCCACGCCCGCCGCATCCATGTCGGCCTGCAGGCTGGCCTGGGTGTTGCCGTGGTTGCGGGCATCCGCGAACAGCGCGGACGCACTGATGCCGCCGCCGGAGCCCCCATCGGCCACGGCCGAGGTCCTGTCGTCAGCCGAGGCGGAGATCCGCACCGCGGGATCGGTGGAGGATGCGCCGTCCACGGTCATGCGGGCACCGTCGGACACGATGTCGGCCAGGACGTTGCCCGTGCTCAGCGCCTGCGCCGTGCCGCCGCTGCCTGCCAGCAGGCCGACGCCCACGGTCAACAGGTTGGCCCGGACATCCTGTTCCGCGCCCGCCCCCACCTGGACCGTCCGGGCGTTCAGGCCCGCCACCTTGCCGATGCCGGCATGGACGCCGATGGCCCGGCCCTGCGTGTCGTTCAAGGAGGCCAGCGTGGACACGGCCTCGAACCCGCCGATCGCCACGCCGCCGCCGGCCCCGCCGCGGGCATCGGTCGTCACGGTGTTGCGGGCTTGCGCGGTGACGCCGAGGGCGCCTACCCGCTGCAGCAGGGCACCGTCGCGGACCAGGGATTCGGTGCGCGAGTTCTGGGTCGCGCCCGCACGTCCACCCGCGCCGCCGCCCAGGCCGATCGAAGCCGCCAGCACGTCGGCGTTGGTGGTGTTGTCGGTCGACGCGCCGACCGAGACCTGGCCCAGGGCCGCGTCGAGCGTGCCGCCCAGGCTGGCGCGCGTGCTGCCGCCGAGCGTGGCTTCGGACGTCATCGCCGAGACCGCGACGGCCCCGGCGCCGCCGCCCGGCATGTGGGCATCGACGACGTTCGTGCTCGCCGCGTCGACCTTCAGGGCGCCGCCGCCGGCCAGGTTCACCGTGGCATTGCCGATCCGGGCCTCCACGTCTCCCGCCACGCTGGCGCTGGCCTTGCCGCCGTTGCCGCCGGCGATGCTCACCGTGCCGACGACCACGTCGGCCTGCGCGCGGCGCGAGGTGGGTACGTCGTTGCCCGATGCATCGGCCACCTGGGTGCGCACGGCCAGGTTCTTCGCGCTCACCGAGGCTGCGTCCTCGACGGCCGCCAGCACGGCGGAATTCACCACGGCCGTGCCCAGCATGGCGTCGACCGCCAGCAAGGCTGCGCCGCCGCCGTGCACGTCCACCTTCGCCTGCGCGTCCAGCAGCGCGGTGACCTCCACCGCATCGGCCAGCACATCGGCCTGGGCGCCCAGCCAGGCCTTGGTGTGCCCGGTGATGTCCGATCCGCCTCGCGCGACCGCCAGGCCCAGCGTGGTGGAGATGGCCACCGACGCATTGGTGGCCGACGCGGTCCGCGCGGAACGTGCGTCGACCTTCACCGCGCCGCCGCCGGAGCTGACTTGCGCGTGGTCGACATAGGCCTCGACCTGGCTCGACACGGTGTTGGCGCTGAGCGATACGCCCACGGCAACCGCGACCCCGGCACGGGGATCGGGGTTGGACACGGCGATCGCCACGTCGGGCACGACGGTCGTGGCGACCGCCTTGTCCCGGGCCTTGACCTCCACCCCGCCCGCCGCCTTGGCGATGGCCTGCTTGCCCACGAAGGCGCGCACGCGGTTGTCCACCGTGTTGACGGCGCTCGAACCGCCGCCGGCCAGCGACAGGCCGCCCGTGTTGGCGGCGATGGCCACGGCCACGCTGGTGGCCTCGATGGCGGCGCCGACGGTCTGTGCCGTCAGGTCGAGCTTGCCGCCGGCCTGCACGCCCATGCCCCGCGCACCCACGCCCTCGATGGACGCCTGCACCAGGTTGCGTTCGGTATTGCTGGCATGGCTGGCTCCCACGCCGGCGGCCAGGCCGGGGCTGCCGGCCTGCACGGCAACCGCTGCCCCGGCGGCGGTGGCTTCGACATCGGAGGCATCCTGGGCCAGGAGCGTGATGTCGCCCGCGGCGTCCACGTCGCTGCTGCGCAGGCCCGCCTGCACCCAGGCCTGGAGCTGGTTGTCGGCACCGGCCCCGCCGCCGCTGACGGCCACCTGGCCGCCGCCCAGGGCAAAGGCCCCGGCGAATCCGAAGGCATAGGCCCCCAGCTTCGTATCGAGCACGGCCTGGCTGGTCAGCGCCGAAGAGGCCGTGACCTTGCTGCCCAGCACCCAGCTGCCGACCTCGGCGTTCACCGTGTTCAAGGCCACCGACGCACCGAAGGCCGCCGCCACCGCGGCGCGGCTGCCACCCAGGGCACCGCCGCCGGCCTTGATGTCGGCGCCGTTCTTCGCCGTAAGCGACAGCGCGACGGCGTTGACCTGGGTGCCGCTGAGGTAGGCGTGGGTCCAGTCGTTGACCTGGTTGATGGACACCGAGGCCGCCGCCACGGGGGCCACGGCACCGTTGAGCGCACCGGCCAGGCTCGCCGCGCCGGTGTGGATCTGGCCGGC
>SCTQ01000145.1 GCA_004322345.1 Aquabacterium sp. | reverse complement strand
CCGGTCAGCAGCACGTTGTTGGCCGGACGGCCGGCGACGAACTGGGCCAGGTTGCGCGCGAAGCGCTCCTTCTGGCCGTCCACCTCGATCAGGTCGCCGAAGCCCATGCGCCCGACGTGACGCACGGGCTCCAGTACCGCGCCGCCCCAGCCGGCGCCGCTCTGGCGCTTGCGGTAGCGCCAGGCGGGCGCGACGCCCCAGTCGGGCTCGGCGAGCCGGTGTGGCAGGCAGGATTCCAGGCGCTCCATCAGGCGCTCGGCACGCAGGATCAGGTGTTCAAGCGGGGCAGACATGGAGCCAGTTTATCCAGCAGCCCGTGACCGGGCAGCCTCGACGGGCTCACGTCGCCAAGGGCACGGCGAACACGCGGGTGTCGCCCACCGCATAGACGCGGTCGCCCGGCCCGGGCCGCGCCGGATGCATGCCGGTGAACTCGCCGAAGGCCGGCAGCACGCCCACCTGCCGGCCGAACCAGAAGCACGGCAAGCGCAGCCCGTCCCAGCGCCCGCGCAGCGTGATGCAGGGATGGGTGTGGCCGGCCAGCACGTAGGCGTCGGGCCGCGGCCGCGGGTGGTGCTGCAGGCTCAGGGCGCCGATCCCGGCGGCCGCGTCGCCTTCGTCCACGCAGGTGATGCCGAGCTGGGGCGGCGGGTCGCCGGCGCGGTCGTCGTGATTGCCGCGCACCAGGGTCATCTCGACATCTGCATAGGACCTGCGCCAGGTCGCCAGCGCATCCAGCGCGGCAGCTTCGCGCATCAGCGGGCCATGCAGCAGGTCACCCAGGATCACCAGCCGGCTGGCCCGCGTGCGGTCCAGCACCCGGCCCAGGCGCTGCAGCGTGCCGGCCGTGGTGCCACCGGGCACCGGCACGCCGAGGCGGCGGAAGCTGTGGGCCTTGCCGAGATGGACATCGGCGACGAGCAGGGTGCCGGCTTCGGGCAGCCAGGCGGCCTTCTCGGGCAGCAGCAGCAGGCGCTGCCCGGCGAGCCGGATCTCGGTATCGGTGTCGGTGTCGCTCATCGCTGCCAGCATGCCGCATCACGCGCCAGGCGGGCGAAGGCGGGGCTCAGAAGGTGTGAACGGATCCGGCGTGTCCGGGCGGCCTGTGCAGGCCTGTGCAGGCCTGTGCGATCAAGGCGCAACGCGCAGCCGTCGCTCAGGCCAGCACGAGGCGCAAGGTGGCCTCGAGGTGCTCGGTGGGCTGGCGCTTGAAGCCGCTGCGGGCGAAGCGGTGCAGCCGGCCCAGGATCAGGCCGACGGCGGCCGAGGCGCGCGCCTGGGCGTCGACCGTGGGCGACTGCGAGCCGGAGGCCTCGGCCAGTGCGCGGAAGCTCTGGCGCAACTGCGACTCCAGGCGGTCGAAGAACTGGTTCATGCGCGTGCCCAGGCGCTCGTTCTCGAACACCAGGGCGTCGCCGACCATCACGCGGGTCATGCCCGGGTTCTTCTCGCCGAACTGCAAGGTCAGCGCGAGGATGCGCTGGACCTGCACGGCGGGATCGGTCTCGCGCTCGACGACCTGGTTGACGAGGGTGAAGACGCTCTGCTCGATGAACTCGATCAGGCCTTCGAACATCTGCGCCTTGCTGGCGAAGTGGCGGTAGAGCGCGGCCTCGCTGACCTCCAGCCTGGCGGCCAGGGCGGCGGTGGTGATGCGCTCGGCGCCGGGCTGCTCGAGCATGCCGGCCAGGGCCTGCAGGATCTGGATGCGGCGCTCGCCCGGCTTGGGGCGTTTGCGCGCGGGCTCGGCGGCCGCGGGTTCCCCGGCGGCAGCGTCGGCCGACGGCTCGTTGGCCGCGGCCTCGACCCCTGTGGCGGGGTCGGCTGTCTCGACGGATGAAGGTTGGATGGGGAGGGTCACAGCTCGGGATTCACCAGTTTCCGCCAGCGTCACGCCACCGGACCAACTCGAAAAGCGAGCGGATTCTGGCATGAACATAGCTGGGGCGGCGATGCAGGCGAACACCGAGATGGGGCAGCCACGAGCCTCTTGCCGAGGAAGTCACGGCAGGTGTTGCACCGACCGGACGCATCCCGCCCGGACGCAGGTAACGCTGCATCCAGACCGTGCCCATGCCCAGGGCGCGCGCCGCCCGCAGATGGCCCACCGTGTCTTCCACCAGCACGGTGCGCGTGGGCTGCAGCTTCAGGCGCGCCAGCACGATGCGCAGCATGCGGGCGTCCGGCTTGGGCCGCAGCCTGCCGAAGCAGCGCATGCCCTCGATGCTGACCACCTGCTCGAAGGCACCGGCCAGGTCCAGGCGGGTGAGCACGCGCCGCGCGTACTCGGCCGGGGCGTTGGTGAGGATGATCTTGCGCCCGGGCAGGCGCTTGATGGCCGCACGGTCGCGCGCGGACAGGCGCAGGTCGGCCTCCAGGCCGGGCATGCGGTGGGTCTCGTCCAGGAAGTGGGCCGCACGTATGCCGTGATGCTTCTCCAGGCCCAGCAGCGTGGCGCCGTAGCGCTGCCAGTAGTGGCGGCGCAGGCGGTCGGCGTCGGCGTGTTCGATGGCCAGGGTGTCCACGATGTATTGCGTCATCGACTTGTCCAGCCGGTGGAAGACCGCGTGGGTGGCGTCGTGCAGGGTGTTGTCGAGGTCGAAGAGCCAGACGCGGCGGCGGGCGGAGGGTGCTTGGGCGGACATCGGGTATGCGGTGATGGCGTGCGACAGGTGCTGCGCTAGGCTGGCCGCTCCCTGCTTTCCCATACGCAAGAAGGAGCGCCCGATGATGGTATCCCGCTGTGCCGCCCTGGCCTGCCTGTCGCTGGCCGCCGCCTGCGCCATGGCCGGCCCGTCCGACATGCCCAAGCGCAAGCCCGGCCTGTGGAAGATCGACACCAAGATGGCCGGCATGCCGTCGATGGGCCCGGTGCAGCAGTGCATCGACTCGGCCACCGACAACCTCTTCAGGCAGATGGGCGAGGACGCGGCCAACAAGTGCGCCCCGCCCGAGATCAGGCACGACGGCGACCGCGTGGCCGTGCACACCGTCTGCAAGATGGACAAGGCCACGGCCACCACCGACGCCGTCTTCACCGGCAAGTTCGACAGCGCCTACCGCGGCGACATCGACATCAGCTACGACCCGCCGATGCATGGCATGGCCAAGGCCCGGATGAGCATCGACGCCAGCTGGACCGGGCCCTGCAAGCCCGGCCAGAAGCCCGGCGACATCGTGATGGCCAATGGCCAGACGATCAGCGCCGATCAGATGAAGCAGGCCGCCGAACGCGCCAAGGCGATGCGCCAGCAGATGCCACCGCGCTGAGCGGTGGGCGTCAGCGCACGCCCGCCGGCTCGGCGCAGCCGCTGCGGCTGACGGCAAGCATCAGCGGCTGGCCGGCGCGGTCCACCGTCTTCAGCCGCGTGGCCAGTTGCAGGCCACTGCCCGCATGACGCGCGGTGGCCAGCGGTGCGGGCACACGCGCAGCCAGGCGCGTGGCGTCCGCGTCGTCTTCCACGCCCGGCATCCACAACCAGGCGCAGGCCGATTGCGGACGTGCCGGCAGCGGGCTCTCGGTGGACGGCGCATCCAGCCACACCACCCGCAAGTCCAGGTACTGCCTCAGCATCGGCGGGTTGAGCAGGCGGTGGCGCGAGGCGTAGTACAGCGTGCCGCCCTCCAGCCCCTGCGCACGCAGGCCCTGGGCCAGCTGCGCATAGTCCAGCTGCGGGCCGCACAGCTCGCAGCGCTGGGCGAAGCGCCGCGCGTCCACGGCGAAGGCCAGCAGCGCCACGGCCACCCATGCCACCGTCAGCCGGGTGAAGCGGCGCAGGCCGGGCTGCATGCGCGCGAACAGGGCGGCACGCCGACGGGCCAGGAAGAGCATGACGGCCAGCGGCGCCAGCGACAGGAAGACCAGGTGGTGCGGCCGCACGCGCGAGGCACCGAAGCCGACGATGGACAGCGCGATGGCGGCGACGCTCAGCGCCAGGGTCCAGGCCAGCCAGCGCAGGTCGGCGTCCGAAGCGCGCAGCGTGGCAAGCGCCTGGGACTTCTCGCCCCGGCCCCCGGCCGCGGCCGCGGCCAACACAGGCTGCGGCCGGCGCGCGTCCAGGCTGCACAGCCCACCCACCAGCAGCCACGGCAAGGTCACCGCCAGCGTGTAACCCAGCAAGGCGCCCAGGCCGGCCAGCGTGTTGCGCACGCTCCAGTGCCCGGCGGTCTCCAGGCTCTGGCGCTGCTGCTCGGCGAAGGTGGCGTGGTCCTGGTGCAGGACCCACAGCAGGTGCGGCAGGGCGATCGCCAGCGCCACCAGCAGGGCGACACCCAGCCGCCCGGGGCGCAGCAGCACGCGATAGGCCGGCACCAGCCAGCAGGCCAGCAGCGCGGCGCCGACGAACAGCGCGAACAGGTACTTGGTCAGCAGCCCCAGCCCGACCACCCCGCCCAGCACCGCCATGCGGCGCCAGCCCGGCAGTTCGCGCGCGCGCCACACGGCCCACACCGTGGCCGCATAGAAGACGCCCGACAGCACGGTGTGCGTCAGGTCGGCCAGCGCGTAATAGAAGAACTGCAGCACCCACAGCGGCGCCAGCGCCGATGCCAGCGCGGGCAGCGCGTCCAGGCCCGCACGCCGCGCCAGCTTCCACAGCAGCCAGAAGCCAAGGGCCATGCAGCCCAGGCGCAGCGCGAAGACCAGCACCGGCGTGGGCCCCGTCAGCTGCATGCCGGCCCAGGCCAGCCAGTCGAACAGCGGCGGGTTGCGCAGCCGGTAGCCCCAGGCGAAGGCCTGGGTGTGCAGCAGGATCTCGGCGTCGTCCGAGCGGCCGCCCGGAAGCAGCCAGGCCATCTCCGCCAGCGCGACGAGCCAGACCAGGGCCGCGGCCAGCGGCACGCGGCGGTCGGCGGCCGAAGAGGGTGTCGTGGCGAGGGCGCTCAATGCGAGCGGATCATGGTGCCGTAGGCTTGGTCGGTCAGGATCTCCAGCAGCATCGCGTGCGGCACGCGGCCGTCGATGATGTGCACGGCGTTGACGCCGCTCTTGGCGGCATCCAGCGCGGAGGAGATCTTGGGCAGCATGCCGCCGGAGATGGTGCCGTCGGCGAACAGGTCGTCGATCTCGCGCGCCGACAGGTCCGTCAGCAGCCTGCCCTGCTTGTCCAGCACGCCGGGCGTGTTGGTCAGCAGCATCAGCTTCTCGGCCTTCAGCACCTCGGCCAGCTTGCCGGCGACGACGTCGGCGTTGATGTTGTAGCTCTCGTTGTCCTCGCCGAAGCCGATGGGGCTGATGACGGGGATGAACTGGTCGTCCTGCAGCGCCTTCACCACCGAGGGGTCGATGGAGACGATGTCGCCGACGTGGCCGACGTCGTGCTCCTTGCCGTCCTTGTCCACGAGCTTGAGCTTGCGCGCGCGGATCAGGCCGCCGTCGCGGCCGGTCAGGCCCACGGCCTTGCCGCCAGCGAAGTTGATCAGGCCGACGATGTCCTGCTGCACCTCGCCGCCGAGCACCCATTCGACGACTTCCATCGTCTCCTCGTCCGTCACGCGCATGCCCTGGATGAAGGTGCCCTTCTTGCCGATCTTGGCCAGCGCCTCGTCGATCTGCGGGCCGCCGCCGTGCACGACCACCGGGTTCACGCCCACCAGCTTGAGCAACACCACGTCCTCGGCGAAGTCCTGCTGCAGGGCCGGGTCGGTCATGGCGTTACCGCCGTACTTGATGACGATGGTCTTGCCGTGGAACTTGCGGATGTAGGGCAGCGCCTGGGCGAGGATCTCCGCCTTGTCGCGCGGAGCGATCTGGGCGAGTTCGGAAGCGGTGGGTGCGGTGGAGTCGCTCATGGCAGGGCGCGGCAGCTGGGATGGAGACGGAAACGGCCGGCGCGCACGGCGCGCCGACACCCCGGGTCCTCCGGAGGCGGGCGAATTGTAGGAAAAACGTCAGGCCGCGCGCTTGTGGGCGATCTCCGCCTGGGCCGGCGGCTGGGCGGCGGCCTCGGCCTCGCAGGTGCGGGTGAAGCGCAGGTGGGTGATGTCCACCTTGAAGAAGGCGCTCCAGGCCCACTCCAGCCCGATGCGCAGCTTGCGGCCAGGCGTGGGCATCTTCATCAGGTAGGCCGCGCGCCACAGCAGCCAGGCGACGATGCCGGTGAAATGCAGGCCGTAGACCTCGGCCACGCCCTTGCGGTGTCCGGTGGTGGCCATCATGCCCTTGGACTGGTAGGCGAAGGCCCGCGTGGGCTGCCCGGCCGCCGCGGCCATCAGGTTGGCGGCCAGCGCCTGGGCCTGGGCCACCGCGAACTGCGCAGTCGGCGGCGAGACCTGGCCGCCGCGGCCGTTGGGCACCGCGGCGCAATCGCCCAGGGCCCAAAGGCCGTCGCAGTCCTCCACCGACATGTCCGCCCGCGTGGCGATGCGCCCGCGCACCAGCGGCAGCTTCAGCGAGCCGGCCAGCATGTTGGGCCGCGTGCCGATCGTGCACACCACCGTCTCGCTAGGCAGGCTGGCGCCGTCGGTGAGGATCACCCGGTCGGCCTCGATGCCGGCGGCGGCGGCCTTCAGCTTCACCTGCACGCCGCGCGACTGCAGCGACTTCAGGGCCGCCTCGCCCAGTGCCTTGGGCATCTCCGGCAGCAGGCATTCGCCCTGGTGCAGCAAGGTGACGGCCAGCTCGTCCTCGCGGATCAGCGGGTAGTAGCCGCGTGCACTGGCGATGAAATCCGCCAGTGCGCCGGCCACCTCGACGCCGGAGAAGCCGCCGCCGATGACGACGAAATGGCCGATGCGCCGGCGCGCCTGCGGATCCTGGGTCAGCTCCACGCAGGCCAGGCGCTGCAGCACGCGGTTGCGGATGTACATGGCGTCACCCACCAGCTTCAAGGGCAGCGCGTGCTCTTCCATGCCCGGAATGATCTGGAGGTTGGCGCGCATGCCGAAGGCCAGCACCAGATGGGTCCAGGCGATCTCCACCGGGCCGGCCAAGGTGGTGCACTCCAGGGTGCGCCGCACCTGGTCCACCGCCGTCAGCTTCCCCATGATGAAGCGCGTGCGCCGGACCATCTGGCGGATCGGGGCGATCACGTGCTCGGGGAAGACGGCCGCGCCGACGACCTCGGCCAGCATGGGGTTGAAGGTGGTGTAACTCTCCTCGCTGAGCAGGACGAGCCGCCAGTCCGCCGGCAGCAGCGGCTCCAGCGAGCGCGCCAGGGTGGTGCCGGCGAAGCCGCCGCCCACGATCACGATGGTCTTGTCGTCCTGCATGAGGCCTCCTCCGCCTTGTCGGCCCCGGTGCGGGCGCCCGGGGTGTTGAGCAATAGCAAGAGGCTGGCCGCACCGGATCCCGCAAAGTTGTGCAAAGCCTTGTCCGGCCGTGTGAAGCCGCCCCCGCGACGGGTGATCAGGTCAACCGGCAAGCGGCGCCAAGCGTCTAAGGAGGCAGGGAACCCCGCGTCCGGGGAACCCGCCGGAACATCCGGCCGTCCAAGCCGATGTCCGCCAACCCGGCAGCCGCGACCCGGCAGCCGCGACCCGGCAGCCGCGACCCGGCAGCCACGACCCGGCAGCCACTGAAGAGGAAGCCATGAAACGCATCTCCACCGTCGTGAAGTCCCTCACGTTCGCCCTGGCCGCAGCCGCCTTCGCGGTGGCCGCGTACGCGCAGGCGACGATCGAGGGCGAAGTCGTCAAGGTCGACAAGTCGCTGGGCAAGATCACCCTGTCCCACGGCGCCATCAAGAGCGTGGACCTGCCGCCCATGAAGACGGCCTTCCACGTCCAGGACAAGGCCGTGCTGGACCGCTACAACCCGGGCGACAAGGTGCGCTTCGCAGTCGAGAAGGTCGGCGGCTACAACACCGTCACCAGCATCGAGCCGCTGAAGTAAGACACCGACGCGCCGGCCCGCGAACCCCGCCCCCGTGGCGGGGTTCGCATTTGCGGGATGGAAAGAGCGCAAGGAAGATCAAGCCGCCCTGGATAAGGTGAGCCCCGAGATGAACAAGCCCGACACCCGACTGCGCTGGGCCCAGCGCCTGCAGCCTGCGCAGGAATGGCTGGCAGCCCACCTCGACCAGCCGCTGGACCTGCACGACCTGGCCGAGCGCGCCCATCTATCGCCCTATCACTTCCACCGCATCTGGCGGGGGCTGCTGGGCGAGACGGTGGCCGACACGCTGCGCCGCATGCGACTGCATCGCGCGGCGGTGCAGCTGCTGTCGTCGCGAACCGGCATCGAGCGCATCGCGCGCGACGCGCAGTACGGCAGCACGGCCGCCTTCACGCGCGCCTTCCGCGAGGCCTACGGCGAACCGCCGGCGGCCTACCGGGCGAGGACGCGGTCGCAGGCGGTGGCGGACGTTCCTCTCGTGCCACAACCTCAAGCACAGGAGCTCACCATGTACCAAGCCCGCATCGAGAACCGCGCGCCCATGCGCGTCGCCGCCCTGCCGCACCGCGGCAGCTACCACGAGATCGGCCGCAGCTTCGAGCGCCTGGCCGCCTGGGCTGCCGCCCATGGCCTGATGGGGCCGCACACGCGCTCCTTCGGCCTCTACTACGACGACCCGCGCGCCGTGCCCGCGGCCGACCTGCGCTCCGAGGCCTGCATCAGCCTGCCGGACGGATTCCGCCTGCAGGGCGCCGAGCTGCCCGGCCTGCGCGAGCTGTCCACGCCGGGCGGCCCGCATGCAATCGTGTTGCATGTCGGTCCGTACGCCGAGTTGCAGCGCGCCTACGACTGGATCTACGGCGACTGGTTGCCCGAAAGCGGTCGCACGCCGGCCGACGCACCCGTCGTCGAGGAGTACCTCAACGACTGCCGCAGCCTGCCGCCCACCGAATGGCGCACCGAAGTCTGCCTGGCGCTGCAGGCAGTCGAGATGACGGCCTGAGCCTGCCCGCTCAGGCGACGGCCGCCGGCACGAAGCAGCGCGGAACCTGCCCACGGCCAGGCAGGCAACGCAGGGCCAGCACGGCAGGCGCAGCCCAGGCGCTGCGACCAGCGCAGCACGCGCTGGTGCGTCGTCCGCGCCTCGCCTCATCCGCTACGTGAAGGCATCACCCGGCGTGCTGGTTGCCGGCGGCCACGAGCAGGGCCGGCCAGAACCCTTGCAGATGCTGCCGCACGATGGCGCACGGCATCTCCTGCGACCCCACAGGCAGCAGCGTGGCCGGGAGGCAGACGACGAGGAACAGTGAGCCCAAACCAACCGCGGGCAGGGCGAACTAGGGTGGCCACGCATGACGACAACCGGGCATCCATCGCAGGATGGTCCGTGTCCGCGACCACAGGCTTCACACTCCATTCAGCACGCCGCGGCCCCGCGGACCTAGGGAGGCAGACCAGGGTCGCATCGCTATACTCCTGCCTCCTTTTTCAGCACCACCCGAGCCGACGCAAGAGGCCGACCCGCCCACTTTCATCATGCGAATCGGCTCGATCACCCTGCCCAACGGACTATTCGCCGCGCCCATGGCCGGCGTGACGGACCGGCCTTTTCGCCAGCTGTGCAAGCGCCTGGGAGCGGGCTACGCGGTCAGCGAGATGGTGACCTCCAAACGTGATCTCTGGAAAAGCCTGAAGACTTCGCGCCGCGCGAACCACGATGGCGAGACCGCGCCCATCGCGGTGCAAATTGCCGGCACCGAACCTGACGAGATGGCCGACGCCGCGCGCTACAACATCGAGCGCGGCGCGCAGATCATCGACATCAACATGGGCTGCCCGGCCAAGAAGGTGTGCAACAAATGGGCAGGCTCCGCACTGATGCAGGACGAGGCGCTCGCCGCGCGCATCGTGGAGGCCGTCGTTCAGGCCTGCCTGCCCCACGGCGTGCCGGTGACGCTGAAGATGCGCACGGGCTGGTGCGCGCAGCACCGCAATGCGCTGACGATCGCGCGCGCCGCGGAGGCCGCGGGCGTGGCCATGCTCACCGTGCACGGACGCACGCGCGAGCAGGGCTACAAGGGCCTGGCCGAATACGACACCATCGCCGCGGTCAAGGCCGCGGTCTCGGTGCCGGTGGTCGCCAACGGGGACATCGACTCGCCGCGCAAGGCACGGGAGGTGCTTGCACGCACCGGCGCCGATGCGGTGATGGTCGGCCGTGCGGCCCAGGGCCGGCCCTGGATCTTCGGCGACATCGCCCACTTCCTGGCCACCGGAGAGGAACGCGCAACACCGCTTACACAAGACGTGCAGAACTGGTTGATCGAGCACCTGCATGATCACTACAGCCTGTACGGCGAGTTCGCCGGGGTGCGCACCGCACGCAAGCACATCGGATGGGCCGTGCGCGGCCTGCCCGGTGGCGAGACCTTCCGCGACCACATGAACGGCCTGGACAGCAGCGCGGCGCAGCTGCAGGCCCTGGGAGGGTTTTTCCAACAACTGGCCGACACGCACGAGCGGCTGCCTGTGAGCTACGGCAGCGTGGATGCGGGATCGGCGGGCGAGGCGGAAGAGGAATCCGCCGAGCAAGACATCTACCTGGACGCCGCATGAGCAAAAAACACATCGAAGAAACCATTCGCACCTCGCTCGACGCCTACTTCCGCGACCTGCGCGGCACCGAGCCGGCCGACATCTACGACATGGTCCTCAAGGCCGTGGAGAAGCCGCTGCTCGACGTCGTCATGCAGCGCGCCGACGGCAATCAGTCGCGCGCCGCCGACTGGCTGGGCATCAACCGCAACACCCTGCATCGCAAGCTGGTCGAGCACAAGTTCATCAAGTAAGCCCGCAAGCATCAACCAGCAAACAGAGAGTCCCGACAACAACATGCAAGCCCTGATCTCCGTCTCCGACAAGACCGGCATCGTCGATTTCGCCAAGGCGCTGCACGCGCTGGACGTCAAGCTGCTGTCCACCGGCGGCACCGCCAAGCTGCTGGCCGACGCCGGCCTGCCCGTGACCGAGGTGGCCGAAGTCACCGGCTTCCCCGAGATGCTCGACGGCCGCGTGAAGACGCTGCATCCGCGCGTGCACGGCGGCCTGCTGGCGCGCCGCGATGTGCCGGCCCACGTGGCCGCGCTGAAGGAACACGGCATCGCCACCATCGACCTGCTGGTCGTCAACCTCTACCCGTTCGAGGCCACCGTGGCCAAGCCCGGCTGCACGCTGGAGGACGCGATCGAGAACATCGACATCGGCGGCCCGGCGATGGTGCGATCGGCGGCGAAGAACTGGAAGGACGTCGGCGTGCTGACCGATGCCTCGCAATACGCCGAGGTGCTGCAGCAGCTCAAGGCGAACGGCAAGCTGGACGACACGCTGCGCTTCAAGCTGTCGGTGGCCGCCTTCAACCGCATCTCCAACTACGACGCGGCGATCAGCGACTACCTGTCCTCGCTGCAGGCCGACGGCACGCGCAGCCTCTTCCCCGCGCAGTCCAACGCCCGCTTCGTGAAGATCCAGGACCTGCGCTACGGCGAGAACCCTCACCAAGCCGCCGCCTTCTACCGCGACCTGCATCCGGCCCCCGGCTCGCTGGTCACGGCCAGGCAGATCCAGGGCAAGGAGCTGTCCTACAACAACATCGCCGATGCCGATGCCGCGTGGGAGAACGTCAAGGTCTTCGATGCGCCGGCCTGCGTGATCGTCAAGCATGCCAACCCCTGCGGCGCGGCCGTCGGCGCCGATCCGGCCGAGGCCTATTCCAAGGCCTTCAAGACCGATCCCACCTCGGCCTTCGGCGGCATCATCGCCTTCAACCGGCCGCTGGACGGCGCAGGTGCGCAGCTCGTGGCCAAGCAGTTCGTCGAAGTGCTGATCGCCCCGGCCTTCACGCCCGAAGCACTCGCCGCCTTCGCCGGCAAGCCCAACACCCGCCTGCTGCAGATCGCCCTGCCGCCCGGTGGCGCGTCCGACTGGGAAAAGGGTTTGAACGCCATCGACTCCAAGCGCGTGGGCTCGGGCCTGCTGCTGCAGACCGCGGACAACCGCGACTTCGATCCCGCGCAGCTGAAGGTCGTCACCAAGCGCCAGCCCACCGAGCAGGAGATGAGCGACCTGCTCTTCGCCTGGAAGATCGCCCGCTTCGTGAAATCCAACGCCATCGTCTTCTGCGCCGGTGGCATGACGCTGGGCGTGGGCGCGGGCCAGATGAGCCGCATCGACTCCGCCCGCATCGCCAGCATCAAGGCCGAGAACGCCGGCCTGACGCTGAAGGGCTCGGCGGTGGCCAGCGACGCCTTCTTCCCCTTCCGCGACGGCCTGGACGTGGTGGCCGATGCCGGCGCGACCAGCGTCATCCACCCGGGCGGCAGCGTGCGCGACGACGAGGTGATCGCCGCCGCGGACGAGCGCGGCCTGGCGATGGTGCTGACCGGCACCCGCCACTTCCGCCACTGAGCGCCGGAGTCCGCGAGCAGTGCGCATCCTGGGCATCGATCCTGGCCTGCAAACGACCGGGTTCGGTGTCGTCGAAGTGGACGGCCCGCGCCTGCACTACGTCGCCAGCGGCACCATCCGCACCACGGCCCTGGAGCGGGGCGACCTGCCCGGTCGCCTGAAGATCATCTTCGAGGGCGTGCGCGAGGTGGCCGAGCGCTACCAGCCGCAGGCCGCCTCCGTGGAGATCGTCTTCGTCAACGTCAACCCGCAGTCCACGCTGCTGCTGGGCCAGGCGCGCGGCGCCGCGCTCGCGGCGCTGGTCAGCGGCGGGTTGGCGGTGTCCGAGTACACCGCGCTGCAGATGAAGAAGGCCGTGGTCGGCCACGGCCAGGCACGCAAGGAGCAGATCCAGGCCATGGTCACGCGGCTGCTGGGCCTGAACGCCGAGCCCGGCCGCGACGCGGCTGACGCACTGGGCCTGGCCATCTGCCACGCGCATGCCGGCCGCACCATGGCTGCGCTGGGCGACGCGACCACGCTGGCGCGGCGCGCTCATGCGCAATACCGCCGCGGACGCGCCTACTGACCGCGCGAGGCGGCAGATCGCACGTCGAAGGGACCACCGCGGTTAACCCTTCCCTCCACTTGAACGGTGTGTAGTCGCCGGGACGCTGGATACACTGCGCCGCCGCAGCGCGATGCCTGTCCGCGCGCGGCACGACAGACGGGCCGTCAGAGCCCGCCGGCCATCTTCAAGGGGGGCCCTGCCATGTCTCGCTTCGCCCATGCCCTATACGATGGCCTTCGACCAGGAAGGCTCCTATCTCACGGTGATCCACACCGGACTGGTCACGCTCGATGAGCTCGAACGCGGCCGCATCGAAGCCACCCAGCGCCTGCAGGATGCGAACTGCCTGCGCATGATGGTCAACCTGCTGGGCAAGCAGCAGGAACTGTCGGCCTTCGACCTGTACCGCTTCAACGTGGGCAATGCCGCGGCACTGCCGCCGCTGCTGCGCGTCGCCGTGCTGCACCGGCCCGAGCACCGGCGCGAGGCCGACTACCTGGCCGAGCTGGCCCAGCGCAGCGGCATCAACCTCAGCGCCTTCACCCAGCACGACGTGGCCATCGAATGGCTGCTGTCCGGCCAGCGCCTGAGCGACTTGCCCCTCGCCTGACGAATACGCCAGGCGGTCCCCCACGTCGACGGGGCCGGCTGGGGGCGGCGCTCTGCTCCTGCTGCCCGCTGGGCAGTCCATTCGGCCTGTCGCGCGAGCGGCCCGGCTTCAAGGCGGCTTCATGGGGCCGGCCTAGCCTCCTCGGACCCTCCACCCCCGAGAAGAGAAGAGCCCGCCATGCAAGACGACACCCGCGACCGCAGCTCGCGCCGCCTGTTCCTGCAATCGACCGCCGCCACGCTCGGCGCAGCCGCCCTGCCCTCGTGGGCACAAGGTGCGCCGGCCATCGTCGCCGCGGACTCGGCCCGCCCGGTTGCCGCCCAAGGCCTGCAGTTCGGCGATCCGCAGGCCGGCTCGGTGATGCTGTGGAGCCGCTGCGACCGTCCCGCGCGCCTGATCGTCGAATACGCCTTCAACGAGCAATTCAGGAACGCGCAGAAGATCGTCGGCCCCTACGCGCTGGAGACCAGCGACTTCACCGTGCGCCAGGACCTCGCCGGCCTGCCCGCCGGCCGCGAGGTCTTCGTGCGCGCCAGCTTCCAGGGCCTGGACAACGCACGCGCGCCGAGCGAGCCCGTGCTGGGCAGCTTCACCACGGCAGCGTGGTGA
>SCTQ01000017.1 GCA_004322345.1 Aquabacterium sp. | reverse complement strand
CCCGGCGCACGTATGCCCGCGGCCCACACCGTCAAGGTGGACGGCAGCTCGCGACCGCTGCCCAGGCGCACGGCACCGGCGGTGATCTCGACCACGCGCTCGCCGGTCTCCACCTTCACGCCCAGGCGCTCCAGGTCCGCACGCACGGACTGCGCGACTTGTTCGGACAGGGCCCCCACCAGCCGCGGCGCGGCCTCGACCACGGTGATGTCGATGCGGCGCCGGCGCGGGCCGCCGATGCGGTAGAGCGCCAGCTCCTCGCCCGATTGGCGCAGCTCCGCGGCCAGCTCGACGCCGGTGGCGCCGCCACCGACGACGACGATGTGCACCGTGGGTGGCGGGCCCGCGTCGCCCTGCGCAGCGAGGTCCGCCGCTGCACAGGCCGCCAGCAGGCGGCGGTGGAAACGACGCGCATCGGCCACGTCGTTCAGCGGCAGCGCGTGCTCCTTCACGCCGGGCGTGTCGAAGTCGTTGACCAGGCTGCCCACCGCCAGCACCAGCGTGTCGTAGGGCAGGCTGCGCGCGGCGGCGATGCTCACGCCGTCCTCGCCCACCAGGGGCGCGATCAGCACCTGCCGGTTCGCGCGGTCCAGCCCCGTCATGCGCCCGGGCTGGAACTCGAAGTGGTGGCGCCGGGCCTGGGCCAGGAAGTCCAGCTCGTTGAGGTCCAGCGCCGGGTTGCCCGCGGCCACCTCGTGCAGCAGCGGCTTCCACACATGCGTCAGCGCCTGGTCCAGCAGGACGATGCTGGCCTGCCCGCTCTTGCCCAGCCTGTCGCCCAGCCGGGTCGCCAGTTCAAGTCCGCCAGCGCCGCCGCCGACGATGAGGATGCGATGCAGGGGAGCGGGCTCGGGCATGCGTGCCTTTCGTTCGAGGGGTTCAGGATTCGCCGACGCTGCCGGTCACCGGCAGGACGATGCCCGTGATGTAGCCGGAACACACCGGAGCAGCAAGGAAGACGTAGGCCGGCGACAACTCCTCGGGCTGGGCCGCGCGCTTCATCTGGGTTTTCTTGCCGAAGTCCTTCACTGCTTCTGCCGGGCTGTCCGCCGGGTTCAGCGGGGTCCACACCGGGCCGGGCGCGACCGCGTTGACGCGTATGCCCTTGTCCACCAGGTTCTGCGCCAGCGCCTTGGTGAAGGCATGGATGGCGCCCTTGGTGGTGGAGTAGTCCAGCAGCTGCGGGCTGCCGCGCAGCCCCGTCACCGAACCGGTGTTGATGATGGACGCGCCTTCCTTCAGGTGCGGCACCGCCGCCTTGGCCATGTGGAAGTAGCCGTAGACGTTGGTGCGCAGGGTCTCGTCGAAGCGCTCTTCGGTGAGATCGCCGATGTCCGCGGCGTGCTCCTGGAAGGCGGCGTTGTTGACCAGGACGTCGAGCTTGCCAAAGGCCTCGACGGTGCGCGCCACCGCGTCGCGGCAGAAGGCCGGGTCCTTCACGTCGCCGGGGAGCAGCAGCGCGCGGCGGCCTTCCTTCTCGACCCAGCGCGCGGTCTCCTGCGCGTCCTCGTGTTCGTCCAGATAGGCGATGGCGACATCGGCGCCCTCGCGCGCATAGAGCACGGCCACCGCGCGGCCGATGCCGGAGTCCGCGCCGGTGATCAGGGCCACCTTGTCCTGCAGCTTGCGGCTGCCTTCGTACTGGGGTGCCTGGAATTGCGGCTGCAATTGCAGGTCGGCCTCGCGGCCGGGCTTGGCCAGGTGCTGGGCGGGCAGATCACGGGGGTGGGCGCGGGCGCCGGCCTGCACGGCGGACGCGTCCTCCGCGCCCGGAGCGGCCCCGGCGCCCTGGGCAGCCGCGCGGTCGTGCTGATCCTGCTCTTCCTGGATGTGGCGCTGCCGGGTGGCGGCGTCGCGGGTCGCGGCGGAATGAGTCATGGCGTCTCCTGGGTGGTCGTGTTCCCCGCGGTGGCAAGGCCGATGCCGCCCCTGGCGCATCGCAGCAGCCCGCGCACAACTGCGCATACCCAGGCCCGCGGTTGTGAGCAGTTGCATCGCCGCTGCTTGCGGAGTGCAAAAGCCGACGTCACTCCCCCACGAGCGGGCGTGCACTTGTCTCGCTTGCCCCGGGAAACGGGCGACACATCGCCGACACACTGTGAAGCAATCGTCACCTTGCCCTGGCCCGCCCAGGGACGGTGCGCATCGGCTGCCGTGACGATCAGTGACAGGCGGGACACGGCCCGCCCCACAGAATTCCGCCCCATCGCCCTGGCACGGTCCCACCATGCCGCCGCTTCGAGATTCCAGACCCGTCCTCATGCACCGAGCAACCGCCATCTCCTTCACCGCCTTGCGCGCTCGCCCCGTCCGTTGGTCCGGCCTGCTGGCGCTGACCGTCCTGCTGGCTGCTTGCGGCGGCGGTGGCGGCGGCTCCTCGGACGCGAAGACCGAGACCTCGCCGATGGCCCAGATGGCCGCCACGCTGGTCTCGCCGACCACCCAGCTCGATGCCGTGCGCCTGGCCAACCAGGCCAGCTTCGGCCCGAGCGAGGCGCTGGTGGCCGAAATCCGCAACAAGGGCCGCAGGTCCTGGGTCGTCGAGCAGCTGGGCCTGAGCGAGTCGGCCTATGTGCTGGGCGGCAACGGCGCCATCCACCAGAACACCTCGACCAGCGAGTTCTGCGACCTGCCGGCGCAGGCCGCCGTCAAGGCCAACGGCACCTGCTGGCGCGACTGGTACACCGAGCGCCCGCTGGCCTGGGACTTCTATCGCAACGCCATCGGCAAGAAGGACCAGCTGCGCCAGCGCGTGGCCCTGGCGCTGTCGCAGATCGCGGTGGTGTCGGCCAACACGGTGACGGCCACCTACGGCCTGCGCAACTACCAGAACAAGCTGCTGGAGCTGTCCTTCAGCAACTACCGCGACGTGCTGCGCGCGGTGGCCCTGTCGCCGGTGATGGGCGACTACCTCAACGGCGTCAACAACGACAAGGCCGCGCCGAACGAGAACTTCGCGCGCGAGCTGCTGCAGCTGTTCTCGCTCGGCCCCTGCCTGCTCAACGCCGACGGCGAGCTGGCCAACAACCGCTGCGACCCCGTCTACGACAACACCCAGGTGCGCAACTACGCCTATGCGATGACCGGCTGGACCTTCCCCGCCGGCGGCGCCACGCACTGGGGCTGCCCCACCGGCTGGAACTGCCGCTACTACGGCGGCGACATGGTCAGCCGCAGCGCCTTCCATGACACGGCCCAGCGCACGCTGCTGGCCGGCGTCACGGTGCCCGCGGGCAGCAGCGCCGAGTCCGCGCTGGACAAGGTGCTCGACAGCCTGATGGCCCACCAGAACATCGCACCCTTCATCTCCAAGCAGCTGATCCAGCACCTGGTGACGAGCAACCCCTCGGCCGCCTACGTGAACCGTGTGGCCGATGCCTTCCGCAACGGCCGCTTCCAGGTGAGCGGCAGCGCCACCGTTGGCACCGGCCGCAAGGGCGACCTGTCCGCCACCGTGGCCGCCATCCTGCTGGACGCCGAGGCCCAGCGCACGACCGCGCTGGCCGGCGACGGCCGCCTGCGCGAGCCCGCGATGCTGATCCCCGCGGTCTTCCGCGCGCTCAACGGCGTGTCCGACGGCCAGGAGATCTGGTGGTGGGGCGTGATGCTGCAGCAGCCGGTGTTCAACGCGCCCAGCGTCTTCAACTTCTTCCCGCCCGACTACCCGGTGCCCGGCACCAGCGTCGTCGGCCCGGCCTTCGGCGTGTTCAGCGCCAACACGGGGCTGACGCGGCTGAACTTCCTGACCTCGGTGCTGTGGTGGAGCCACACGCCGGACACCACCACGCCGGCCCTGCCCGACGGGACCAACGGCCAACGCATCAACCTGACGCCGTTCGAGTCCGACGCCACGCAGCCCGACGTGCTGGTCGATCGACTGTCCGCCTTCCTGATCGGCAAGCAGCTGCCCGCCGCGGCGCGTGCCAAGGTGATCGAGGCCGTCGCCGCCTACAACACCAGCGAGCGCACCCTGCGCGTCAAGCAGGCCGCCTACCTGGTGCTGGCCTCGCCGCAGTTCCAGGTGCTGCGCTGAACGCAGGCCCGCCCCTTCCAGATCCACGTCCGACCCTCGATCCGCATGAACAAGCAAGACCTCTCCCGCCGCCGCTTCCTGCGCTGGTCCGCCGCCGGCACCGCCGCCTCCGCCCTGGGCGTGGGCAGCCTGGCCAACCTGCTGATCCCCGCGCGCAGTGCCTGGGCCGTGGACTACAAGGCCCTGGTCTGCATCTTTCTCTACGGCGGCAACGACGGCATGAACACCATCGTGCCCACCGACAGCCGCTACACCCAGTACAACACCGTGCGCGGCGCGCTGGCGCTGCCGCAGTCCTCGCTGGTGGGCCTCAACGGCGTGCCCTTCGGCCTGCATCCCTCGCTGGCCGCGCTGCAGTCGGTGTGGGCGTCCGGGCAGATGGCCACCGTCTTCAACGTCGGCCCGCTGGCCGTGCCCTTCGCCGACAAGGCCGCCTACCGCGCCGCCACCGTCGCCGCCGGCACCTTGCCGGAGAGCCTGTTCTCGCACTCCGACCAGCAGATCCTCTGGCAGACCGCCTCCACCAGCTCGCAGACGCGCACCGGCTGGGGCGGCCGTGCGGCCTCGGCGATGAGCACCGTGCAGCCGGTGATCGCCGTGGGCGGCAACGGCCACTACGGGCTGTCGGCCACGCGCGCGCAGCTCGCGGTGCCTTCCTCGCCGGGGTCGGACTTCAATGCCAGCGGGCTGAACGACCCGTGGACCGTCAACGTCAAGCGCAAGGCCGCCATCGACGCGCTGTACGCGGCCGATGGCGCGGACGTGGCGCTGTCCCAGGCCTATGCAACGCAGATGCGCGATGCCTTCGTCGTCTCGTCGTCGCTGGAGCCGCTGATCAAGCAGACCCCGGCCACCACCACCCCGCCGGCGACGCTGCAGACCATCAACGCCGCCTTCTCCTCGCTGATCTCCAACGGCCAGGTGCAGGGCCGCCTGGCCCAGCAGCTCTACCAGACCGCCAAGCTCATCGCCAACAACGCGACGGTGGGCGGCAACCGCCAGCTCTACTTCGCCGACCACGGCGGCTTCGACACCCATGGCGACCAGATCGGCGCCACGTCGCTGGTGGGCACGCACGCGGACCTGCTCAAGCAGTTGGGCGATGCGGTCGCCGCCTTCCACAGCGCGATGAACGCGCTGGGCCTGGGCCAGCAGGTCACGCTCTTCACGCAGAGCGACTTCGGCCGCACCTTCGCACCCAACAACAGCCGCGGCACCGACCACGCCTGGGGCAACCACCACATGGTGCTGGGCGGTGCGGTGCACGGCGGCACCTACGGCACCTATCCGCAGCTGGACCTGGCCGGGCCCGACGATGTCGGCGTGCAGAGCTGGGAGCGACAGGGCCGCTGGATACCGTCGACCTCGGTGGAGCAGTACGCCGCGCCCATGCTGCGCTGGTTCGGCGCCAGCAACGGGCAGCTGGCCAGCATCCTGCCCAACCTGTCGCGCTTCACGGCGCCGGCACTGACCTTCGTCTGAGCCGCGCAGCGCACACGAGAAAAGGGCCCGCGATGCGGGCCCTTCGTGTTTTTCGGCGCCGGCCGTACCGGCGGCAGGATCAGTAGCGGTAGTTCGCGCCCAGGCTCAGCCGCGGGCCGACGCGCAGGCCGGTGTCCGCGCTGCGGTCGACGCGCGCGGGCATCAGGCTGCTGCTGTTGACGGCCACCGGCTCGCGGCCGCCGTCCAGCGAGGCGTTGCGCGAGATGGCCTTGGTCCCGGACTCGTCGCGCTTTTCCAGCGACAGGCCGAGGTCGCCGTAGACGTCCCAGCCGCGGTCGCCGGGATCGGTCTGGCGGAAGCCGACGCCGAGGTAGGGGAAGAGGCTGTCGCCGGCGGCCGGGCGCAGCGCGCTGAGCGCGGCGACCGAACGGCCGATCTCCTGGTAGTCGGGCGAACCCAACGCGGAGCCGGCGATGCTCAGGCCGCCGCTGAGGCGCACGCTGCCACGCAGCTTGTAGTCGGCGAGGAATTCGATGCGTTCGAGCTTCTGCTGGCCGCCACTGACGGCGGCCGGGCCCGATCCGCTGCCGGGATTGCGCGTCAGCATGCGGGTGCGCACGGAGACGTCGGAGCCGAAGACGATTTCGCGCTCCACCGGCCCGGCGCCTGCCGCAGCCACCTGGGCGCGGGCGCCATTGGCGCCGTACCACACGCCCTGCGCCTGGCAGGCCAGCGGGCACAACGCCGCTGCCAGTGCACCAGCCAGGGCCGTCTTGGACAAACAACGAGCGAAGGCGTGAATCGGCATGGACAACTTGGTCGAGCGAACAGGAAGGGCGGCTGGGAAGGGAGGCTGAATCTTGCCGCGAGTGGCGCTGCCTTGAGCACCCGACTTGGGCGGGGATTTACCCCTTCTTCCTGCAAGAAGATTTCGACCCTGCAGCAGCTCCGCTTGATGGGGGCGGCCCCAGTCTTACCCTTTGTTGCCCGGCGTCCCTGGGTCAACCCTGGCGTGCGGCGCAGCAAGGCACCGGGCCGCAGCTCAGAGCGTGAAGTCGTAGTCGACCAGCAGCGGCGCGTGGTCCGAGAAGCGCTGGTCCTTGTAGATGGCCTCACGTCGCGCCAGTACCGCCAGTCCCGGCGTGGCCAGGTGGTAGTCGATGCGCCAGCCCACGTTCTTGGCCCAGGCCTGGCCGCGGTTGCTCCACCACGTGTACTGCTCGGGCTGGTCGTTGAGCGTGCGGAAGACGTCGACCAGGCCCAGTTCCTCGCTCAGCGCGCGGGTCATCCAGGCGCGCTCCTCGGGCAGGAAGCCGCTGTTCTTCTGGTTGCCCTTCCAGTTCTTCAGGTCGATGCTGTTATGGGCGATGTTGATGTCGCCCACCAGGATGTACTCGCGTCGGCCCTTGAGCGACATCAGGTGGGGGAACACCACGTCGAGGAAACGGAACTTGGCCGCCTGGCGCTCCTCGGAACTGGAGCCGCTGGGGAAGTAGCAGCTGATGAGGGACAGCTTGCGCGCGGGGGTGTCGAAGCAGCACTCGACATAGCGGCCCTCGTCATCGAACTCGGGCGTGCCGAAGCCGATGATCACCTCGCTCGGCTCTGCCTTCGCATAGAGGCCGACGCCCGAGTAGCCCTTCTTCTGTGCGTAATGGAAATGCCCCTTCATGCCGGCGACTTCGGCGAAGCGCGGGATCACATCCGGCTCCTGGGCCTTGAGCTCCTGCACCCCCATACAATCGGCGCCCACCTTTTCCGCCCACTCCACCCAACCCTTGTTCGCCGCCGAGCGGATGCCATTGAGGTTGAGTGAGACCAGACGAAACATGGGGCATTTCCTATGACTGCTTCCCCCTCCCACACGGCCCCCGCGGAAGTTTCCACGGACAGCCTTGCCCAGGACTTCGTCGCGTTCGCGGTGGAAGCCGGCGTGCTGCGGTTCGGGGAGTTCAAGACCAAGGCCGGGCGGCTGTCGCCATACTTTTTCAATGCCGGCCTGTTCGACGACGGCGCCAAGCTGCAGCGCCTGGCGGAATTCTATGCACGCCGCCTGATCGCCTCGGGCCTGGCCTTCGACCTGCTCTTCGGCCCTGCCTACAAGGGCATCACGCTGGCCGCAGGCGTGGCGATCGAACTCGCGCGGGCGGGCCACAACAAGCCCTATGCCTACAACCGCAAGGAAGCCAAGGATCACGGCGAAGGCGGCACCCTGGTGGGCGCGCCCCTGCGCGGCCGCGTGCTGATCATCGACGACGTGATCTCGGCCGGTACGTCCGTGCGCGAGTCGGTCGGGATGATCCAGGCCGCGGGTGCCACGCCCTGCGGCGTGACGATTGCCCTGGATCGCCAGGAGAAAGCTACAGAAAACGGGCGCGATGCCGAACATTCCGCAGTGCAGGACGTCAGGCGGCGACTGGGGCTGCCGGTGGTCGCGATTGCGACCCTCACCGACCTGCTGCACTATCTTCAAGGACAGTCCGATCCCGGCCTGTCGGCCCATCGCGACAGGGTGCTGGCCTACCGGGATCGCTACGGCGTCAGCGACGATTGATAAACACCGGGGCGGTGCCAGCCTCCGGCAAGGAACGGGATAACAAGTTGCGCAAGTTCGCACAGGTGATCGTGGTGTCCGCAGGCTTGGCCGGCATGGCCGTGGCCGGGGGCGCCCTGGCCGCCGACACGAACACGTCGGGCGTCGGCGGCATCTACACCTGCACCGACTCGACGGGCAAGCGCCTGCGCTCGGACCGTCCGATCCGTGAATGCATGGACCGCGAGCAGCGCGAGCTCAACCGCGACGGCTCGCAGAAGCGCCTTGTGCAGCCGCCGATGACGGCCGACGAACGCGCCCGCTACGAAGAGGTCCAGCGCCGCCAGCAGGTCGAGCAGGCCGCCCGCCAGGACGCCATCAAGCGCGACCGCAACCTGCTGGCCCGCTTCCCCAACGAGGATGCGCACAACAAGGCACGCGAGGCCGCGCTGGACGACGTGCGCAACTCGATCAAGGTGCTGGAGGGGCGGCTGGACAACCTGGCCAAGGAGCGCAAGCCGCTGCACGACGAGGCCGAGTTCTACAAGGGCCGAGCACTGCCCTTCAAGCTGCGCTCGCAGCTGGAGAACAACCAGGTCAGCGCAGAGGCCCAGGAGACGCTGATCCAGAACCAGCGCGCCGAACTGGCCCGCATCAACGGCCTGTACGACTCGGAGCTGGCGCACCTGCGCAAGCTGTGGGCGGGGGCCCCGGCAGGCTCGGCCGAGTTCACGCCGGTGCCGAAGAACGCGGCGCCTGCCGCCGGCAGCGCGCCGCGCTGAGCCGGGCGCGTCAGCCCGCCAGCTTCTTCTTCAGCAGCTCGTTGACCTGGGCCGGGTTGGCCTTGCCCTTGGTCGCCTTCATCGCCTGGCCGACCAGCGCGTTGAAGGCCTTCTCCTTGCCGGCACGGAATTCCTCGACCGACTTGGCGTTGGCAGCCAGCACTTCGTCGAGGATGCGCTCCAGCTCGCCGCTGTCGTTCATCTGCCTGAGGCCCTTGGCCTCGATGACGGCATCGACGTCCTTTCCTTCACCCGTCCACAGCGCCTCGAAGACCTGCCTGGCGGCGTTGTTGGAGATCGTCGAGTCGGCGATGCGGCCCACCAGGGCGGCGAGCGTCGCGGCGTCCACCGGGCTGTCGTCCAGCGATTTCTCCTCGGTGTTCAGCCGGCGCGAGACCTCGCCCATCAGCCAGTTGGCCACCAGCTTGGGCTGGCCGCTGGCCTTCGCGGCGGACTCGAAGAAGGCGCCGAAGGCCTTGCTCTGGGTCATCATCGTCGCGTCGTACTCGGGCAGGCCGTAGTCGGCCTGGAAACGCCCGGCCATCGCACGCGGCAGCTCGGGCATGCCGGCCTTCACGCGCTGCACCCAGTCCTCGCCGATCACCAGCGGCGGCAGGTCGGGGTCGGGGAAGTAGCGGTAGTCGTGCGCGTCTTCCTTCGTGCGCATCGCGCGCGTCTCGCCGCTGTCGGGGTTGAAGAGCACGGTGGCCTGCTGGATCGGCAGGCCGTCCTCGATCTGGTCGATCTGCCACTGCACCTCGAAGTCGATCGCCTGCTGCAGGAACTTGAAGCTGTTGAGGTTCTTGATCTCGCGCCGCGTGCCCAGCGGTGCGCCGGGCTTGCGCACCGACACGTTGGCGTCGCAGCGGAAGGAGCCTTCCTGCATGTTGCCGTCGCAGATGCCCAGCCAGACCACCAGCGCATGCAATGCGCGGGCGTACTCGGCCGCTTCCTTGGACGAACGCATGTCGGGTTCGGTGACGATCTCCAGCAGCGGCGTGCCGGCGCGGTTGAGGTCGATTCCGGACTGGCCGTGGAAGTCCTCGTGCAGCGACTTGCCGGCGTCTTCCTCCAGGTGGGCGCGCACCAGCTGCACGGTGTGCTCGGTGTCGCCGACGAAGAAGCTGACCGTGCCGCCTTGCACCACCGGCACCTCGTACTGGCTGATCTGGTAGCCCTTGGGCAGGTCGGGATAGAAGTAGTTCTTGCGCGCGAAGATGGAACGCGGCGCGACCTTCGCGCCCACGGCCAGGCCGAAGGTGATGGCGCGCTCGACCGCGCCCTTGTTCATCACCGGCAGCGAACCGGGCAGGGCGAGGTCCACCGCGCAGGCCTGGGTGTTGGGCTCGGCGCCGAACTGCGTCGAGGCGCCGGAGAAGATCTTGGACTGCGTGGACAGCTGGGCGTGCGTCTCCAGGCCGATGACGACCTCGTAGCCGCGGATGAGTGCTGGGCTCATGTTCTGGTGCTCGATGTTCAGTAGCCTTGCGGTGCGCGGGCGTGCCAGTCGGTGGCCTGCTGCAGCGCATGCGCCGCATGCAGCAGTGCGCCTTCCTGCCAGTAGTTGCCGATCAGCTGCAGGCCCACCGGCAAGGTGCTGCCGTCCACCTGCACCAGGCCCGCGGGCACGCTCATGCCGGGCAGGCCGGCCAGGCTGGCGGGCAGGGTGTAGATGTCGGCGAGATAGTTGGCCAGCGGGTCGGCCTTGTCGCCGAACTTCCAGGCCACCGTCGGCGTCACCGGGCCGGCGATCAGGTCGCACTGCTTGAACGCGGCCTGGAAGTCGTCGGCGATCATGCGGCGCAGCTTCTGTGCCTGCAGGTAGTAGGCGTCGTAGTAGCCATGGCTGAGCACGTAGGCGCCGATCATGATCCGGCGCTTGACCTCGTCGCCGAAACCTTCCGCGCGGCTCTTGCGGTACATGTCGTTGAGGTCGGCGTACTTGGCGGCGCGGTGGCCGTAGCGCACGCCGTCGAAGCGGCTGAGGTTCGAGCTGGCCTCGGCCGGGGCGATGATGTAGTAGACGGGGATGGACAGCTCGGTGCGCGGCAGGCTGACATCCACCAGCGTGGCGCCCAGCTTCTCGAACTCGGCCAGCGCGGCGCGCGTGGCCGAGGCCACCTCGGCGCCCAGGCCCTGGCCGAAGAACTCCTTCGGCAACCCGATGCGCAGGCCGGCCAGGGGCTTGCCCGGCACGGCGCCTTCGCGCTTCACGTTGATCGCCGCGTGGAAGTCCTCCGCGGGGCGCTGCGCGCTGGTGGCGTCGCGCTCGTCGAAGCCGCTCATGGCCGACAGCAGCAGCGCGCAGTCCTCGGCGCTGCGCGCCATTGGGCCGGCCTGGTCCAGGCTGGAGGCGAAGGCGATCATCCCGTAGCGCGAGCAGCGGCCATACGTCGGCTTGATGCCGGTGATGCCGGTGAAGGCCGCGGGCTGGCGGATGGAGCCGCCGGTGTCGGTGCCGGTGGCCGCGGGCACGAGGCGCGCCGCGACGGCCGCCGCGGAGCCGCCGGAGGAGCCGCCCGGCACGCGTGCCGCGTCCCAGGGGTTGAGCACGCGCTTGTAGGCCGAGTTCTCGTTGGACGAGCCCATCGCGAACTCGTCGCAGTTCAGCTTGCCCAGCGTGACCATGCCCGCACCCGCGCCCAGGCGCGAGACCACGGTCGCGTCGAAAGGCGAGACATAACCTTCCAGCATCTTCGACGCCGCGGTGCTGGGCAGCTCGCGCGTGACGAAGATGTCCTTGTGGGCCAGCGGCAGGCCCAGCAGCACACCGGACTCGCCCTTGGCGCGGCGATCGTCGGCGGCGCGGGCCTGCGCCAGCGTGACCTGGCGGTCCACGGCGAGGAAGGCACCCAGTTGCTCGTGCTGCGCGATGCGATCCAGCAAGGTGGTGGACAGCTCGACGCTGGACAACTCCCGGGCGGCCAGCTTGCGCGACAGCTCGGCCAGGCTTTGGGCATGCAGCGGGCTCATTCGATCACCTTCGGCACGAGGAAGAGCCCGGCCTCCTGGACCGGCGCATTGCGCATGTTGGCCGTTCGCTCGTCGGCCTCGGTCACGGCATCGTCGCGCAGGCGCAGCTGCACGTCCTGCACCGCCGACAGCGGCGTGTACAGCGGCTCGACACCGGTGGTGTCGACGGCGCGCATGCGCTCGACGATCTCGAAGAAGCTGTTGAGCTGGGTCGTCATCGCCGCCTGCTCGGCATCGGACAGCTCGAGGCGGGCGAGTTGGGCGATGCGACGGGTGTCTTGTTCGCTCAGGGCCATGGTGGAGGAGGGAAAGTGGGTCAGGAAAACAGGCCGCCGCGCGCGACGCGCGAAGGACGATATTGCCTCGGGTTACACCGGGTATCGCCCTGCTGCGGAACGCCTTTGCAGATGCTGAATTCACAAAGGCTTGGGGTATTATCCCCGGTTATCCACAACCGGTCCGGAAACGCAACGGCGGCGCAACGAAGGCGCAAGCCAGTCCATGCAGCGATCACGAGTCGCCGCGATAAGAAGAAAGCGTTTCGAGACCGGTTTTGTGTT
>SCTQ01000144.1 GCA_004322345.1 Aquabacterium sp. | reverse complement strand
CGCACGCGCGGCCTCGATGGCGGCATTCAGCGCCAGCAGGTTCGTCTGGTACGCGATGTCGTCGATGATCCCGATCTTCTGCGCGATCTGCTTCATCGCCGACACGGTGGACTTCACCGCTTCGCCGCCCTCGGTGGCCTCGGCCGACGACTTGGTCGCCATGCCGTCGGTGACCTTGGCGTTCTCGGTGTTCTGTGCGATGGACGCGGTGATCTGTTCCAGCGAGGCACTGGTCTGCTCGACGCCGGCTGCCTGCTCGCTGGCGGCCTGCGACAGCGCCTGGGCCGTCGCGCTGACTTCCTCGGACGCACCGGCCAGCGACTCGGCCCCGCTGTTGACCTCGGACACCACCTGGGACAGCTTGGAGACCATCGTCTGCATGGACCGCAGCAGCTGTGCCGCCTCGTCACTGCCGCGCGCTTCGATCTGCACCGTGAGGTCGCCCTCGGCCAGGCGATCGGCGACCTCCACGGCTCGCGAGATCGGCCGCGTGACGCTGCGGCTGATCAGGAATCCCAGCGCCAGGCCCATCAGCAGGCCCCCGCCGATGGCGGCGGTCATCAAGCCGCGTCCGCTCTCGTAGATCGATGCCGCTTCCTCGGACGCCGCCTTGGCGCGCTTCTCCTTGTTGATGGTCAGCTCGGTCAGCATCTCATCGAGCTGGTCCGCCTTCGCGCGCATGGCGTCCAGGTCGCGCGTGAAGGCCTCGTCGCGCTCCATCAGCTTCTGCTGGGACGCGGTCGCGACGACCTTCTCGAGGTCGACCTGGTAGGCGTCCCATACCTTCGAGAAATTGCGCAGGATTTCCTTGGACTGCTCGCTGATGAACAGCGGGGACGCCTTCTCGACATAGTCCTTCAGCGTGGCGCTGCTCTTGCGCATGGAGGCCAGATGCTTCTCGCGCTCGGCCTGGGAGGTGGCCAGCAGGTAGTTGGAACGCGCGCGCCCGATGTAGATCAGGTTGATGTTGGCCTCCTTGATGTAGGACAGGCCCATCAGCTCGCGCTGATACAGGTTGTCCGCCATCTCGTTGAGCTTGGCGGCGTTGGAGATGCCCACCGCACCCACGACGGCACTGATGCCCGCCACGAGCAGGAAACCGGCGATCAGGCGCACGCCGATCTTGAAGTTGGAAAACATGGGATACCTCTTCTGGGATGGCGTGTGGACCCGGATGCGCCGGCCTCAGCCTGCGATCACCGGTGTCTGCGCACGGGCCGGCGACGAGGCTCCCTGCATGGCTTCGTGCATGAGCACGGGGACGTCCAGGATGAGCGCAACGTCGCCGCTGCCGCGGATGCTCGATCCGCTGATGCCCTTGACCTGGCTGAATATCTTGCTGAGCGGCTTGATCACCGTCTGGAACTCGCCCAGCAGCGTGTCGACGACGAAGCCGGCGCGCACGCCGGCGTGGCGCACGACGACGATGTTTTCGCGCCCACCCGGCTTGCCCGGCACCTCGAAGAGGTCGCGCAGGCGGATGAAGGGCAGCACCTGGCCGCGCAGGTCGGTGTAGTCGGCGCCGGGCTCCTGGCGGAACTCCACGCACTCCTCCACCGTCTCCAGCGGCAGCACGAAGACCGACTTGCCCACGCCGACCTGGAAGCCGTTGATGATGGCCAGCGTCAGCGGCAGGCGCACGGTGACCGTGGTGCCCACGCCTTCGGTGCTGGCGATCTCCACGCTGCCGCGCAGCGCGGTGATGTTGCGCTTGACCACGTCCATGCCGACGCCGCGGCCCGACAGGTTGGTGATCTGCTCGGCGGTGGAGAAGCCCGGCTCGAAGATCAGGCCGAAGATCTCGCCGTCGCTGAGCACCTTGCCCGGCTCCACCAGGCCACGCTCCACGGCCTTGGCGAGGATGCGGTCCTTCTTCAGGCCGCCGCCGTCGTCGCCGACCTCGATGACGATGCTGCCGGAGTCGTGGTACGCGTTCAGGCGCACGGTGCCCTTGGCCGGCTTGCCGCGCGCGGCGCGAACCTCGGCCGGCTCGATGCCGTGGTCCATGGCGTTGCGCACCAGGTGCGTCAGCGGATCGCCGATCTTCTCCACCACGGTCTTGTCGAGCTCGGTGTCCTCTCCGCTGACGACCAGGCCGATGTCCTTGCCGATCTCGCGCGAGACGTCGTGCACCACGCGCTGGAAGCGGCTGAAGGTGCCGCCTATCTTCACCATGCGCAGCTGCAGCGCGCTGTCGCGCACCTCCTCCACCAGGTTGGACAGCGTGGAGTGGCTCTCCTGCAGCTCGCTGTTGCGGGTGCTGCGGGCGATGGTGTTGGCTCCGGCGGTGGCGATGATCAGCTCGCCCACCAGGTCGATCAGGCGGTCCAGCTTGTCGGCGTCGACGCGGATGGTCTGGCTCTCGTGGGCCTTGGCCTCCTTGACCTGCTTTTGCTTGGTCAGCGCGGCCTCCACCACGGCCGGCGCCACCGTGCCCTGCCCCACCAGGATCTGCCCGATGGGCGCGGTGGGGGCGGCCTGCTCCTGCACGTTCAGCGCAGCGGCCAGCTCGTGCGCGGTCAGCGTGCCGCAGCGCACGAGGATCTCGCCCAGGCGGGCCGGATCCTCGGGCAGCGACTTGATCAGCTCGATGTAGCGCGAGACCTCGCTGTTGGGCGGCACGATGCGCAGCGCGCAGTCGTCCAGCACGAACTCGAAGGCGCTCTCGATGGCGGCCTTGTCGGCCTCGGTCTTGAAGGCGATCTCGAAGCCCAGGTAGCAGGACTCCGCATCCATCTCCTCGGGCGCGGGCAGGCCGTCGTGCAGCGTCACGATGCCGGTGATGCGGCCGAAGGTGTTGAGGTAGCGGATGAAGGACAGCGGGTCCATGCCGTTGCGCAGCACGTCGGGGCCGAAGCGCAGCGAGATGTGCCAGTTGTCGCCGTCGGCGGCCTGGCGGTCGATGCGCTCGAAGGCGGCGGTCTCCACCGCAGCCACCGGCGCGGGCGCCGCCGCCGCGGCATCGGCCTGCAGGTAGCGCTTCAGGCGCTGCACCAACGGGTCGCCGGCGCGCGCGATCTCCTCGTCCGGGTCGCCGAGCACCGCCTCGGCCGAGTCCACCAGGTGGCGGATGTGGTCGCCGCAGGACAGCAGCAGCTGCAGCAGGGCGTCGTCGATGGCCAGGCGCTCGTCGCGCACGTCGTCCAGCACGCTCTCCACCACGTGGGTGAAGGCGACGATGCGGTCCAGACCGAACAGGCCGGCCGAACCCTTGATCGTGTGGGCGGAGCGGAAGATGGAGTTGATGCTCTCGGAGCGTGCGTCGCCGTCGGCTTGCGCCAGGCCCAGCAGCTCCTGCTCCATCGTCTCCAGCAGTTCACGTGCCTCGGCAATGAAGGCGTGCAGGGCTTGGTCGAGATTCATGGCCGGCTCGAAGGTGGAAGTTGGGAGTCAGGCGGACGGCACCAGCAGCGCGTCGCCGAAGTGGGCCGCCAGGTCCAGCAGCTCGAAGACCTCGACCACCGCCGGGCTGTGGGCGGACAGCTTCAGCTCGCCGCCCAGGTCGCGTGCCGCGCGCTTGGCCAGCATCAGCACCTGCACGCCGGCGCTGTCGAGTTCCGTGACGCCGGACAGGTCGACTTCCAGGGTCGCCTTCGGCTTGATCGCGGCCAGCAGCTCGGCCTTCAGCTCGGCCGCGCGGTAGATGGACAGCTCTCCTTCGATGCGCATGGCGGGCTCCGCTTCAGGGAAGGACCAGCTTCTGCACCACGGCCAGCAGCTGGTCGGGCTTGAAGGGCTTGAGCACCCAGGCCTTGGCGCCGGCTTCCTGGCCCTGCTTCTTCTTCTCGTCCTGCGACTCGGTGGTCAGCATCACGACCGGGGTGAACTTGTAGGCCGGCAGCTGCTTGACCGCCTTGACGAAGCTGATGCCGTCCATGTTGGGCATGTTCACGTCGCTGACGATCAGGTGCACCTTCTGGCCGGTCAGCTTGGACAGCGCGTCCTTGCCGTCACAGCCCTCGACGACGTCGTAGCCCGCGCCCTTGAGCGCGATGCCGACGACCGTGCGCAGCGAGCTGGAGTCGTCGACGATCATGATGGTCTTGGCCATGGGTTCTCTTTCAGCTTTCTCTAGAAGAAGGTGACTTCGACTTCGGCTTGCGCAGCGGGCTCGGATGCCCCGCCCTGCTTGCCGTGCACGCGACGCTCGTCGCGCATCGCGTAGGTCTTCTCCAGCTCCTCCAGCAGGCCCTGGGCCTGCAGCGGCTGCAGCGCGCCCTGCTGCTCGAACTGGCGGCGGTTGTCGTCGAGCACGCCGGGCAGCAGCTCGATGTTGTGCTTGACGTGGCTCATGATCTGGCTGACCCGGTCCTGGAACTGCAGCTGCACCAGGGCCTCGCCGATCTCGGCCTTGATGCCCAGGCTCTCGTCCTTCAGCAGGCTGGTGGAGGCCACCAGCGTCTCGGTGACGCTGCGCAGCTCGCCCAGCACGGCGGCGATGGTCTCGCGCGAGCCGTCCATCGAGCGGCGCTCGGCCTCGGTCGAGGTCTCGGCCGTCTGGCGCGCCTCGGCGATCGCGTGGTTGATGAGGCCCACCTTCTCGGTGATGCGGCGGCCGGTGTCGCCCGACAGGCCGGAGAGCTTGCGCACCTCCTGTGCCAGCACGGAGAAGCCGCGGCCGGTCTCGCCGGCATGCGCAGCCTCGATCGCGGCGTTGATGGCCAGCAGGTTGGTCTGCCAGGCGATCTGCGCCACGTCGGCGGCCATCTGCTGCAGCTCCTTGGTGAACTGGTCCAGGGTCTGCACCTTGCCCAGCATCTCGTTCTTGCTGCTCATCGACGATTCCAGCGACGAGACGACGGCACCCAGCTGCTGCTCGCTCTTGGCGAAGACGGCCACCAGGCCGCTGTCGGCGTCGCCGATCGACGAGGTGGCGCTGTCGGTCATCTGAACCGTGCTGTCGAGCTTGTCGACGATGCCGGAAAAGCGCTGGGACAGCTCGGAGATCGCGGTCTCCATCTGCTGGCGCGAGGTCTCGATCTGGCCGGTCCAGACGGGGGCGATCTCCTCGCCGAACTGCTGGCGCTTGGCTACGTAGTGGCCGATGGCGTGGCGCAGGCTGCGGCTGCTGCGCAGGGCCAGGAGGGTGGCGGCCACGCCCGCCGCGAGCAGGACTGCCGCGGCGATCCATGTGCCCCAATGCGCCTTGCCGGCGGCCACGGTGCACACGGCACCGGCCAGCCCCAGGAACAGCGGGAAGAGAGAGTGCAGGTTCTGACCCGCAGCGCGCGAGCGCTCGTCGTTGCCCATCGGGATCGTCCGTTGATTGCTGCTTGCGACAACTCCACGAGATCCAAGGGGATCGACTGGTCGCAATCAGTCCAGCACCGGCTATCGGAGAGATCCTGGGTGGACTTGAGATCGAGCTGCGTTTTTTTTCATTACCGAAGCAATCGGGCCAAAGCGGCCCCGGGGCGGGGCCGGCCGTGATCGATCACTCATGGAGCGGCGTTTGCCGCCGCTGCAAGCGCAGGCGGCCTCGGCCCAGGGCCGCGGATGCGCCGGCCGCAGCTGTGTCAAAACCCCGCAGCGCCGCGGTGCATCAGATCGCGTGCACCGCCTGCAGCCGGTGCAGCACCTGCGACCTCGCCACGGCCAGCGGGGGGTCGTCGCGGCCGCGCCCACGCGCCAGGGGCACCTCGACCTCGTGGCTGACAGTGCCCGGCGCTGCCTGCATCACCACGACCCGGTCGGCCAGGTAGACGGCCTCGTCGATGTCGTGGGTCACCAGCAGCAAGGTGGTGCCGTGGCGGCGCGCCACGTCGAGCAGCAGATCCTGCAGCTTCATGCGGGTGAAGGCGTCGACGGCGGAGAAGGGTTCGTCCAGCAGCAGCACGCGCGGCCGGTTGAACAGGCCGCGTGCGATGGCCACGCGCTGGGCCTGACCGCCGGACAGCTGCTTGGGCAAGGCGTCCTCGTAGCCGGCCAGGCCGACCTCGGCCAGCAGCTCGGACACGCGCGGGTCGTAGCGGCCGCCGCGGTGCGCGCCGGCGCCGAGATCGAAGGCCACGTTGCGGCCCACCGTGAGCCAGGGGAAGAGCCGGGGCTCCTGGAAGACGAAGCCGATCTCGCGCGTCAGGCCTTGCAGCCTGCGCCCGGCGAGGCTGACCTCGCCTTCGTAGTCGGCCTCCAGCCCTGCGGCGATGCGCAGCAGCGTGCTCTTGCCGCAGCCGCT
>SCTQ01000016.1 GCA_004322345.1 Aquabacterium sp. | reverse complement strand
ACGCGCCCAGTGCTTGGGGACGGGCTTCTCGCCCAAGGGGACGACGGGCTACGTGAGACGGTCCGAAACTGCGGTTCCAAAGATACAAGGGGACGGGGGCCGGCTTGGGGCGGCCCGGCGCTCGGCCCCTGCCGTCTCCGCCAGCCGGTGATGCAGGCAGGGGCGGTGAACCGGCGCTGCGGGGCGGCCCGGCGCTCGAGTTGTGTGAGCCCCTCGGTCCGCGGGTACGCGGTCCGGTCCCCGAGGGGACGGGGCCGGCTTGGGGCGGCCCGGCGCTCGGCCCCTGCCGCGCCAGCCAGTGGGCGATGCCTGCGGGAGCGTTGAAAGGGCGCAGCGTGGGTCACGCGCTGTTTCAAACATTCGTACGGGGGAAAACATTTGGCCTGATCGGCCACCCGTGGGTGAGGGGTGCGCGGCTATTGCTCTGGGATAACCCGCGCGGATGGTGGGTTTGCGCTGACCAGAATCCGGTCGTCGTTTCAAACAGAGACGCCCGCGGGCCAGCAGGGTCGACGGGCCGTCGGGTCCCAACCGCACCTTGCCACGGCCGCCGCCATGATCACTTCCTCCTACCGGCCCATCCAGCGCCTGTCCATCGCCGAGATCCGCCGCCTCTACGAGATCTTCGCCGCCTACTACGACCACGCGCCGCTGGAGACTTTCCTGTCGGATCTCAGCAAGAAGACCGGCGTCTTCCTGCTGCAGCGCAAGCGTGATGGCCTGATCGTCGGCTTCTCGACCTACGCGGTGCTCCATATGAACGTCGGCGGGCGCCGCGTGCGCGGTGTCTTCAGCGGCGACACGGTGATCGAGCGCGAGTACTGGGGCTCGCGGGCGCTGCAGTCGGCCTTCATCCGTCGCCTGCTGATCGAGATCGCGAAGAACCCCTTCATCCCTCAGTACTGGCTGCTGATCTCCAAGGGCTACAAGACCTATCTGCTGCTGGCCAACAACTTCCCCGAGTACTACCCGCGCATCGACCGCGAGGACCCGCAGCTGCGGGCCGTCGTGCTGGCCTATTGCGAGCGGATGTTCCCCGGCAAGCTGAACCTGGAGACCATGCTGCTGGACTTCGGGCCCAACGCGAACTGCCTGAAGGACGGCGTGGCCGGCGTCACGCCCGAGCTGCGCCGCGACGTGCCCAAGATCGCCTTCTTCGAGCTGTGCAACCCGACCTGGCAGAACGGCACCGAGCTGCCCTGCGCCGGCCGCGCCGACCTCAAGGCCTTCTTCCAGACCATGTGGCCGCAGTTCCAGAAGAAGTTCTTCCGACCCTCCGCCGAGACGGGTGAGGCGCTGGCCGGCCGGGCGCTGTCGCTGCCCGCGGGTATGGTGCAAAGGGTGCGCGGGTGGTTCTCCGGTGACTGATTCCCGGGCGGGGTTCGCAATGTGAACGGACCCCGGCCGCGGACCGGACGAACAGGGGAATGCCCCGCGAGCGCGGGGAAGGCGATCCGGGCGCGAGCGCCTACGATGGCCTCAAGTAGTAACCCGGTACGCCGCAGCGTTCCGTTCGAGTCAGGAGCCATCATGAGCAGTAACCCAGCCCCCGGCGAAGAAGAACTCCGTGCCGCTTTCGCGGACCTGTCCTCCAGCCTCCAGCACCTGCGCGGCGTGCTGGTCGAGTTCCAGCACAGCCTGGTCGAGATGCAGATGGATGGCGGCAGCGATCACGCGGCCGACGCGATGCTGACGGCGCGCATGGCGATCTCGAACGCTTCGCGGTTCTGACTGACGCTCACCCCCTGCGCGCGTCGCGCGCCCCCTGCCAGGGGCAACACCAGTGGCCCGGCCAAGCCGGATCCACGGTGTTCGCTGGGCCGGGCTGAGGGGTGCGAGCGCGGGAGCGCTCGCGAAGCTCAGTACTTGGAGAAGTCCGGTTTCCGCTTCTGCATGAAGGCGGAAATCGCCTCCTTCGCCGCCGGCCCCACCAGCAGCTCGCCGAAGATCTTCCCTTCCGCCGCGATCAGCTCGGCGATGTGGCTCTGGCCCTTCTTCATCAGCGCCTTCGTGGCGACCAGCGAGGCGCTGGGCTTGTCGGCCAGCTTCTTCGCCTGCGCCTGCACGTGTCCGTTGACTTCGTTGGGCGGCAGCACGCGGTTGGCCAGGCCCATCTCCAGCGCCTCGTCGGCGTAGAACGGCTCGCCCAGCATCAGCTTCTCGGCCGCGCGGTGGTGACCCACCAGGGCCGGCAGCAGCCAGCTGGAGCCCGCTTCCGGGCACAGGCCCAGGTTGACGAAGGGCAGGCTCAGCGCGGCGTTGTCGCCGACGTAGACCAGGTCGCAGTGGAAGAGCAGCGTGGTGCCGATGCCCACGGCCGCGCCGCACACGCCGGCCACGATGGGCTTGGGGAAGTGGTGGATGGCGTTGAGGAAGCGGAAGACCGACGGCAGCTCGCCGCCCTCGCCGATCTTCGGCGGGTTCATCATGAAGTCCATCAGGTCGTTGCCGGCGGTGAAGATCTCGGCGGCACCCTGGATGGCGACGACGCGCACGGCGTCGTCCTTGGCAGCGGCCTCCAGCTCGTCGGCCAGCGTGGCGTACATCGCCTGCGTGATCGCGTTCTTCTTGTCGAGGCGGTTGAAGGTCAGCGTGAGGATCGCGTTCTCGCGATGGACGAGGATGTCGGACATCTCTGTCTCCTGTATGGGGGCAATGGTTGAAGGACTAGATGCGGTGATCGAAGAAGGCGGCTCCGAGCGCCGGGCCGCCCCAAGCCGGAGCCGACCCTCGCGGAGGGTCGCCGGATGTATTCGGCCGGCTGGGTGCTGTCATTCCACCAACCAGGAAAGGGCTTTGGGCCAGAGCGTGTCGGCGCTCTTCTTCTGGAACAGGCCGAAGTGGCCGATGCGCTTGAGCCCGACCGCCTGCGGGCGGATGGACTCGAACTGCACCGGCGCGCCGGAGTAGAGGCGGTAGAGGTCGCGGATGCCGCTGGGGCGAATCAGCTCGTCGTCCTCCAGGATGACGGCGCGGATCGGCGTCTTGACCGCAGCGTAGAGGGCACGCACCTGCGGGCCCTCGGCGCCCAGGTAGTCGCGGTGCAGGCACCAGCGGCGCCACTGCCACATCACGCCGGCCGGCAGGTTGCCGACCTGCCTGAGGCGCTCGCCGGGGAAGTAGCCGGCCAGGGCGATCGACACCGGCGCGGTGACGTGCCACATCAGGTGCACGATCCAGCGCACGGCCCCGCTGTTGTTGAACCACCAGCCGCTGCCACTGGCCACGGTCAGCATGCGTTCGAAGCGCTCGCGCCCCGGGACCATGCCGAAGACCTGGCCGCCCAGGCTGTGGCCCAGCCAGCTCAGCGGCAGGTCGCCGCAGCGCGCGCGCATCGCGGCGATCACCGCGGGCAGGTCCAGCGTCGCCCAGTCGGTGATCGTGGCCCGGAAGCCGCGCAGGCTGGCGGGGGCCGACTCGCCCATGCCGCGGAAGTCGAAGGTGAACACCGCCACGCCCTGCCCGGCCAGCCAGGTGGCGAAGGCCTCGTAGAAGCGTTGGGGCACCGCCATCGCCGGCACGATCAGCACCGCGCGCCGCACCTCGCCTGCGGGCCAGTAGCAGCGCGCGGCCAGGCGCTGGCCGTCGGAGGCGGTCAGGCCCAGCTGTTCGACGCGAGGGGAGGCGGCTTGGTCCATGGAAGCTCCAAAAAAAGGCCCGCACGCAGCGGGCCTTCTTCAACGGGCTTGGAAGGTCGAACGCTCGATCAGACGCGCTCGATGATGCCGGCCGCACCCTGGCCGGTGCCGATGCACATCGTCACCATGCCGTACTTCAGGTTGTGGCGACGCAGGGCGTGCACGACCGTGGCGGCGCGGATGGCGCCGGTGGCGCCCAGCGGGTGGCCCAGGGCGATGGCGCCGCCCATCGGGTTGACCTTGGCGCGGTCGAGCACGTGGCCCTTGGCGTCCAGGTCCTTCAGCACGGCCAGCGACTGCGCGGCGAAGGCTTCGTTCAGCTCGATCCAGTCCAGGTCCGAGGCCTTCAGGCCGGCGTACTTCAGCGCCAGGGGGATGGCCTCGATCGGGCCGATGCCCATGATCTCCGGCGGCACGCCCTTGACGGCGAAGCTGACGAAGCGGGCCAGCGGCTTGAGGTCGTACTTCTTGACCGCGGCTTCCGAGGCCAGGATCAGCACGCCGGCGCCGTCCGAGGTCTGCGAGCTGTTGCCGGCAGTGACGCTGCCCTTGGCGGCGAACACGGCGCGCAGCTTGGCCAGGCCTTCCAGGCTGGTGTCGGGGCGGGCGCCCTCGTCCAGCGAGATGACCTTCTTCTTGATCTCGACTTCGCCGGTCAGCAGGTTGGGCACGCGGGTCTCGACTTCGATCGGGGTGATCTCGTCCTTGAACTCGCCGGCCTGCTGGGCCTTGATGGCGCGCTGGTGCGATTGCAGGGCGAAGGCGTCCTGCTCCTCGCGGCTGATGCCCCACTTCTCGGCGACCTTCTCGGCCGTCATGCCCATGCCGTAGGCGATGCCGACGTTCTCGTCGACGTTGACCACGGCGGGGTTGAAGGAGGGCTTGTTGCCGCCCATGGGGACCATGGACATGGACTCCACACCACCGGCGATCATCACCTCGGCCTCGCCGACGCGGATGCGGTCGGCGGCCATGGAGACGGCGGTGATGCCGGAGGCGCAGAAGCGGTTGATCGTCACGCCGGCGACGGTCTTGGGCAGCCCGGCCAGCAGCGCGGCGATCTTCGCCACGTTCATGCCCTGCTCGCCCTCGGGCATCGCGCAGCCGATGATGGCGTCTTCGATCGAGGCCGGGTCCAGGTTGGGCACCTGGGCCAGGGCGCTCTTGATGGTGGCGACCAGGAGGTCGTCGGGGCGCGTGTTCTTGAACACGCCACGGCCGGACTTGCCGATCGGGCTACGGGTGGCTGCGACGATGTAGGCGTCTTTGAGTTGCGTCATGTTGGGTGCTCCGATCGATCAGTTGCGCACGGGCTTGCCGGTGGACAGCATGCCCATGATGCGTTCTTGCGTCTTGGGGTTGTCCAGCAGCGTGCAGAAGTGCTTGCGCTCCAGGGCGTGCAGGTATTCCTCGCTCACCAGGGTGCCGTAGTCGACGTCGCCGCCGGTCAGCACGTCGGCGATGCACGAGCTGATGTAGTAGTCGTGCTGCGAGATGAAGCCGCCGTCGCGCATGTTGATCAGCGTCGACTGCAGGGTCGCCTTCACGTTGCGGCCGGCAACCGGGAACAGGCGCTTGGCCGGGGCGCGGTAGCCCGACTCGTGCAGGGCCTTGACCTGGGCGATGGCCACGTACAGCAGCTCGTCCTTGTTCGGGACGATCACGTCGCCTTCGAGCAGGTAGCCGTACTGGCGGGCCTCGATGGCGGAGGTCGCCACCTTGGCCATGGCCGCAGCCTGGAAGCCTTCCTTGACGAAGCCGACCAGGTCGCCGCCGAGCTGGCCGGACACGCCCTTGGAGGGCTCCAGCTGCTCGGCCGCGCGGCGGGCCAGGTAGGCCAGGCCGCCGCCGCCGGGGATCAGGCCCACGCCCACTTCCACCAGGCCGACGTAGCTTTCCATCGCGGCCACGCGGCGCGAGGCGTGCACGGCGAGTTCACAGCCGCCGCCCAGGGCCAGGCCGTGGACCGCAGCCACCGAAGGCACGTTGCTGTAGCGCAGGCTCAGCATGAAGTCCTGCAGGGCCTTCTCGAACGGGGCGATGGCCTTGCCGCCGCCTTGCATGAAGGCAGGCATCATGGACTGCAGGTCGGCACCGGCGGAGAAGGGGCCGTCCTGCGACCAGATCACCAGGCCCTTGTAGCTGGCTTCGGCCAGCTCCAGGCCCTTGGTCAGGCCGGCGGTGACTTCGGCGCTGATGGTGTGCATCTTGGACTTGATGGAGGCGATGACCACCTCGTCGTCCAGCGTCCACAGGCGGATCGCGGCGTCCTCGTGCAGGGTCTTGCCGGCGGTGGCGGCGTCCGGCGCACCGGAGCCCACCACGTCCTCGCGGAAGTACTGGCGCTGGTAGACGGGCAGGTCGCGCTGCGGCACGTAGGTCTTCTTGGACGGGCTCCAGGAGCCTTCGGCCGTGTGCACGCCATCGCGGCCGTCGAACACCCAGGCGGGCAACGGGGCCGTGGAGACGGCCTTGCCGGCGTCGATGTCGGCCTTCACCCATTCGGCGACCTGCTTCCAGCCGGCCTGTTGCCAGATCTCGAAGGGGCCCTGCTTGGAGCCGTAGCCCCAGCGCATGGCCAGGTCCACGTCGCGGCAGGTGTCGGCGATGCCTTCGACCGTCACGGCGGCGTAGTGGAAGGCGTTGCGCAGCATGGCCCACACGAACTGGGCCTGCGGGTTGGCGGACTCGCGCAGCGCCTTCAGGCGCTCGGCGGCGGGCTTCTTCAGGATGTCGGCGACTTCCTTGTCGGCCTTGCCGCCGGCGGGCACGTACTCACCGGACTTCAGGTCGAACTGCAGGATCTGCTTGCCGTCCTTCTTGTAGAAGCCGGCCTTGGTCTTCTGGCCGAAATGGCCCTTCTCCAGCAGCGCGGTCACATCGGCCGGCGTGGCGAAGGCGGCATGGAAGGGGTCACCGACGCAGCCGGTCTGCAGGGTCTTGATCACGTGGGCCATGGTGTCGATGCCCACCACGTCGCAGGTGCGGTAGGTGCCCGACGAGGCGCGGCCCATCTTCTTGCCGGTCAGGTCGTCGACGACGTCGTAGCCCAGGCCGTGGTTCTTGACCTCGATCATGGTCAGCAGCAGGCCGGCCACGCCCACGCGGTTGGCGATGAAGTTGGGGCTGTCGGCGCAGCGCACGACGCCCTTGCCCACCGTGGTGGTGACGAAGCCTTCGAGCTGGTCGACGACCACGCCGTCGGTGTACTTGGTCGGGATCAGCTCGACCAGGTACATGTAGCGCGGCGGGTTGAAGAAGTGGATGCCCAGGAAGCGCGAGCGCAGCTGTTCGGGCAGCACGTCGGCCATCGCGGTGATGGACAGGCCGGAGGTGTTGGTGGCCAGGATGGCCTTCTCGTTCACGAAGGGAGCGATCTTCTTGTACAGATCTTCCTTCCAGTCCAGGCGCTCGGCGATGGCCTCGATCACGAGGTCGCAGTCGCGCAGCAGCTCCAGGTGCTCTTCGTAGTTGGCTTGCTGGATCAGCGCGGCGTCGTCGACGGTGCCCAGCGGCGAGGGCTTGAGCTTCTTCAGGCCGTCGACGGCCTTGGTCACGATCCCGTTCTTCGGGCCTTCCTTGGCGGGCAGGTCGAAGAGGACGACCGGCACCTTCACGTTGACCAGATGGGCCGCGATCTGCGCGCCCATCACGCCCGCGCCCAGCACGGCGACTTTGCGTACGTTGAATCGACTCACTTTGTGCTCTCCAGTTTGTGCTTTGCGCCGATCAGCGCACTGCGGGGATTTCTGAGATGTCCGAAAACCTGACTGCTTACTCGATTCGGATCCAGGTCTGCGACCGGCCGAACATCGGCGCGCCGAAATAGCCGCGCACTTCCAACTTGCTGCCGCCTTCCAGGGGCTTCATGCGCACGCGATACACGCTGCCGGTCTTCGGATCGAGGATGTCGCCCCCGTCCCAGAGTTCGGCGTCCTTGTCGTTGTGCCTGACGTTGCGGATGACGGTGAGCCCCACGACGGGCAGGTTCTTCCGCTCATCGGAGCAGGCGTCGCACTTCGCGTCCTTGGCTTCCGGATCGAGGATCTTCTCCACCTTGCCGCTGAGCACGCCTCCCGTTTCGGTGATGCGGATCAGCGATTTCTCTTTCTTCGACTTGTCGTCTATGGTCTTCCACACGCCCACGGGCGTGGTTTGAGCGCAGCTGGAGCCGGCGGCGGCCAGAAAGGCCGCCGCGGCCAGCGAGGGCCAGAAGGAACGGTGCATGTGTACTCCTCGGGACCGTCGTCGTCTGGCTCGTACTTCCTGTGCCGGATGCGGGGGGGCGGGGCAGGACGGTCTTGCAGCCGCCGCCTTCCGCGCATCCTGCCTGTCCGTTCAGAACAGGGCTTCGTCCATCTCGGCCAGCGGCTTCAGGCCGGCGCGGGCGGTGACGAACAGCGATTCGACTTCGGGCAGCAGCTTGGCGAAGTAGAAGCGGGCGGTCGTCAGCTTGGCCTTGTAGAACGGGTCGCCGGAGTTCTGCTTCTCCAGCGCGACCTTGGCCATGCGGGCGAAGAAGTAGGCGTAGACCAGGTGACCGACCACGCGCAGGTAGTCGACGGCGGCAGCGCCGACCTCGTCGGGGTTCTGCATGCCCTTCATGCCGATTTCCATCGTGAACTTGCTGACCTTGATGCCCAGCTCGCCCAGGGGGCCGACGAATTCCTTCAGGTCGGCGTTGCCGGTCTCGGCCTCGACGAAGGCCTGGATCAGGCCACCGAACTTGCGCAGCTTGGTGCCGCCGTCGCCCAGGACCTTGCGGCCCAGCAGGTCCAGCGACTGCACGGTGTTCGTGCCTTCGTAGATCATGTTGATGCGCGCGTCGCGCACGAACTGCTCCATGCCCCACTCGTGGATGTAGCCGTGGCCGCCGAAGACCTGCTGGCAGTGCGTGGTGGAGATCCAGGCGTTGTCGGTGATGAAGGCCTTGACGATGGGGGTCAGCAGCGCGACGGTGTCGTCGGACTCCTTGCGCACGGCCTCGTCGGGGTGGTTGTGCGACTTGTCCAACTCCAGCGCGGTGAAGTACACCAGGGCGCGGGCGCCTTCGGCGTAGGCGCGGGCGGTCAGCAGCATCTTGCGCACGTCGGGGTGCACGATGATGGGGTCGGCCGGCTTGTCCGGAGCCTTCGGGCCGGACAGGGCGCGCATCTGGATGCGGTCCTTCGCGTAGGCCACGGCGTTCTGGTAGGCGACTTCGGTCAGGCCCAGGGACTGGTTGCCCACGCCCAGGCGGGCGCCGTTCATCATCACGAACATGGCGGGCAGGCCGCGGTGCGGCTGGCCGACCAGCGTGCCGACGGCGTCTTCCAGCACCATCTGCGCGGTGGCGTTGCCGTGGATGCCCATCTTGTGCTCCAGGCCGCCGCAGTAGATGCCATTGCGCTCGCCGATGGAGCCGTCCTTGTTGACCTTGAACTTGGGCACCACGAACAGCGAGATGCCCTTGGAGCCGGCCGGCGCGTCCGGCAGGCGGGCCAGCACCAGGTGGACGATGTTCTCGGTGAAGTCGTGTTCGCCGGCGGAGATGAAGATCTTCTGGCCGGTGATCTTGTAGGTGCCATCGGCTTGCGGCTCGGCCTTCGTGCGCAGCAGGCCCAGGTCGGTGCCGCAGTGCGGCTCGGTCAGGCACATGGTGCCGGTCCACTGGCCGGAGGTCAGCTTGGGCAGGTAGATGGCCTTCTGCTCGTCGGTGCCGTGGGCTTCCAGGGCGGCGTGGGCGCCGTGGCTGAGGCCCGGGTACATGGTCCAGGCCTGGTTGGCCGAGTTCAGCATTTCATAGACGGCCTGGTTGACCAGCAGGGGCAGGCCCTGGCCGCCCCACTGCGGATCGGCGGACAGCGCCGACCAGCCGTTCTCGGTGTACTGCTTGTAGGCTTCCTTGAAGCCGGTGGGAGTGGTCACCTCGTGGGTGTCGCGGTTCAGCTTGCAGCCTTCCAGGTCGCCCACCTTGTTCAGCGGGGTCAGCACGGTGGAGGCGAACTTGCCGCCTTCTTCCAGCACGGCATTGATCGTGTCGGCGTCGATGTCCGCGTAGCCGGGGATCGCCTTCAGGTGATCGACGGCACCGAGGACTTCGTGAATCAGGAACTGCATGTCGCGCAGCGGCGGGGTATAGGTGGCCATCGAGCTACTCCTGGGGCGTGGGTGTGGTTGAGTTGGAGGAAAGACGGGGCTGAGCCGCACGCGCAGTAGCCGCCGGACGGGAAACATACTCCTGCGTGGCTTGACGCACTGCAGAAGACGCGTAGTACGCCACCAGCCTGTCGAAGGAGGCGTGTGCACGCACGATTGCCGTGGACGAGCGCAGGAAGCGCGCGTCGTAGTGCAGGGAAAGGATCAGGCCGTGCAGCTCGAACAGCAATGCGGCCGAATCCGTATCGGGAAGCAGGTCGCCGGTGTCGATGGCCAGCTGGATGGCGCGGGTCATCGCGCCATGCCAGGTCATCACCATCGCGGCCAGCGCGTCACGCACCGGGCCGGGACGGTCGTCGAACTCGACGGCGCCGCTGATGTAGATGCAGCCGGAGTCGATCTCGGCGGCGACGCGGCCGATCCAGCCCTCGAACAGCGCCCGCAGGCGCGGCATGCCGCGCGGCTTCTTGATCGCGGGCAGGAAGACTTCTTCCTCGAAGCGGTTGTGGTACTCGCGAATGACCGAGATCTGCAGTTCCTCGCGCGAGCCGAAGTGGGCGAAGACGCCCGACTTGCTCATGCCGGTGACCTCGGCGAGCGCGCCGATCGACAGTCCCTCGATGCCCATCTGGCTGGCCAGGCCGAGGGCGGCGTCCAGGATGGCGGCACGTGTCTGCTGGCCCTTCTGCTGGCTCAGGCGGCTGCGCGGACGCGCGCCGTCCTCGGCTGAGCGATGCTCATCCGAAGCCGGGATGCCGAGGGCCGGAGGGAATGTGGACACGAAGGGTGGTCAATAAAACGAACGGTCGTGCTATTTTGCAGAAAAGGAAGGCCGTGGTGTGACCCACCAAAGTTTTTTTTTGATGTGGGGAGCCGCCGTCCGCGCCCTATTTCGCGCGACCTAGGGAAAACGCGGGCCGCCACGCAGGTGGTGGCGGCGCCCGCTTCAGTCCTTGGCGTCCTTCTGGGCGTCCTCGCCGTCTTCGGCGTCCTCGGCCTCGTCGGCGGCGCCGCCCTGGTCCTTCGCCTCCTCCTGCACCTGCTCGTCCAGCGGAGCGCGCAGCTTGCGGGCGTCGTCGATCAGCGAGCCGGGGGCCGAGGTCGGTGCCAGCCGCAAGGCCGGGGGCAGCAGGGCGGCGGAGTAGAGCTCGCTGAACCAGCGGCCGGAGCGCTGGTGCTGCAGCCAGCCGCCAAGGCCGGTGCCGACGACGAAGGCCGTGGCCAGTCCCAGCGCCAGCATGCGCCGGCGCCCCGGCAGCAACACGCACAGGTGGGACCACACCAGCGCGCACATCACCACGATGCCCAGCACATCGGAGATGCGCGACAGCACGCTCAGCCCGGTGACGAAGGACAGCGCCGGCGGCACGAAGCTCACCAGCATCCAGGCCAGGGTGTACTTGAGCGCGATGCGCAGGTGGGTGAGGTACTGCAGCCGACCCTGGAAGAGCTTGGAGCCCAGGCTCCACAGCAGCGCCCAGGCCGCCAGCCCGAAGGACGCGCCCAGCAGCGTGTAGAGGCCCGACGCGGCGGAGCGGCCGGGATCGCTGTCCAGCCACTGCTGCCCGGCCATCCAGCCCAGCACCAGCACCAGCCAGCCGAGCAGCGACATCCAGTCGGCCGGATGCGCGGTGTGCAGGGCGGAGCTGGCCAGGGCGTGCTCGGACAGCGGCCGCTCGGGTGCCAGCGCGTCGGCGGCGCGGCGCACGCGCAGCCGTGTGGCGCCCAGGCGCCAGACGTCGCCGCCGGCGAGTTCCACCCGGCTGCCACCGGCATGGTGGCGGTTGCCGACGTGGGCACCGTTGATGGTGGTCTGGCCCACTTCCAGCACCAGCACGCCGCCCTGCTCGTCCAGCCGCGCGTGGCGGGCCGCGACGTGCGGGTCGTCCAGCACGATGTCGCAGTCCAGGCTGCGGCCCAACGTCACGGGCCAGGCGTAGATGGGATCGTCGCGCACGACCATGCCGTCGCGATCCAGGCGCTCGATGAGCGCCAGCGGGGTCGGGCGGGGCGTGCTCATCGGCTGGCCTCCGCCTTCGGGGCACGGGAAGCTGCGGGCACCGGCCGGGCCAGGCCGTAGCCGCCCAGGTAGTGCTCGGCCAGGCGCAGCGCGTTGTCGAAGCTCACGCCGCGTGCGTCGAAACGGCCCTGGGCGCCGGATTGCCTGGCGTCCAGCGTAGCCACCAGCACCGTCAGGTCGTACAGGCCGGGCAGCTTCTTGTAGGCGCTGATGCACAGGACGGCGCGCAGCGGCAGGCCGTCGCGGTCGATGTAGCGCTCGCGGCACTGCGCGGCGGTGCGCTGGCGGCCGCCGTTCTCCTGCATGGGCTCGTTGCGGAAGCTGTTCGAGTACTGGCGCGCGAAACGCAGCGTGCCCAGGCGGCGGCCGTCGTAGGTCTGGTGGCGAATGGACAGGCTGCCGGTCTCCAGCGAGTTGCTGACGAAGACGGCCGAGTTCATCGAGCACTCCGAGGTCTCGTAGATCAGCCCCTTGCCGTCCGCGGGCGAACTGTCGCCCCAGCAACGCACGAAGGTCTCCTGCGGCACGGGGATGCGGTAGCGCGGGTGGCCGGGGTTGCGCCAGGGCTGCGCCATGAAGCGCTCGGTCAGGTGCGCCTGGTGGGCAAGCAGCTGGCGGGTGAGCTCGGGGTAGATGGGTGCGGTGATGGGCTTGGCTGGCCGGGCACGGGCGACCAGGTCGATCGCGTACTGGGCCGGCACCAGGAAGCTGACCTGCTGGCCGTCCAGCCGGGTGGCGACGTTGATCCCCATCACGCGGCCCTGCTCGTCCAGCGTCGGTCCGCCGCTCATGCCGGGGTTCAGCGAGCCGCTGAAGAAGATGCTTGGGTAGAAGCTGCGCTCGACCAGGCCGTTGTAGGTGCCTTCGACGACCGCGAAGCCGACGTCCAGCGGATTGCCCAGCGAATAGATGTGCTCGCCCTGGGCCAGGGGCACGGTGGACGGACGCAGCTCGAGCCCCGCGCTGCTCGCGGCGGCCGGCGCCTTGGGGCGCACGATGGCCAGGTCGTGGGCGGCGTCGAATGCCAGCAGCTCGAGTTGGCCCTCGCGGCCGTCGGTGGCGGCATAGGTCAGGCGGTAGCTTTGCGGGGACAACGCGACCATGCTGACCACGTGATAGTTCGTCAGGATCAGCCCGTCATGCCCGGTGAAGAAACCCGAGCCCACCGAAGCCTGGCTGTCCTGGCTGCGCAGCAGGGTGCGCACCTGCACGAGCTGGGTGCGGGCGCGCTCGTACAGGCGCTGGGCCGAGGCCGATACGGGGGCCGGTGCGGAGGCGGCGTCCGAGGCCGGCTCCGCGGCCGCCGGAGCCGGCACCGGCTTCTTCGCCGGTTCGGGCGGTGGTGCTGCCCAGGCATGGCCGGCGCACAGTGCCCCGGAGGCCACGAGAGCGAGGGCGAGGCGGTTCGCCGCCGAACGGATGTGCGTACGCCAGGAGCCCTGAGTCATGAAACCATTCTAGGAGGCCGCTGCGGGAAGCATGTCGCTGGAGAAATCCGTGCCGCAATGAGCTGCGACGGTTGAGCGTTTCATGATGCTTGACTATGCTGCGTGCAGGAGCGATTGGTATGGATGTGCTGCAACTCGATGTGTCAGGACGCCCGCAAGCCTGGATCTCGGCCAAGGAAGCGGCCGTGATCTACGCCAGTGACGGCATCGCCTGGACGCTGGGGGATCCCATCGTCATCCTGCGCGGCGGCATCCAACGTCGCACCGGCCTGCAATCGCGCATCGAGCTGCACGCCATCGTCGCGGTGCGCGGTGCCATTCCCAGCCGCGCCTGGCGCCAGGAGCCGGCGCTGTCCAATCCCAAGCTCTTCGCGCGCGACCGCCGCGTCTGCGCCTACTGCGGCGGCAACTTCGACGAGGACGACCTGACGCGCGAGCACATCCAGCCCACCTCGCGGGGCGGCCGCGACAGCTGGATGAACTGCATCACCGCCTGCCGCGGCTGCAACGGCCGCAAGGGCAACCGCACGCCGGAAGAGGCAAACATGAGCCTCATGTACCTGCCCTACGTGCCGAGCCTGCACGAGGACATGATCCTGCGCGGCCGCCGCATCCTGGCCGACCAGATGGAGTTCCTGTTGGCCAGCGTGCCGCGCAGCAGCCGGCTGCACGACGGGTCGGGACGCTGACGTCGGGCTTCGCCGCGTCTGCGGGTGATCCCGCGGACAGGCGCGCGCCTGTTGTGTGCCGGAGACAACCGGCCGCCCGGGCAGGTCTATTTCGCCGCGCCTGTTAGGCAGTTTGCGTAGGAAAAGCGTGAAATGCGCGGCTTATCCGGGCTTTCCTGAGCTACTGAAGGTATCCGCCTGCCCGATAACCTCGAAACTCATTTCAGCGTCCCCATCGGGACTAGGAGCTTGCATGAGGAACGCCAAAAAGGTTCTCGCTCGCACGAGCGTTTCGTTTGCAGTACTGGCCGGCATCTGTGGAGGAGCCGCGGCCACCGAGAATTACGACCTGCGGTATGCGCCGGGGATTGGTGGCGCGGACATGTCGGCGCCGGTTGATCCGGGGCTGTATATACAGGTCAGTGCCTACTCGTATTCCGCCAAGAAGGACTACGGTACGGAGGTCAGGACGCGTGGTCCGCTGAGCCCGTCCTTTTTGACGTCTTCCGCAGCAATCGAAGTCAACTCGCGCATCGACCTGCGGGTGCGCGGCCTGATGCCGCGTATTCTGTACATGAGCACGACCCAGTTCCTCGGCGCGACGGTGGGAGCCACCGCGCTGCTCCCTCTGATCGAGAAGCAATCGGACGTTACCGCCAGCGTAGGCAACATCACGCTGACGAATATCCCGAGCGGGTTTGTGCCCGCGGTTACCGCGACGGTGCGCACTGCCGCGAATGCAGATGCGGCGACGGCCCAGAATGACGGCACGGGCAAGAAGTTCGGCGTGGGCGATTTGGAAATCGCCCCGGTGTTCCGCTGGAATCGTGACCCGGACCAGATTCTCTTCGTGCCAACGGTGATTCTGCCCACGGGCAACTACAGCGAAAAACGTTTGGCCAACCCAAGCGCCGGCAAGTTCTATACCTTCCGTCCCTCGGTCCAATACAGCCACATCGGCGAAGGTTTCGATTTCGGCGCCCGGTTGTCTTTCAGTATGAATACGAAGAACACGGACACCGATTACCGGTCGGGCAGCTATGTGAACCTGGACATGTCCTTCATGAAATCGCTCTCGGATGCATTCCGGGTGGGTGTGGCCGGGTATGCCGTGGTGCAAACGACCAAGGATACGTACAACGGTTCGGATGCTCCGGACGATTTCCAGAAACACACGCTGGGCCGTCGAGGCCAGGTATTTGCCGCCGGCCCGGCCGTCGCCTATATCAAGGGCGCAGGCGAAATGCTGATGGAAGCCCGTGTGCTGAAGGAGTTCTCCGCTGTCGACCGTCCCGAAGGCACGGCCGTCTGGCTGAACTTCGCGATGCCGATTCAGTGATCCGGGCGGGTGCTGTGGCAGCTTGAGGGCCGCCCGACCCCGCGCGTCGAACACCTCCGAGGGCAGTCACGTGCGGCGATGTTTGCAAACCGGTCTGGCTTGGCTGATGGGCCTGTCCGCGGCCCATGCCGCGGTCGGCGCCCGCGTCGATGGCATCCCCGTCGAGGACGCCTACCAGGTCGAGGGCAACAAGGTCGTGCTCAACGGCGTGGGCCTGCGCAAGCGGGCCTTCTTCCGCACGGACGTGACCGCGATCTACCTGAGCGAGAAGCGCAGCACGCTGGAGGGCATCGAGGCCCTGCCCGGCGCCAAGCGCATTCAGCTCACGCTGCTGCGCGACATACCGGGCTCGATCATCGCGCGCTACTTCGTGTCCGACTTCGAGCAGGCAGCGACGAAGGAGGAGTTCAAGTCGTTGATCAACGAGGTCGGTGCGATCGGCTCGATCTACGGGACGATCCACCACGTGTCCAAGGGCGACGTCGTCAACATCGACTGGGTGCCCGGCAAGGGCATCACGTCCACGCTGAACGGCCGCGCGCTGACGCTGCCCGGCCAGCCGCCGTACCTGAACAATGAGCTGATGTACCGCATCTTCATGCGCATGTACGTGGGCGCGAAGACGCCCGAGGAACTGCGTGCCAACTTGTTGGGCAAATCGAGCAGCATGCGAGACGCGGAGCCGGAGAAGCAGTGAGTTTCTGGTCCAATCCCGTACCCCGTCCGAGGGGCAGCCGCCACCGCTCGTGATCCATCAGGCGGCAAAAACTAGGAGAGACGCTTCATGCGCAGTTGGATAGTCAAAACGATGTCCGCCCTGGCCTTGGCGATGCCGGTTTGGGCCCATGCCCTGGAAGTCGAGAGCGTCCAGCTCGATGACGCGGTCACGGTCGGCGGCCAGAAGCTGGTGCTCAACGGCGCGGGCTTTCGCAAGCGCGGCTATTTCAAGACCGACGTGCAGGCGGTGTACGTGGGCAAGAAGGAGACCACGCTCGAAGGACTGGTCAAGCAGCCCGGCCCCAAGCGCATCACGATCTACGTGCTGAAGGAAATCCCCGGGGCGACCATCTCTCGCTACTTCGTCGGCGACTTCAAGCTCGTGACGACGGACACCGAGTTCAAGACGCTGATCAACGAGATCGGCATCATCGGCTCGGTCTACGGCGGCCTGCACAAGGTCAACAAGGGCGACGTCGTCAACATCGACTGGGTGCCCGGCAAGGGCATCATGACCTTGTTCAACGGCAAGCCCATCGTGCTGGAGAACGGCCAGAACTCGATGAACACGCCGAACGCCGAGCTGATGTACCAGATCTTCCTGCGCATCTACACCGGCCCGGCCGTGCCCGAGGAGCTGCGCCTGAACCTGCTGGGACTGTCCAAGAGCATGTCCACCGCGACGGTGCAGGGCGAGCGCTGACCGCCGGGCTTCGCACCGCATGAAGGACGCCCGGCTTGCCGGGCGTTTCGCTTTCTGATGCTGCGTGCTCAGTCCGTCTTCACGGCTGCAGCCACGCGCACCAGTCCGTTGACCACGCGGGCCAGCGCCTTGCGATGCGCCTCCGACGGCAGCTCGCCGTTCGCGTCGAAGGCGGTGTGCGCCTGGGCCAGCGCGAAATGCTCGGGGATCACGAGCATGCCGAAGTTGTTCTGCAGGTACTGGCGCACGATGGGCAGGGCCCGCACGCCGCCGAAGGCGCCGGGCGAAGCCGCCAGGATGCCGGCCACCTTGCCTGCCGTCACCGCGGTGCCCGAGGGCAGCCCGTCCTGCGCCGGCAGGCGCGACAGCCAGTCGAAGCTGTTGAGCAGCAGCGGTGTGGGCAGCGAGTTGTACTCGGGGCTGGACAGCAGGATGCCGTCGTGCCCGTGCAGCAGCTTCAGCAGCCGGCGTGCGCCTTCCGGCACGCCCTGCGCGGCCTCCAGGTCGCCGTCGTAGACCGGCAGCTCCAGCGCGCGCAGGTCCACGGGCGTGACCTCGGCGCCGGCCGCTTCGGCCAGGCGTGCTCCGGCGCGGGCCAGCAGGCCGTTGAACGAACCCTGGCGGGCGCTGCCGGAGATGACGAGCAGCTTGACGGGGGAGGTGGCGGGCATGGGCTTCTCTTCCTGAGATGGTGGGTCTGGGTGAAAAAGGGCCCGCATCGCGGGCCCTCGTGCCGCGCTCAATGCGCGAGGTCGAAGACCAGCACCTCGGCATCCTGGCCGGCGCTGAACTCCAGCCGGCTCTCGTCCTCGACCTGCACCGCGTCGCCGGTGGCCAGGGCCTGGCCGTTGACGGTGACCGCGCCGCGGGCCACGTGGACGTAGGCCAGGCGCTTGGGATCCAGCTCCAGTGTCGCCTGCTCGGCGCCATCGAAGCGCCCGGCGTAGATGGCCGCGTCGGCGTGGATCGTCAGCGCGCCGTCACGCCCATCCGGGGCGGCGACCAGGCGCAGGCGACCGCGCTTCTCTTCCTCGGCGAAGGCCTTCTGCTCGTAGCCGGGCTTGATGCCCCTTTCCTTGGGCAGCAGCCAGATCTGCAGGAAGTGCGTGGTCTTGCGCAGGTCGTTGTTGAACTCGCTGTGCTGCACGCCCGTGCCTGCGCTCATGCGCTGCACTTCGCCCGGACGGATCGAAGCGCCGGTACCCAGGCTGTCCTTGTGAGCCAGCTCGCCATCGAGCACGTAGGAGACGATCTCCATGTCGCGGTGGCCGTGGGCACCGAAGCCGCGGCCCGGGGCCACGCGGTCCTCGTTGATGACGCGCAGGTTGCCCCATCCCATGTGGGCCGGGTCGTAGTAGTCGGCGAAGGAGAAGCTGTGATAGCTGTCGAGCCAGCCGTGGTCGGCGTGGCCGCGTTCGGCGGAACGGCGAAGGGTGATCATCGTGTGCTCCTTTCAGTGCAATGGCGCATGTGCTGCGTCGATGGAGTCACTGTAGGAGCGCAACTTGGGTTCATGAGCCGCCCGCCCTTGATGGCATCATTCAACGGCTTTGAAGACGCCCCTGGAGACGAGATGGCCGACCGCCGCAATGTGCTGACCCCCGAGGCGCTCGCCATGATGGACACCATCGCGCGCACCGGCAGCTTCGCCGCGGCCGCGCGCGAGCTGGGCAAGGTGCCCTCCGCGCTGACCTACAGCGTGCGCCAGCTGGAGGACGCGCTGGACGTGCTGCTCTTCGACCGCCGCTCGCGCAACGCCCAGCTGACGGCGGCCGGCGAGGAGCTGCTGCGCGAAGGCCGCCGGCTGCTGCAGCAGATCGACGCCGTGGCCAACCGCGTGCGCCGGGTGGCCTCGGGCTGGGAGACCCAGCTGACCATCGCCGTGGACAACGCGATCGCGCCGCGCGCGATGTTCGACCTGATGGAGGCCTTCTACGCGCTGCGCGACGACACCACTTCGCCCGCGGGCCCGCCCACGCGCATCAAGCTGCGCAACGAGGTGTTGTCCGGCACCTGGGAGGCCCTGCAGTCCGGCCAGGCCGACATCGCCATCGGCGTCGCGGTGGAGGTCACCAGCCCCGGCATCCAGTGCGAACCGCTGGGCGAGATGGAATTCATCCTGACCGTGGCCCCGCACCATGCGCTGGCCGAGATGCCCGAGCCGCTGAGCGTGGAGACGCTGGCCGCCCACCGCATCATCACCGTGGCCGATACCGCGCGAGAGCTGCAGCCCGTGACCATCGGCGTGCTGCCCGGCCAGGACGTGCTGACCCTGCCGTCGATGGCCGCCAAGCTGGAAGCCCAGCTGCGCGGCCTGGGCTGCGGTTTCCTGCCCGAGCCGCTGGTGCGCCGCCACGTCGAGGCCGGCCGCCTGGTGCGCAAGCAGACCGACCAGCCGCCGCGCATCGGCAAGCTGCACTACGCCTGGCGGCAGGTGGGGCCGGTGATGGGCAAGGCGCAATCGTGGTGGCTGGAGCGCCTGTCCGGCGCGACGACCCGGCGCGCGCTGCTGGAGCAGCACGAAGGCCTGATCCTGTAGCGCTCAGGTCTGCCGGTAGGTTTCCCAGCCGTTCTTGCGCAGCTCGCAGGCCGGGCAGGCGCCGCATCCGTAGCCCCAGTCGAAGCGCTTGCCGCGTTCGCCCAGGTAGCAGGTGTGGGTGTGCTCGACGATCAGGTTCACCAGGGCCGCGCCGCCGAGCTGGCGCGCCAGCGTCCAGGTCTGGGCCTTGGTCAGGAACATCAGGGGCGTCTCCACCGTCATCGGTGCGTCCAGGCCCAGGCTCAGGGCAACCTGCAGGGCCTTCAGCGTGTTGTCGCGGCAGTCGGGATAGCCGGAGTAGTCGGTCTCGCACATGCCGCCGACCAGTGCGTCCAGCCCGCGGCGGTAGGCCAGGGCGGCGGCGCTGGTCAGGAACAGCAGGTTGCGCGCCGGCACGAAGGTGTTCGGCAGGCCGTTGGCCTGCATCTCGATCGCCCGGTCCTCGGTCAGGGCCGAGCTGCCCAGATGCTTGATCAGCGACAGGTCCAGCAGGTGGTCCTCGCCCAGCTTGCCGGCCCACTGCGGGAAGCGCGAGGCGATCTCCTGGCGGATCACGCCGCGGCAGTCCAGCTCGATGCGGTGGCGCTGGCCGTAGTCGAAGCCGATGGTCTCGACGCGCTCGAAGCGGGTCAGGGCCCAGGCCAGGCAGGTGGTGGAGTCCTGGCCACCGGAGAAGAGGACGAGTGCCTTGCGTATCACGTCGGGATCACGTTTCGTACTTGGGTATCAGCGGCGGCCTTCGCCTTGCCCCAGCACCACGAACTTCAGTGAGGTGAGCCCTTCCAGCCCGACCGGGCCGCGCGCATGGAATTTGTCGGTGCTGATGCCGATCTCGGCGCCCAGCCCGTACTCGAACCCGTCAGCAAAACGCGTGCTCGCATTGACCATCACGCTGGCCGAATCCACCTCGCGCACGAAACGCATGGCGTTCGGATGATTGGTGGTCAGGATGGCGTCGGTGTGGTGGGAGCCGTAGCGGTTGATGTGGGCGATGGCCTCGTCCACGCTCTTGACCAGCTTGACCGAAATGATGGGGGCCAGGTATTCCTCGCTCCAGTCCTGCTCGGTGGCGTCCACCACCCTGGCGCCGGGCACGTCCGACAGGATGGCCTTGGCGCCGGCGTCGCAGCGCATCTCCACGCCCTTGTCCGCGAAGATCCGGCCGATGGCGGGCAGGAAGGCGGCGGCGCTCTTCTCGTGCACCAGCAGCGATTCGGCAGCGTTGCACGGGCTGTACTTCTGGGTCTTGGCGTTGTCGGTGACGCTCACCGCCTGGGCCAGGTCGATTTCGGCGTCGACGTAGACGTGGCAGTTGCCGTCCAGGTGCTTGATCACCGGCACCTTGGCCTCGCGGCTGATGCGTTCGATCAGGCCCTTGCCGCCGCGCGGGATGATGACGTCCACGTACTGCGGCATCGCGATCAGCTCGCCGACGGCGGCGCGGTCGGTGGTGGGCACCAACTGCACGGCCTCGGGCGGCAGGCCGGCTTCGGCCAGCGCCTGCTGCACCAGCTTCCACAGAGCCAGGTTGGAATGGATGGCTTCCGAGCCGCCGCGCAGGATCGCGGCGTTGCCGCTCTTGATGGCCAGCGCGGAGGCTTCGATCGTCACGTTGGGCCGGCTCTCGAAGATCATGCCGAAGACGCCCAGCGGCACGCGCATCTGGCCCACCGAGATGCCGGTGGGCCGGCGGCGCATGTTGGTGATCTCGCCCACCGGGTCGGGCAGGGCGGCGACTTCCTCGCCGTTCTGGGCCATGGTCTCGACCACCTTGTCGGTCAGGCGCAGGCGGTCGACCATCGGCGCGGCCAGTCCGGCTGCCTCGGCGGCGGCGATGTCCTTGGCGTTGGCGGCCTGCAGCGCGGCGCGTTGCTCGCGGATGAGCCGGGCCAGGGCCAGCAGGGCGTCGTTCTTCGCCGCGGTGGAGGCGGCAGCCATGCGGGTGGCCGCGGCGCGGGCGGCCTCGCCCAGGCGCTGCATCAGGGCCGGGACGTCGTCGGGCGTGGAAGTCTGGGCATTCATGCCCCGGATTGTCTCAAACCGCCCGCGGGCCGCGCGCCGCCTCGGCTATTGCGGCTGGCCGCTCAGCCAGGCCTTGCGGATCAACCGGCCGCACTCCACCGACTGCACATAGGGCTGGCGCGCCGGGTCGCGCGACAGCGAGCCGTCGCGCGATTCGCGGGCCAGCACGCCGTAGAAGGACTTGCCGGCGTCGATCCACGGGTAGAAGCCGAAGAGCCCGGCGCTGCTGTAGGCGCCGTCGCCGGTCTTGGGGTCGTCCTCCACCCAGTGGCCGATCGAGTAGTGCCAGCTTTCGCTGTCCGGGATGGGCGTGCCCGCGGCCTGCGGGCAGGTCTTGGGGTTGGTGCAGACGGCGTGGGTGCCCAGGGCCTCGCGCATGCGCAGCTTGCCCGAGAGCACGCGGCGCAGGAAATCGGCGTAGCCCGCGGCCGAGCCGGTCGCGCCGCCGGCCAGCAGCGGCTGGGTGTAGTCCGCGGGGATGCTGGTGCCCAGCGGCTCGCGGATGGCGGCGGCCAGCGCTGGCCCCCGCAGCGGGCCCAGCCCCATCAGCATCGCGTGGTGCTGCATGTGACCGCTGTTGTAGTCGAAGAGGCCGGCGGTCTTGCGGTCGACGCGGTTGCGGCCGTTGAGCAGGTTGCCTTCGCAGTCCTGCACGTTCTGCCGCCGGCCGCAGGTCAGGAAATGGGTGCGCCCGCTGCGAAAGGTCAGCAGCTCGATGTCCTCGTCGCCCAGCTTGCCGCCGCGCTTTTCCAGCACCCAGGACGCGTACAGCCACTTGGAGGCCGAGGCGATGGCCATCACCTGATCCGCGGCCGGTGCCCGCTCGCCGACACCGCCCTGGGCCAGGGCCTGCTTCGCGTCGCCGATTTCCCAGTAGAAGGGTCGCGCGGCGACGCAGTCGTTGCCGTCGCTGCGCGCGGTGCGCTCGGCCGCGCTGCGTCGCTGCTCGGTGGTCGGTGCGGCCCGCGCGGATGCGGCGACCGCGGCGAGCACGCAGCAGGCGAAGGCAAGACGGAGGAAGGGCGGGTGGGTGGGTCGGGTCATCGGCGCTGCGGTGGAACGGGGTTGCACATCATGGGCCGCGCGCACCGCATCGTGCAGCGGCCTACACGCAATTGGTGCGTCGGCGCGCGGGCGGTCCGGTTGTCGGCCGCGGCTGACAGGATGCGATGCGGCCCGCCGACAGACGCCCCGCGGGCGCGGCTGCCCAATGGCGGCTGAACAACCCGACCGTCCAACCGCCATGAGCAGTGTCCTCTCCCCCGTCGAGGCGGCCGCCCCGGCCGCCGATCCGAAGTCCCGCGAATCGCGGGCCGGCTCGCGCCTGTTCGAGATCGACTGCGAGCTGCAGTACGAGGTTCGTGCCGAGACCGACTTCCTGTTCCAGATCGAGGCTTCGCAGACGCCGCAGCAGACGGTGCTGTCGGAGACCTTCAAGGTCAGCCCTGCGCTGCGCATCCGCCACGGCGCGCATCCCGGGTCGACCAACCGTTTCGCCCGCGTGCATGCGATGCCCGGCCCGCTGAACGTGCGCTACCGCGCCCGCGTGCGGCTGCACGCGCCCGATCCCGATCCGACGCTGGTCGAGCTACCCGTGGCCGCGCTGCCCGACGAGGTGCTGCACCACCTGGTGCCCACACGCTATTGCGAGTCCGACCTGCTGGGCCGCACGGCGCTGCGCACCTTCGGCCAGATCGAGCCGGGCCTCAAGCGCGTCGAGGCCATCACGCAGTGGATACGCGAGCACATCCAGTACGAGATCGGCAGCTCGGACGCGACCACCACGGCGCGCGACACCCTGGCCAATCGCGCCGGGGTGTGCCGCGACTTCGCCCACGTCGGCATCGCCTTCTGCCGTGCGCTGAACATCCCGGCGCGGCTGGTGGTGGGCTACGTGAAGTTCGACGAACCGCCGCCGGACTTCCATGCGATCTTCGAGGCCTACCTCGGCGACCCTGACGATCCCACGCGCGGGCGCTGGGTGCTGTTCGACCCGACGGGCCTGGCGCCGGTGGACCGGCTGGTGCGCATCGGCACCGGCGGAGACGCGAAGGACGTGGCCTTCGCGACCATCTTCGGCCAGGCGGCGATGAGCTCGATGCGGCCGGAGATCGAGGAAGTGATCGAGACGAAGCCCGCTTGAATCAGGCCGCCGGCGGGGTGCCCGGCGTGCGCCGCCGGAACATCGCCCAGCTCTCGATGGTCATCACCAGCTCATCGCGCTGGTTCAGCGTTTCCCATCGCGTGTGCACCAGGCCGACGTGCGGCTTGCTGTTCATCGGGCGCGAGCCCAGGACGATCATGCGGGCGCGCAGCTGGTCGCCGGCCAGCACGGGCTTGAGCCACTTCAGGCCCTCCAGGCCCGGCGATCCCAGGCTGGCGGACTTGTTGATGATGCCGTCGCACATCAGCCGCATGGTCAGCGACGCGGTGTGCCAGCCGCTGGCGGCCAGGCCGCCGAAGAGCGAGGCGCGGCCGGCTTCCTCGCTCAGGTGGAAGGGCTGGGGATCGAACTGGCGCGCGAAGTCGACGATGGCGGCGGCCTCGACGGTGACGGGGCCGAACTCGCGCACGAAGCCGGTGGTGAAGTCTTCCCAGTAGAACTCGTAGGTCGGGTCGCTCATGGTGCGGTTGGTGGTCAGGCGGGCAGCGCGAAATAGCCGCCCCAGGCGGCCAGGATGATGCCCAGGTAGATGAACCGGTGCTTGCCCAGGGTCCACAGCCATACCGCCCAGGCGACGGAGGCCGGGATCAGCACGAAGACCGCGAGCGGGTTCAGCGCCTGGCGCGTGTGGGCCAGCTCGGCGCGCAGCGAGAGGCCGGCCGGCGGCCGAAGGGTGGTCGAGCGCACGGTGCCGGATGCGCCGTTCCAGACGCTGCGGCTGACCGCCATGTCCTTCTTGAGCTCATCGGCCTCGGCGCTCGAGATGCAGTGCCGGCGCGGTGCGCCGTTGTTCCAGCTGACCCATGCGCCGTGGCGGCAGTCGCGCGCTTCGCCGTCGCGGCCGAGCTGTCGCACGATGCCGGGGTCGGACCGGCGCGTGCCCGTGGCCACGATGCCGAGCGCGCCGGCATGTTCCGCGGTCTGCCAGGCGCACAGCCACAGCAGCCCGGTCATCAGGGGCAGGCCCAGCAGCAGCGTGGACAGGCGCATGGCCGGCCGCCGTTCGCGCGCGAGGTTGCGCCAGAAGGCGGGGCGCATCATCAGAGCGCCGATGGCCAGCGCGACCGCCACGCCGGCCAGCAGCCGCGCGTGGCCGCTCCAGGGTTCGTCCAGCCCGTCCCAGTCCAGCCAGCCACCCAGCGCGAGCATCAGGGGCGGGGCTGCGGCGACCCACAGGCCCAGGGCAAGGTAGGCGGCCACCGCCCCACGCGGCATGCCGGCCCAGATCGATTCGATCTCCTCGGCGGGCGGCCGCAAGTCGGTGCTCCGCTTACGCAGCGTCCTTGGCCGCGGCCTTCTTCGCCGCCGTCTTCTTGGCCGGCGCCTTGGCCGCGCGCGGCTCGAACTCGAAGATGACCTTGCCTTCCTTCGCGTCGTAGGCCAGGCGCGCCTTGAACTTGCGCCGCGTGCGCGCGGAGACGAAGTTCTCCAGCAGGTCGGTCTTGCCGGTGGACAGCAGCTTGCTCATCTGCTCGCGCGCCACGGGCTGCTGCAGGATGATCTTGCCGCTCTTGAAGTCGCAGGTGACGGGCGCGGAGACCGCGTGCTGGCAGGCGTAGCTGGTGCCGTGCTCGAACACGCTGCCCTTGCACTTCGGGCAGCTGCCCAGCGACTCCTGGCCGCTGAAGTCCACCTCGCCGCCTTCTTCGGCCTTGGCGTCCTCGCCGAAATCGAACTCCAGCTTGTAGTTCTTGATCTCGTCGTCGAACGCGAGCTTCAGTTCGGCCGTGAAGGGCCAGCCGGCCTTGGAGCGGAAGCCTTCCAGCGGGCCGATCTTCTTGTCGCGCAGGAACTGCTCCACCTCGGGCAGCTCGAAGCTGCGCGAGCCGGGGATCTTGCTGATGGAGAAGCCGCAGGGTTCGGCCCCGTCCTTGCCCGTGCAGGTGAAGCGGCGGTAGTTCTCCTTCACCACGCCGCCGCAGTTGGGGCAGGGCGCGGTGAGCGTCGCGTAGTCGCCGGGGATGGTGTCGCGGTCGTATTCCTTGGCCTTGGCGACGATGCGCTGGGTCATCTGCGCGATCTCGTCCATGAAGGCCTCGCGGCTGAGCTTGCCGCGCTCCATCTGGCTGAGCTGGTATTCCCAGTTTCCGGTCAGCTCGGGCTTGGTCAGGTCCTCCACGCCCAGGCCGCGCAGCAGGGTCATCAGCTGGAAAGCCTTGGCGGTGGGGATCAGATCACGGCCCTCGCGCACCATGTACTTCTCCAGGATCAGGCCTTCGATGATGGCTGCACGCGTGGCCGGCGTGCCCAGGCCCTTCTCCTGCATGGCGGCCTTCAGCTCCTCGTCGTCGATGAGCTTGCCGGCGCCTTCCATGGCAGACAGCAGCGTGGCCTCGGTGTAGCGGGCGGGTGGCTTGGTCTTCAGCGCGTGGACCTCGACCTCCTCGTTGACCACCTTCTCCCCGGGCTTCACCGCCACGAGCGTGGCGTCGTCGTCCTGGGCTTCCTTGCCGTAGACGGCCAGCCAGCCCGGCTTGACCAGGACCTTGCCGTTGGTCTGGAAATGGTGCTCGCTGCCCTGCGCCGCCACCTTGGTGATGCGCGTGGTGACCTGGAACTCCGCCGGCGGGTAGAAGACCGCCAGGAAGCGCTTGACCACCATGTCGTAGAGCTTGGCCTCGGCTTCGGTCAGGCTCTTGGGCGTCTGCAGCGTCGGGATGATGGCGAAGTGGTCCGACACCTTGGCGTTGTCGAAGATGCGCTTGTTGGGCTTCACGTAGCCCTCGTCCAGCGCCTTGCGCGCGTGGCCCGCCAGCTCACGCAGCGGGCCGGGCATGTCTTCGTTGGCCAGGACCTTCATCGTGTCCTTGACCACGCTCACGTAATCCTCGGGCAGCGCGCGCGAGTCGGTACGCGGATAGGTCAGGGCCTTGTGCTTCTCGTACAGCGCCTGGGCCAGGCCCAGCGTGGTCTTGGCCGAGAAACCGAAGCGCGAGTTGGCCTCGCGCTGCAGCGTGGTCAGGTCGTAGAGGCCGGGGCTGGACTGGGTGGAGGGCTTGGACTCCTCGCTCACCGTGCCGCTCATGCCGCGTACGGCGTCGGCGATGGCCTGGGCCTCGGCGGCGGTCCACAGGCGGTCGGCGCGGCGTTCGGGATCGTTCTCGTCCTTCTTCCACTTCGGGTCGAACCACTTGCCGGCATAGGTGCCGGCGTCGGCGCCGAACTCGGCGCGGATCTCCCAGTAGTCGCGGAAGACGTGCTTGCGGATCTTCTCCTCGCGCTCGACCACGATGGACAGCGTGGGCGTCTGCACGCGCCCCACGGTGGTGAGGAAGAAGCCGCCGTCGCGCGAGTTGAAGGCCGTCATGGCCCGCGTGCCGTTGATGCCCACCAGCCAGTCGGCCTCGGAGCGGCAGCGCGCGGCGTCGGCCAGCGGCAGCATCTGCGCGTCGGAGCGCAGCGCGGCGAAGCCGTCGCGGATGGCCTGAGGCGTCATGCTCTGCAGCCACAGGCGGCTGACTGCCTTGCCCAGGCCCTTGGCCTTGGTGGTGGCCGTGCTGTCCTGCGCGTACTGCGCGATCAGGCGGAAGATCAGCTCGCCCTCGCGTCCCGCGTCGCAGGCGTTGATCAGGGTGGTGACGTCCTTGCGCTTGATCAGCTTGACCAGCGCGTTCAGGCGGCCCTTGCTCTTGTCGATCGGGTTGAGGTCGAAGTGCGGCGGGATCACGGGCAGGTGGGCGAAGCTCCACTTGCCGCGCTTGACGTCGTATTCCTCGGGGGCCTTGATCTCCACCAGGTGGCCCACGGCGGAGCTGACGACGTAGTGCTCGCTCTCGAAGTACTCGTCGTGCTTGTCGAACTTGCCGTCCACGGGTGTCAGGGCCCGCACGATGTCTTGTGCGACGGACGGCTTTTCGGCGATGACCAGTGCTTTGCTCATTTAAGTAGTCTCGTTGGGGCTCGGCGCTCTCTACAATCGGCGCCTTACGCGCGTGCGTGCACGCACGCACACATGTGTGCACACACACGCGCACACGTACGAATTCAATTTATCCAAAGCCGTACATGACGCAAGCTTCCGCAAAAAAATCCCCCCGCAAGCCGGTCAGCCCTGCGTCCAAGCCAACCAAGTCAACCAAGTCGTCCAAGCCCGCGCTGCCCTTGAAGGCCAGCACGGCGGAGGGCACGGCGGTCAAACCGGTGCGCAGCGTACAGGTGAAGCGCTCCGGCGTGCACGGCAAGGGCGTATTCGCCGGCCGCGCCTTCGCCAAGGGCGAGACCATCATCGAGTACAAGGGCGAGGTCATCACCTGGGAGGAGGCCAACCGCCGCCACCCGCATGACCCGAAGGATCCCAACCACACCTTCTACTTCCACCTCGACGACCACTGGGTCATCGACGGCAAGTTCAATGGCAACGCCGCGCGCTGGATCAACCATGCCTGCGATCCGAACTGCGAGGCCGACGAGGACGACGGCCGCGTCTTCATCAAGGCGCTGCGCCCGATCGAGCCGGGTCAGGAGCTGTTCTACGACTACGGCCTGGTGATCGACGAGCGCATCACCAAGAAGCTGAAGAAGGAATACGCCTGCTGGTGCGGCAGCCCCAAGTGCCGCGGCACGATGCTGTCGGGCCGCAAGTGACGCGGCCATGATCGAGGCGGGGATGGCCGACCTGCTCGGCGCGGCCGAGGCGCTCTGGTCGCAGTTGGAGCAGCGGCTGCCCGGCTTCGAGGCCGAAGTGCTGCCGCAGGTCGATTCCACCAGCACCCGCCTGGTCGAGCAGACCCGCCGCGGCATCTGCACTCCGGCCCTGCTGGTGGCGCTGGAGCAGACGGCCGGACGCGGCCGCCAGGGCCGCAGCTGGCTGGCCAAACCGGGCGAGGCGCTGACCTTCTCGTTGCGCCTGCCACTGCCCGCGGAGATGCCGCTGGCGCAGCTCAGCGGGCTGTCGCCCGCGTTGGGCGTGGCCGCGGCCGAGGCGCTGGGCCCGGCGGTCCAGGTCAAGTGGCCGAACGACCTCTGCCTGATCCGGCCGGGCACCGGTGGCGTGCAGCTGGGCAAGCTCGGCGGCATGTTGATCGAGACGGCGGCTGCGGCCGACGGCAGCCCAGAAGGCACGCGTGGCGTCATCGTCGGGCTGGGGATCAACCTGTCGGGCGAGGCGCCCGCGGTGCTGGCGACGCAGGGCGCGCAGGCCGGCGCGCCTGCGCCGCTGCCCTGGGCCTCGCTGGCCCAGGCGGGCGCCCGGCTGACCCCCGCGCTGGCGCTGCGCCAGGTGGTGCCGGCCCTGGTCGATGCCTGGCTGCTGTTCCGAGGCGAAGGCCTGCAGCCTTTCCTGCCGCGCTATGCCGCGCGCGATGCACTGGCCGGCCATCCGGTCCGCAGCTGGAACGCGGCAGCGGCACAGGCCGAGGACGGGGTGGCACAAGGCCTGGATCTTCAGGGGCGGCTGCTCGTGCATACTGCCCGCGGCCTGCTGGCCCTGGCCAGCGGCGAGGTCAGCGTGCGGCCTGCCATTCCTCCAGCCTGAACCGCCTGTATCGGTCACCACCACGCATCCCCGTCGTCCATGTTGCGCGTCCTGGTCCTGCTGCTCTTCGTCGCGAACCTCGTCTTCTACGCCTGGAGCCAGGACTGGCTGGGCGACCTGATCCCCCTGCGCATGGAGGCTCAGCGCGACCCGCAGCGCGCCCAGCGCCAGGTGCATCCCGAGGCGATGCGCCTGCTGGGCCCGGCAAGCGGCGCATCGGCCAGCGCCGTGGCGGCTGCCTCGGCAGCCGAGCCGGCCGCCTCGCCGGTGGAGGCCGAGGCGGCATCTGCCGCGTCCCAGGCCGCGTCCACCGCAGCGGCACCGGTGACGGCAGCCGCCGGCAGGCGCGAGTGCCTGGAGGCCGGCCCCTTCACCGCCGAAGAGAAGCAACGGGCGGAGGCAGCCCTGCGCGCGGTGCTGCCGGCCGGCGCCTGGCAGGAGCGCGACACGCTGCGTGCCGGGCTGTGGATGGTCTACATGGGGCCCTACACCAGCCCCGACCTGCAGCAGGCCAAGGAGCGCGAGCTGCGCGAGATCGGGATCGTCTTCGCCCCGGTGCGTACGCCGGGGCCTTATGCGGGCGGCTTGTCCCTGGGGCGTTTCGAGCAGCGCTCGAACGCGGAAGCCAAGCTGGCCTCGCTGGTCCAGCAGGGCGTGCGCACGGCTCGCATCGCCACGGTGCGGGCGCCGCAGACCCTGACCAGCCTGCGGGTGCCCGAGGCCGACGCGGCAGTCCGCACGGCCCTCACGGGCCTGTCGGGCGCCTTGTCCGGCAAGACCTTCGGTGCATGCGGCGCCGAAGGAGAGACGCTCTGACGCGGTTGTTTCAGCGCCGCGTCGCGCGGCGCGAGGCGGCCAGCACGAACACCGCCAGCGCCAGGCCCGCCAGCCAGGCCGGCTGCACCGCGCCGCCGCCGCCGCCGGAGTTCTTGCGCGAGGTCGCGCTGCCGCGGGTCGGCGTATAGGTGCTGGTCACGGCCCCCGGCGTGATCGCGCCGCTGGATGTCAGGCGGGCGTTCAGCGCCGTGTCGCTGCCGGTGTTGGTGACGGCATAGTTCACCGCAGCCTGGGCGTTGAGGATGCCGCCGCCGCAGGTGCTCAAGGTGCACTTGCAGTAGCCGGTGCTGCCGGAGCCGCAGGCGGCCTGGGCGGTGGACACGGTCGTCCACGCCACCGAGGTGTTCTGGATGGCCGTGATGATCTGCTCCGGCGTCAGTGTCGGGCTGATGCTGAGCATCATCGTCGCCACGCCGGCGGCGATCGGCGTCGAGAAGCTGGTGCCGGCCTTCGCGTCGTAGTAGCCGTTGCCGTCGTAGGCCGCCGGCCCTTGCAGGCCGGAATTGCTGGTCGAGTAGATGCCGGCGTAGGTGCCGGTGGAGCCCAAGGCGGTGTAGGCATCGCCGCCGACCGTCGCGATGCCCTGGCTGCCGGTGTAGAGGTTGGCGTAGAAGGCCTTGGTGCCGTCGGAGTTGACGGCGGTCACGCCCAGCACGCCGGTGCAGTTGGCCGGGCGGCTGGAAGTGGCATCGCCGGGCGCCGTGCCGGCACCGTTGCCGGCTGCGGCCACCACCAGCACGCCGGCCTCGCGCAGCTTGGCGATCGCAGTGACATAGGCGCCCGAGGCGGAGGTGTTGCAGGCTTCCGTGCCGCCGTAGCTGATGCTGATGACGCGGGCCGGATGCGGGTTCAGGGCCGGCGAGTTGGTGTACGCGATGCCGGCGGCCCAGTACATGCCCTCGATGATGTCGCTGACCACCGCGCCGCACTTGCCGGCGACGCGCACCGGCAGCACCACCGGCGAGCCGGCGGCCGCCTGCAGCTGCCACAGCATGCCGGCCACGCCGATGCCGTTGTTCGTGCCGGCCGCCAGTTGCCCGGCGATGTGGGTGCCGTGCCAGCTGCTGTTGGTGACCTCGCAATCCGAGTCGAAGATGTTCGGATAGGCACGATCCTGCGAGGACACCCAGTCGCCGGGGTCGGTAGGGTCGGGATCCTGGGAGTTGCCGTCGTTGGCGAAGTCGTACTCGGAGACGAAGTCGTAGCCGGGCAGCAGCTGGCCGGCCAGGTCGGGATGGTCGCCGCGCACGCCCGAGTCCAGCACCGCGACGACGACGGGTGTCAGCGTGCGGCCGCTGAGCACCGTCCAGGCGCCGGGGACGTTCGGGGCGGACAGGTAGTTGCTGCCGTTCTGCATCAGCCACCATTGCTGGGAACCGGCATCGGGGTCACCGATCGTGGCCGGGTAGGTGGGCGCCACGCCCATGCGCCTTTCCAGCGAGTTGATCGTCACCCACTCGACGTCCGGGTCCGCGCGCAGCCGGGCGGCTTCGGCACGGGCCTCGGACGCCTTCAGCCAGCGCCCGTAATTCAGCACGTGGGCACCGCCCAGGGCCGAGGGACGGCTGTCGAGGAAGCTGACGTGGCGGCGGGACGCGACGCTGGCCAGGCGCTCGCGCGCAGCCTGAGTGGTCTGCGTCGTGGTGCCTGATTTGTCCCGGAGCTTGACGATGAAGCCGCGCGCTGGCGGGCCATCGGTGCTCTGCGCCTGCGCAGCCGGCAGGCCCGTGAAGGCAGCCGCTGCGGCGAGGACCAGGGTGGGGAGGATGCGGACAGAGCGGGAGGCTGTCGTGGACAGCTGGGCGGGCGCCATCTTGTGGAACTCCTTGTTGTGCGCGGGATTATCGGCAGGTGGGAGTGCCCTGAACGTGAAGAGTTGCCGGTGTTTCGGCACGGTGTTGCAATGAATTGCAAGCGACAAAACAAGAGCCGCCCAGGGGCGGCTCTTTTCTGCTAAGCGGTACGAACAGGCTGCTCCGGCCACCGCCCCTTGACCGTGCTGCGCAAAGTCAGCCTGCGTCGCAACGATTGGGGGCTCGCCGCCCCGACACGCGTTACTTTGCGGACATCAGGGCGACCGTCGTGTCGAGCATGCGGTTCGAGAAGCCCCATTCGTTGTCATACCAGCTCAGCACCTTGACCAGCTTGCCGTCGGGCGAGACGCGGGTCTGGGTCGAGTCGAACACGCTGGAGCGCGGGTCGTGGTTGAAGTCCACGGACACCAGCGGCTCGGTGTTGTAGCCCAGGATGCCCTTCAGCTCGCCTTCGGAGGCGGCCTTCAGCACGGCGTTGACTTCCTCGGCGGTGGTGGCCTTCTTGGCGGTGAAGGTCAGGTCGACGACGGAGACGTTGATGGTCGGCACGCGGATCGCGAAGCCGTCCAGCTTGCCGTTGAGTTCGGGCAGCACCAGGCCGACCGCGGCGGCGGCGCCGGTCTTGGTGGGGATCATCGACTCCACGGCGGAACGCGCGCGGCGCAGGTCCTCGTGGTAGACGTCGGTCAGCACCTGGTCGTTGGTGAAGGCGTGGATGGTGGTCATCAGGCCGGTCTCGACGCCGATCTTGTCGTGCAGCGGCTTGACCAGCGGGGCCAGGCAGTTGGTGGTGCACGAGGCGTTTGAGATCACGGTGTCCGTGGCCTTCAGCGTCTTGTGGTTGACGCCGTAGACGATGGTGGCGTCCACGTCCTTGCCGCCGGGGGCGGAGATCACGACCTTCTTGGCGCCGCCCTTGATGTGGGCGCCGGCCTTCTCCTTGGTGGTGAAGAAGCCGGTGCATTCCAGCACCACGTCCACGCCCAGCTCGCCCCAGGGCAGCTCGGCCGGGTTGCGGTTGGCCAGCACGCGGATCTTGTCGCCGTTGACCACCAGGTATTCGCCGTCCACGCTCACCGTGCCGGGGAAGCGGCCGTGGGCGGTGTCGTACTGCGTCAGGTGGGCGTTGGTCTTGGGGTCGCCCAGGTCGTTGATGGCGACGATCTGGATGTCGTGCTTCTTGCCGCCCTCGTAGTGGGCGCGAAGGACGTTGCGGCCGATGCGGCCGTAGCCGTTGATGGCGACTTTGATGGTCATGTCGGGAACTCCGTTGAGACGTTGAGACGAAGAGAACGAATCGGAAAGTCAGGGCCGGCAGCCGAACTGGCCCTTCTTCGCATTGGCGAAGAAGGTCAGCTCGCCGGGGCATTGGGCTTGTTCCTTGGGCAGCGGGGTGCCCGCCTTGGCCGAGCAGGTGTAGGCGCCGTTCTTCCTGGCGCTGCCCTTGACCAGCTTCCAGCCGTCGGGGCAAAGCGCCGCGGCCGCGGCCTTGGACGGCGCGGCGGCCACCGGCGCGGCCGGCGTGATCACGACGCCGATCTTCTGCTCCTTGCCCAGGCACTTGAGCTGCGGCAGGTTGTTCTTGGGCAGCACCTTGATCTCGTAGCTGCCGGGCTGGGCGTAGGCATGGGTCAGCACCAGCGGCACGTCCTTGGCCTGGTTGACGTGGAAGTGCTTCTCGCTGCCGTCGCCCCAGCGGATGCGCACGTTGCAGTTGGTGTTGCCGTTGTCGACGTCGAAGCTGGCGGTCAGCTTCACCTCGTGGCCCACCTGGGCAGTGCCCGGCTCGACCGTGGCGCCGGTCAGCGTCTGGGCGCCGGCGAAGGCGGCGCAGCCGGCCAGCACGGCGGTGGCGATGAGCTTCTTCATGGCTTGCTTCCTTCCTGTGTGTGCGCGGCAGGCGGCGAAAGTTCAGCGACCCAGCACGACGCGCACGGTGTCGGCGACGTTCTGCGCGGTGAAGCCGAAGTGCTTGAACAGCTCGCCGGCCGGGGCCGACTCGCCGTAGGTGTCCAGGCCGACGACGGCGGCGCAGCCGTACTTCCACCAGCCGGCGGTGACGCCGGCCTCCACCGCGATGCGCGGCAGTTTGGCCGGAAGCACGCTGGTCTTGTAGCCCGTGTCCTGGCGGTCGAACACCGTGGTCGAGGGGACGGAGACCACGCGCACGGCGATGCCGTCCTGCGCCAGCAGCTGCTGCGCGTGCAAGGCCAGTTGCACTTCCGAGCCGGTGGCCAGGATCACGGCCTGGGCGGCCTTGGCCAGGCCGACCTCGGTCGGCTCGGCCAGCACGTAGGCGCCTTTGGCGATCTCGTCCAGGCCGGCCTTGGGCAGGTAGGGCAGGTTCTGGCGCGACAGCAGCAGGGCGGTCGGGCGCTGCGACTGGTTCAGCGCGCTGGCCCAGGCCATCACGGTCTCGGCCGTGTCGGCCGGGCGCCAGACGTCCAGGCCGGGTATCAGGCGCAGGCTGGCGGCGTGCTCGACGCTCTGGTGCGTCGGGCCGTCCTCGCCCAGGCCGATGGAGTCGTGGGTGAAGACGTGCACCACGCGCTGCTTCATCAGCGCGGCCATGCGGATGGCATTGCGGCTGTAGTCGCTGAAGGTCAGGAAGGTGCCGCCATAGGGGATGTAGCCGCCGTGCAGGGCCACGCCGTTCATGATCGCGGCCATGCCGAATTCGCGCACGCCGTAGTTGATGTGGCGGCCGACGCGGTGCGGGTCCGCCGGATCGGTGGCGACGCTGCCGTCGTCGGCAAAGCGCAGCGGCGGCGTGCTCTTGGTGTTGGTCAGGTTGGAGCCGGTCAGGTCGGCGGAGCCACCCAGCAGCTCGGGCAGCGCGGCGGTGAAGGCCTCCAGTGCGATCTGGCTGGCCTTGCGGCTGGCGACGGTCTCGGCCTTGGTGTGGGCGGCGACGGCGGCATCGACCACCACCTGCGCGAATGTCGCCGGCAGCTTGCCGGCGACGCGGCGCTGGAACTCGTCGGCCAGCTCCGGATGGGCCGCACGGTAGGAAGCAAACAGCGCTTCCCACTGGGCCTCGGCGCGGGCACCGTCCTCGCGGGCGTCCCAGGCGGCGTAGACCTCCTCGGGGATGTGGAAGGGCTGGTGCTCCCAGCCCAGCAGCTCGCGGGTCAGCTTGATTTCCTCGGCGCCCAGCGGCTCGCCGTGGGCCTTGGCCGTGTTGGCGCGGTTGGGCGAGCCCTTGCCGATGGCCGTCTTGCAGACGATCAGCGTCGGGCGGTCCTCGCTGTCCTTGGCACGGTCGATGGCGGCGTCCACGGCGTCGATGTCGTGGCCGTCGACCGGGCCGATGACGCTCCAGCCGTAGGCCTCGAAGCGCTTGGGCGTGTCGTCCACGAACCAGGGCGTGACCTGGCCGTCGATGGAGATGCCGTTGTCGTCGTACAGCGCCACCAGCTTGTTCAGCTTCCAGGCGCCGGCCAGGGCCGCGGCCTCGTGGCTGATGCCTTCCATCAGGCAGCCGTCACCCAGGAAGACATAGGTGTAGTGGTCGACGATCTCCAGGCCCGGGCGGTTGAACTCGGTGGCCAGCAGCTTCTCGGCCAGCGCCATGCCCACCGCGTTGGTGATGCCCTGGCCCAGCGGGCCGGTGGTGGTTTCCACGCCCGGGGTGATGCCGACCTCGGGGTGGCCCGGCGTCTTGCTGTGCAGTTGGCGGAAGGCCTTCAGCTCGGCAGCCGGCAGGTCGTAGCCGGTCAGGTGCAGCAGGGCGTAGATCAGCATCGAGCCGTGGCCGTTGGACAGCACGAAGCGGTCGCGGTCGGCCCAGGCCGGGTTGGCGGGGTTGTGCTTGAGGTGGCGGCTCCACAGGGCGACCGCGATGTCGGCCATGCCCATCGGCGCGCCGGGGTGGCCGGAGTTGGCCTGCTGGACGGCGTCCATGGCCAGGGCGCGGATCGCGTGGGCCATGACGGTGGGAGACGCGAGCGGGGTGCTGTGAAGTTCCATGGGCGGCCGGTGTGGGGAGCAGGTGGAAGGAAAAAGCGGGAGCTGCTGGTACGGCGGGAGCCCGCGATTCTACGGGGCCGGACCATGCCTGCCCGGCCTGCCAGGGTGGTCCGCGGGCGCCGGTGTACCCTCCGCGCCCAGGCGAGCGCCCACCGCCGTGCCCTGCTCCCCACACCGAGGAATCCCGTGAGCCAGCTTCCCGCCCTCATCCTCGCCGCCGGCCGCGGCGAGCGTATGCGCCCACTTACCGACGAGGCGCCCAAGCCCTTGCTGAAGGTTCGCGGCAAGCCGCTGATCGAATGGCACCTGGAAGCCCTGGCCCGCGACGGCATACGCGAGGTCGTCATCAACACCGCCTGGCTGGAGGAGCAGTTCCCGGCCGTGCTGGGCGACGGTGCCCGCTGGGGGCTGCGCATCCGCTACTCCATGGAAGGCCGCGACCACGGCGGTGCGCTGGAGACGGCCGGCGCCATCGCCACCGCCCGCGACTGGCTGGGCGAGGCCGGCGATGCCTTCTGGGTGGTTTCGGGCGACATCTGGTGCCCGGGCTTCCGCTTCGACCCGGCGCAGGCCCTGGCCTTCGCCCGCGGCGACCGGCTGGCGCACTTCTTCATGGTGCCCAACCCCGCCTTCCACCCGCGCGGCGACTTTGCGCTGGACGCCCAGGGCCTGCTGCGCACCGAGGGCGAGCCGCGCTGGACCTATGCCAACCTCGGCCTCTACCGCCTCGGCCTGGTCGAGGGCCTGGCCGGCGGCTTGCGTGCCCCGCTGCGGCCCTACATGGACCGGGCGATCGCCGCCGGGCGCATCTCGGGCGAGGTCTGGCGCGGGGCCTGGGAGAACGTGGGCACGCCCGACCAGCTGGCCGCGCTGGACGCCGCACCCTGAAGATTCCGCGCCGTTTGTCGTTAACCCCTGATCCATGACCGACCTCATCGACTCCATCAACCTGCGCCAGATGCGCTCCGGCGCGGCGGTGAAGATCTACTCGCTGCCCGGTGGCCTGAGCCCGGCCGAGCAGGCCTCGCTGGACGTGGTGGCCGCGCAGGCCCGCGGCCGGCGCATCCTGGACATCGGCGTGGGCGGCGGGCGCACGGTGGAGGCGCTGCGTGCGGTCAGCACCGACTACCTCGGCATCGACAACAGCCCGCAGATGGTCGAGGCCTGCCGCGCGCGCTACCCTGGCGCCCGCTTCGAGCTGGCCGATGCGCGCCGGCTGGACCTGCCCGACGCCAGCGTGGGCCTGGTGATGTTCAGCTGCAACGGCATCGGCATGGTCGGCCACGAGGACCGGCTGCTGATCCTGCGCGAGGTGCACCGCGTGCTCGAACCCGGCGGTGTCTTCCTCTTCTCCACCCATAACCAGAACTGCCCGGACCACGACAAGGGCTTCCAGTTCCCGCAGTTCGTCGTCACGCGCAACCCGGTGTTGCTGGGCATACGCGCGCTGCGCTTCGTCTGGCACACGGGCGTCAGCCTCGTGAACCGCGCGCGTTTCTCGCGGCACGACCTGCGCACGCCGGAGTACTCGGTGATCAACGACTACTGCCATGACTACGGCGTGATGCTGTACTACATCACGCTGGCCAACCAGCGGCGGCAGCTGGAGGCCGCGGGCTTCCGGTCGCAGGCGCAGGCCTTCGACCTCGACGGCCGTCCGATCGCCGAGGGCGCCGACTCGACCCTCAGCTCCATCGCATTCATCGCCCGCAAATAGCCGTTCATCCGCGGCGCCGATACTCGCCCCATGCGGGCCACGCGGCCCGCCCCAAGCAAGGAATCCGTCTTGAGCAGTCAGCCAACAGGTGCGACCGGCCAGTCCCCAGATCCACAGCTCTACGAGCACATGTTCGACCTGGCCCCGGTCTCGCTGTGGCTGGAGGACTTCAGCGGGGTGCGCGAGCTCTTCGAGCAGTGGCGTGCCCAGGGCGTAGGCGACCTGCGCGCCTGGCTGCGCGAGGACCCGGCCCGCGTGGGCGAGTGCACGCGGCGCCTGAAGGTGCTGCGCGTCAACCACCGCACGCTCGAGCTGTTCGGCGCCGAGGACCAGGAGCAACTGGTCGCCAACCTGGACGCCGTCTTCCGCGACGACATGTTCGACGAGCATGTCGAGGAGCTCGGCCAGCTCTGGGACGGCAGCACGCGCTGGTCCAGCACCACGGTCAACTACACGCTGGGCGGCGAGCGCCTGGACATCCAGCTCAACGCCAGCATCCTGCCCGGCCATGAGCAGGCCTGGGACCGCGTGCTGCTTTCGGTGGAGGACATCACCGAGCGCAGCAATGCCCAGCGCCGGCTGGCCATCGCCCAGCAATACGCGCAGGGGCTGTTCGAGCATTCGCCGGTGTCGCTGTGGGTCGAGGACTTCAGCACCGTCAAGGAACTGGTCGACGGCGTGCGTGCCTCCGGCATCACCGACTTCCGCACCTTCACCGACGTGCACCCGGAGTTCGTCGAGCGCTGCATGCAGGAGATCCGCGTCGTCGACGTCAACCGCCAGACGCTGACCACCTTCGCCGCGCCGGACAAGCCCACGCTGCTGCGCTCGCTGGACCGCGTGTTTCGCGACGACATGCAGGGCCATTTCACCGAGCAGCTGATCGACCTGTGGAACGGCAAGCTCTTCCAGCAGCGCGAGACGGTGAACTACGCGCTGAACGACGAGACGGTGCACGTCTACCTGCAGTTCTCGGTGCTGCCCGGGCACGAGGAAGACTGGTCGCTGGTGCTGGTGTCGCTGACCGACATCACCGCGCGCAAGAAGGCCGAGGCCTACCTGGAGTTCCTGGGCAAGCACGACGCGCTGACCAAGCTGCGCAACCGCTCCTACTTCCTCGACGAGCTGTCACGCATCGAGCGCAAGGGCCCGTGGCCGGTGAGCGTCATCGTGGCCGACCTCAACGGCCTGAAGATGGTCAACGACGAGAACGGCCACGCCGCCGGCGACGCGCTGCTGCGCCGGGCCGGCGAGGTGCTGGGCAAGGTGGCCGACAAGCCGGCCTGCGTCTGCCGCACCGGCGGCGACGAGTTCGCCGTGCTGATGCCCGGCGCCGACGAGCGCGCGGCCGAGCACCTGCTGGCGCGCCTTCACGAGCTGGTCGAGCTGAACAACCAGTTCTACGGCGAGCCGCGGCTCAACTTCTCCGTCGGCAGCGTCACCACCCGCGGCGGCGAACGCATGGAAGCGGTGGTGCACCGCGCCGACCAGCAGATGTACGAGATGAAGCGGGCGTTCTATGCGAACGCCCAGCACGAGAGACGCAAGAGATGACGGCTCCCGCCACGGCTCTCGTCGGCATCGCTGGCTGACGGAGGCAGCAGGGCCGAGCGCCGGGCCGCCCCGCAGCGCTCGTTCACCGCTCCTGCCGGCATTCCCGGCTGGCGGAGACCGCAGGGGCCGGGCGCCGGGCCGCCCCAGCAGCGCCTGTTCGACGCCCCCCGCCGGCATCACTGATTGGGGGAGGCGGCAGGGGCCAAGCGCCGGGCTGCCCGCAGCGCCTGTTCAATGCTCCCGCCGGCATCACCGGCTGGTGGAGACGGCAGGGGCCGAGCGCCGGGCCGCCTCCGCAGCGCCTGTTCGACGCCCCCCGCCGGCATCACCGGCTGGTGGAGGCCGCAGGGGCCGAGCGCCGGGCCGCCCGCAGCGCCTGTTCAACGCTCCCGCCGGCATCACCGGCTGGCGGAGGCGGCAGGGGCCGAGCGCCGGGCCGCCCCAAGCCGGCCCCCGTCCCCCCGGGGGACCGGTCCACGTAACCGTGGACCGAGGGGCTCCATCAAGGCAAGAGCGTCTGGATGAACTCGACGGCGCGCACGCTGCCGGCCAGCGGGCCGATCAGCATGAAGGCCCACAGGCCGATGCCGATGGCGCCGCCCCAGAACATCGGGGCGGGCTGGCCGTCGGGCGTGGCGGGGCGTTTGGCGGCGGGGCGGGTGCCGTGGGCCAGGTGGGGCACCAGCAGCAGCAGGATGTTGATCGCCCACGAGAGCGAGACCGCCAGCACGTAGGCCCACTTCAGCCGGGCATCCTGCACGTCGTAGAAGAACGCATAGATGATGCCGACGACGAGCACGTAATCCAGCAGGTTCAGCCAGTCCCAGATGCTGTGCTTCGCACCGGGGCCCGGACGTGACCAGAGTAGCAGGGCGACGACGGTCAGTACCAGGAGGTACAGGCCCGCCCACCAGGGGAGACTGCTCATGACGATGTTCTAGTTGGTGTTCGAAGGGTTCGGCCGTGGCAAGTCCCCTCGGGGCGCGGCCGGACGATTCCGTCCTCAGCAGCAAGGATGCCAGCAAGACGGCGGAGCCCGTCCGAATTCCCGGCGGCCTTAACGTTCCTTTACGTTAGAAGTTTCGCAACACGTGCCGGCCGCATGGGCCGTTCAGCCCCTGTTTCCCAGTCGGGCAGCCGCCTGCAGGCCCCGGTGGAAGGCCTCTTCGAAGATCGAATAGGCGGACAGGTCGGCGTGTGCGAAGGACACCCTGTCTCGGGGGGTGGCCAGGGCCTGCAGCGCAGGATGGCCGCGCACGCCGGGCACCGGGATCGCCATTGCGTGGCCGTGGCGCACCAGATCGGCACGCCGCAGCCGCGACGGCAGATCGGGGTGCGTGGCGGCCAGGTCGTCCAGTACCGCCCGCGTCCAGTCCCGCCAGCTGCCCGACAGCAGCGCCGCGCGCTGCGTCTTCAGCTCCTGCGGGCTGCGTCCCCCCAGTGCACGGTAGTACGTCAGCAACTGCGGTCCGGACACCGCCGCGTCCGGCGACAGGCTCTGGTGGCGCGCATCGACGTAGCCCAGGCCGGTGCTGCCCAGGCTGACGTTGTCCCAGGCCGGCGGCGCGCCTGGGCGTGGCAGCAGCGGCTGCTCCAGCAGCAGGTTGGCGACCAGCCATGGTGCATGCGGCACCACCTGGGCGGCCGTGCGCAGTGCGGGATGGGGGGCGTCGAAGACCCGCGCGGCGATGAACAGCGGCACCGCGACGACTACCTGCCGTGCAAGCCAGCGCCGCGGCCGCTGCGCGGCGGCGTCCCATACGTCCAGCGCCAGCTCGTGGCGGCCGGTGGTGATGCGCGTGACCACGTGGGCGCAATGCAGCCGCTCGCCGATCCCTGCTGCCAGCTTGTCGGCCAGCCAGGCGTTGCCCTGGGGCCAGGTGAGCACGGCCTCGGGCTGCTGGTCGGCGTCGCCGGGTGCCTGGAAGCCGTGGCGGCTGGCGAAGTACTGCAGGCCGGCCCAGGCCGAGACCATCTCCGCGCCGGCGCCGTAGTCGTCGCGGCAGCAATAGTCCAGGTACCAGCGCAGCGAGGCGTCGCGGTGGCCGCGTGCGTCCAGCCAGCCGGCAAAGGCCTGCGTGTCGAGGGCCGCGTGGCCGCTGGTCCAGGGTGCGGTGGTGGTGGGGATGCGGAAGGCCAGCTCGCGCGAGACGGTGGCCACGTCGGCGGCGAAGCGGCGGTAGGCCGCCAGCGCGGCCGCCGCCGCACCGGGCGCGGCGGGCTGCGGCAGCAGGCCCTCGTGCCAGCGGCCGTCGGCGAACAGCCGCTCCTGCGGGCTGTGGCAGAGGTGGCGTTCGTCGTAGACGATGCGCCCGCCGCGGCTTTGCGCCAGGCCGATCTCGTGCAGCCAGGCCAGCAGCGCCTCGTCGTCGGGCGAGGGCAGCGGCAGGTAGTGCGCGCCCAGCGGGCAGGGCAGGCCGGCCACCGCATGGCCGCGCGAGTTGCCGCCCGCCGCGTCCTCCAGGTCGAAGACGGCATAGTCGTCGATGCCCGCGCGCTGCAGGCCGCGGGCAGTCGACAGCCCCGCGATGCCCGCGCCGACGATGGCCACGGCCACGCGCCGCGCGGGCTCTGCCGCGGCGGCCGCGGCGAGCCCGCCGTCGCGCCAGGCGTGGCCGCGTTCCGGATGGCTGCCGACCCAGCCGCCGCTCCATCGAGCCTCGGCTTCGCGCGTGCAGCCATCCAGCACCGGCAGGCCGGCCGCCGCACCGAGCACCGTACGGCGCCGGATCACTGCACCTGGCCCCATTCGGCCTCGAAGACCTGCACCAGGCGCTGGTCCGACAGCCGGTTCGGCGGCATCGGCACGCGCGCCATGTCGGGCGGGAAGTCGAACAGCGCCGGCATGCCGGACAAGGTCAGGAAGCGCAGGCCCGTCGGAAGCTGCGTGGGCAGCCGCCAGGGCCGGCGGTGGGCCAGCACGTAGCCCCATTCGCCGAAGCTGGGCACATGGGCGTGGTAAGGCGTGGCCTGCAGGCCGGCGGCCTCCACCGTCGCGGCCACGGTCCAGAAGCTGCGCCGCGCGATCAGCGGCGAGGTGGTCTGGATCACCGCATAGCCGCTGGCCGCGAGGTGGCGGTCCAGCAGCTCGTAGAAGGTGGTGGTGTAGAGCTTGCCCAGCGCATAGTTGCTGGGATCGGGGAAATCGACGACGGCGACGTCGAAGACCTCGTCGTGCCGGTCCAGCCAGGTGAAGGCGTCGGCGTTGACCACGCGCACGCGCGCGTCCGTCAGCGAGCCGGCGTTCAGCGCCGTGAGCAGCGGCTCGGTGCTGAAAAGGCGGGTCATCGCGGGGTCCAGGTCCACCAGGGTGACCTGCTCGACGCTCGCGTACTTGAGGATCTCGCGCACGGCCATGCCGTCGCCGCCGCCCAGCACCAGCACGCGCCTGGGCGCGCCGTGCGCGGCCATCGCCGGGTGCACCAGCGCCTCGTGGTAGCGGTACTCGTCGCGCGAGTTGAACTGCAGGTTGCCGTTCAGGTAGAGCCGCGTGCCGTGGCGCCCGGAGGTGACGACCACGCGCTGGTAGGGCGAGCTGAGCCGGTAGACGATGGGCTCGCCGTAGAAGCGGTCCTCGGCCCAGGTGGTCAGGCGCTGCGCGCCGGCGAAGGCCGCGGCCAGCGCCAGCACCACCAGCACGCAGGCCGCCGCATGCGCGCGCCAGGCGCGCAGCTCGGCGCGGAAGAGCAGCAGCGCCCACACCGCGACGCCCGCGTTGAGCAGCCCGAAGAAGACACCCGTGCGCACCAGGCCCAGGTGGGGCACCAGCAGCAGCGGGAAGGCGATGGACACCAGCAGCGCGCCGACGTAGTCGAAGGTCAGCACCTGCGACACCAGGTCCTTCAGCGCATAGCGCGAGCGGAACTGCTGCTTGAGGATGCGCATCACCAGCGGGATCTCCAGCCCCACCAGGACGCCCACCACCAGCACCAGCGCGTACAACAGCACGCGGAAGGGCCCGGCCGCGGTCGGCGGCAGCAGGTTGTGGGCGACGAAGAGCGCGGCCGGCATCAGCCCGCCGACCAGGCCCACCAGCAGCTCGATGCGCAGGAAGTGGGCGACGAGCTGGCGTTCCAGGTAGCGGCTCAGCCACGAGCCCAGGCCCATCGCGAACAGGTAGCTGCCGATGACGGTGGAGAACTGCAGGACGGAGTCGCCCAGCAGGTAGCTGGCCAGCGCGCCGGCTGCCAGCTCGTAGACCAGGCCGCAGGCCGCGACGACGAAGACCGAGGCCAGCAGCGCGATCTCGGCCGGCGAGATGCGCGAAGCGACCTCCTTCGTGCGCGCCGGTGGGTCCAGCTCGGTCAAGGCCGTCGCCTCGCACACCTGCGCATGGCCACGTCCGCCATCAGCCGTGGATGGCCGCGGCGATGATCTCGGCGATGCCCAGGCACATCGCACCGACGACGATGGCCAGGGCCACGTTCTTGCGTTCGACGATCTCGCCCCACAGGTCATAGGGCGTGAGCTTGTCGATGATGATGAAAGCGACCCAGAACACCAGCACGCCGATCAGCGCGAAGGCGACGGAGCCGACGAATATCCCGGGCTTGAGCCACTCGATTCCCATCATGGTGGACACCTCTTCAGTTGAGGCGCGCCGCTGGGGTCGCGCCATGGTTTGCGTGCTTCGTTGCGTGCTTCACTTGTGCGAGCCGCCGCTGCTCCAGCCGCCCCAGGAGCCGCCGTGGCTGCCCGAGCCGCGGTAGCTGTTGCGCTGGCACTCGCGGTACTCGTTGCTGTTCTCGCCGAAGGTCTTGCGCGTGCTGTCACAGTCGTCGTCGCGGTCGAAGAGGACCGACAGCAGGACGAAGATGATGAAGATCACGATCACGACATTCTTGACCTTCTCCCAGGTCCAGCCGCCGCTGCCGCCGGACAGCACGCTGCCCATCGCGCCGGTCAGCGGGTTGGCGTCGCGGCGCAAGGACAGCGCTTCCTTCGGATCGATGCGGAAGGCCTGGGCCACGGCCTTGCCTTCGATGGCGCCGCCGACGGACCAGACGACCTCGCGCGCCTCGGGGTTGGAGCCGCTCTGCTCGCGATACAGGCGCCGCTGCCGCTGGCCGCCCTCGCCGGCGAAGTCCACGTTCCAGGTGGTCTGGTCCTTCTTCAGCTGCCAGTAGAACTCGCCCAGCACGTAGGTGATGCGCCCGCCGTAGCTGTAGAGCTTGCGGTAGGTCTGGCCTTCGTACTCCAGCCGCTCGGCACGGTAGCCGGAGTCGGCGTGGCGGCCGGCGCTGCCCAGCACCTTGGGCACGCCGGTGATGGGGCGGCTCCAGCTCCAGCCGTCGTTGGCGTCCACCAGGAACGCGAAGCCGGCCGTGCGGTGGTAGAGCAGGTACTCGCGCCAGAACTCCTGGTCATCGCCGTCGTCACCAGTGCCGCCGTCCTCGCACCACTCGACATAGCCCACCACCTGCCAGCTCAATGGCTCCTTGTCGCCCAGCGCGATCTTGCCGACGCGGCCCAGCGGGATCAGCGGCGGCAGGCTGTTGTCCTGGCGGTAGAAGTCCAGGTCCGCGCCCAGAGCGCCGGAGATGTCCACCACCGCCTTGCACTGGCCGCAGGTCAGCGACTTCGTGCTGTCCAGCTTGGGCTCCAGCGCGGCGCCGCAGCTGGGGCATTCCAGGCTGCGGCCTTTCATCGACGCGGCGGACTCGGTCTTCAGCCCGGTGAGCTTCAGCTCGGCGAGCTGCACCGCGCGGCCGATGGTCCAGTGCACGGCCGGCGGCTGGTCGGCCTCCAGCGTGGCGACCTCGCCGGCCTCGTTGCGCAGGTCGGCCACCACCCAGCCGCGTTCCAGCTGCGGCAGGCGCGGCAGCTCGCCCTCGACGGCGTTGGCCTTCACCGCGGTGACCGAGGCGACGCTCCAGCGCCGCCGGCCCGCGGTGACGCCCAGCCCGACGCGCAGCTGCGCCGGCTGCGGCAGGTCGTCCGACGGCGGGCCGTCGAAGCCCAGCACGTAGGCGCCGTTGTCCTCGCTCAGCCAGCCAGAGCGGCCGTTGTCGAACAGCGCGTGCCACTCGTTCCAGGTGCCCTGGGCATAACGCAGCTGCAGCCGACCGACCAGCACGA
>SCTQ01000143.1 GCA_004322345.1 Aquabacterium sp. | reverse complement strand
CAGGCCATCTCACGCGCCCAGTGCTTGGGGACGGGCTTCTCGCCCAAGGGGACGACGGGCTACGTGAGACGGTCCGAAACTGCGGTTCCAAAGATACAAGGGGACGGGGGCCGGCTTGGGAGCGGCCCGGCGCTCGAGTTGTGTGAGCCCCTCGGTCCACGACTACGTGGCCCGGTCCCCCGGGGGGACGGGGCCGGCTTGGGGCGGCCCGGCGCTCGGCCCCTGCCGCCTCCGCCAGCCGGTGATGCCGGCGAGGGCTTTGAACAGGCGCTGCGGGGGCGGCCCGGCGCTCGGTCCCTGCCACATCCGCCAGCCGGTGATGCCAGCGGGGGCGGTGAGCAGCGGCTCAGCCCGCCAACTCGAGGTCGGCCCGCTTGAGCCCCACGCGCAGCGCCTCAAGGTCCGTCCCGCGTTCGATCACCAGGTGCAGCAGCACCCCGGCGCGCCGCGGCACGGGGCGCAGCAGCAATTGCGCGCTGCCCAAGGACAGCAGCAGCTCGCCGATGGCCGCGCCCAGGCCCAGCACGGGGCCGGCCTGCGCCGCGGCCATGATGAGCTGGCGGCCCTGCTGGGCGAGCTTGTCGGGCAGGGCCGCGCCGTCCAGCGTGGCCAGCACCTTGAGGCTGTGCAGCTCGAAAACGCAGCCGCCGCGCACGCCGGCCAGCGGCTTGAGCTGTTCCACGTAGCGGCGCAGGGTGTCGTCGGTGGCGGATATGCCGGCGGCCTGCGCAGGCGCCGCGCCCGCCGCGGGCACGGCGGTCGTGGAACGCGCCGGGGTGTCGATGGCAGGTGCGTGGGCGACCGGCGCGGCTTCAGCCGCGGGCCGCACGGGCGCGGCCGGGCGGCTGGCCGGCGCCCGCGCGCCGATGGCGATCTGGCGCAGGACCGGCGAGCCTTGTGCAGCGCGCGGCTGGTGCACGCGGTTCCAGGCGGTAGCCACCAGCGCCCACAGTGCGGCCGGCTGGGTCGTGGCGGGCGCGACCTCGCTTTGCGTCAGGCCGCGGCGCTTGAGCTCTTCCACCTGGGCGATCAGGTGGTCCGAGCGCGCCTGCGGCAGGAAGACCAGGTGGCGGCAGGTGCCCGCGGCCAGCAGGTCCTCGTGCAGGCCGCGCAGCGTGGACGCCAGCGTGCCCTCGGGCAGGTTGTCCAGCAGCAGGCCGGCCATGGACGCGCCGCGCAGCAGCAAGCGGCTGACGGACGAGCGTGCCATCGGCTCGGCCTCGACCTCGGTCGCGTACAGGCGCAGCAGCTTGCCGTCGTGCGCGGGGCAGTCGACGTAGAACAGCTCGGCCAGCGTGTTGCCGAAGCCCTGGCGGCGGATCACCAGCCGGCGCTGCGGCCAGCCGGCGGCCTGGGCGATGGATGCCAGCAGCTTGCGCGAGCCCAGCGTGCCCACGCCGTGCAGCACGATGTAGGGCTGGCGGTAGCGCTCGAACTGCTGGCGCAGCGCCTCGGCCGGCTCGCAGACGACGAAGAGCTCGCGCGTCTGGTTGCCGACGTTCTTGCCGATGTCACGGTCCGACTGCTCTTCTTCCTGGTCGGCGCCGTGGATCTGCGTGGCGAGCTGCGTGGGGCCGCCCCAGCCGGCGCCGGGCTGGGACGGTGGTTGGCCCGCCCCGCTCATCGCGGTGCGACCCGCGTGTTGGGCAGCTCGAACACCAGGTGCGCGCCGCCGCGCTTCAGGCGCGACCACAGCTCACGCACGAAGGGACTGGTGGCCTCGAACTCCTCGGGTGCGCTGTTCTGCGACGGCACGGCGGCGGCCAGCTCGCGGCTCGCCGAACCTTCGGCAGCGGACGCGCGCAGGGCCTGGCGCTCGCGCAGCTGCTCGTCGCTCAAGGGCCGCGCCAGCGGCTGCGGCTCGATCATCTGCACCGCGCAGTGATAGGTGGCACGCGCGTACTCCGCGGCCGTCAGCCAGGAGCCGGTTGCCACCAGCTCCTGCGCGGCCAGCGCGAAGGCCTGCACGCGCGCCTGCTGCGGGCGCTTCCAGTCCAGGTGCGGGAACAGCCGCGGCAACGGCACGCTGTGCAGCGTCTCCTCGGTGACCGGCAGCTGCGGCAGCGAGGCGCGGCGCGAGCCGCCGTGGGTGAAGACGTCCAGCATCTCCAGCACGTCCAGCTGGTGCAGCTGGCGGGCATAGCCCAGCGTGGTGGCCCACAGCTCGCAGGCGTAGACACCGGCCGGCACGCCGAACTCGTCCGCCGGCCCGCCGTAGCGCGTGCCGCGATGGTGGCGCGGCATGAAGCTGTGGCTGGGCAGGATGCTCAGGCTGTCCGGGCGGTGGGTGCGGAAGGCACGGGTCAGGCGATAGGGCACGGGCGCCTGGCTGGCAGGCTGCAGCACCAGGTCCATGTCGGCCGCGATCTCGTCGACCAGGGTGTTCAGGAAGGCGTTGCCCGGCTGGCAGCCGATGTAGTCGGCGGCGAGCATGCCGGGGGCCTCGATCTCGTTCTCCCAGCAGGCGAACATCTCACGCTGCAGCAGCTCGTCGGGCAGGGTGCGCAGGCACAGGCTGTCGGCGGCGACGGCCACGCCGCCCTCGTCGGCGAGGATCTCCCAGCGCATCAGGTCCACGACGGCGCGCAGGTCCACCGGCGCCAGCGCGAGCATCTGGCGCTCGCAGCGCCAGGTGCGCGTGCTCAGGTCGTCGTTGCCCCAGATCTTCAGCGTCCAGCCGGGATGATGGTGCAGCCAGGTGGCGATGCAGTTGTCCGGGCGTTGGGTCTGGTCGCCGATCCAGATGATGTGGAGGGTCTTGGGTAGGGTCTTCATGGTCGTGCCTGGCATGGGTGCGATGTCAAAGCCGGATCCCGGGACTGCGGAGGCGGGACGATTGCGGTCGGATCCATGCTAGGCAGGCGCGGGCGGCGTGATTTGCGGAATAGGCACGCAGAAAACGGACGATTCCGCCGTGCCGGGCCGCCCCCCGCGCCGACCCGCCCCGCCGGGGTCAAGTCATGCGGCGGTAGGCGGACGCCTTGTCTCCCTGGCCCAGGCTGTCATAGAGCAAGGCCAGGTTGTGCGCGGCCAGCGTGCTGCCGCGGCCGGCGACGGCGCCCTCCAGTTCGGGCCGCTCGCCGATCTCCAGGCAGCGCAGCCAGGCCGCCTCGATCATCGGCAGCAGTTCGCCGGCGCGCTGCGGCTGGCTGGCGGCCCAGTCCAGCAGCAGGTCGCCCAGCGCAAAGTAGAAGTCCGGCGATTGCGCCCAGTGGGCCATCTCGCGCTCGGCCAACTGCACCGCCTGCGCGTGTTCGCCGTCGCGCTTGAGGCTGAAGATCAGGCGCACGACCAGGTCGTGCAGCCAGCCGGGCTCGCGCTCCGGGCGTTCGGCCGCAGTGCCGTTGATGCGCGCGCCGACCAGTGCATCGGCGCCGCGCAGCACCGCGTGCGCGCGCTTGAAGCGCGTGGCCGCCGCATGGAAGTCGTCGCGGATCTCGGCTTCCTTGCCCAGCTGGTAGAGCAGGTAGGGATGGTCGGGCCGCTCGCGCAGCGCGGCCTGCAGCAGCCGCTCGTTGCGGTCGCCCTTGGCCTGCTGGCGGGCGCTGCGGTAGCCGTCGTGGCCGATGCGCAAGGCCAGGCGCTGCACCGGCAGGCGGTGCACCGGCTGCTCGTGGACGCGGCCGGCGTAGTGCACGCCGCGCGGCAGCAGGCGCGAGATCCAGCTCGAGGCCTGGCGCACCTGGCCGGCGTCGTCGAAGTCGCTGCGCACCTCCACCTGGCCGACGAAGCCGGCGCTGCTCGAGGCCAGCAGCTCCTGCAGCTCGCGCATGCCGCCTTCCAGCCACTCGTCGGCGTCCAGGACCAGGCGCCAGTCGGCGCCGGTCTGCGACAGCGCGAAGTTGCGGGCGGCGGAGAAATCGTCGACCCAGTCGAAGTGCAGGACGCGCGCCCCCGCGGCCGCGGCCAGCGCGGGCGTGGCGTCCTTCGAGCCGGTGTCCACCACCAGCATCTCGTCGACCCAGGGCGCGGCGCTGCGCAGACAGCGCTCGATGCAGCGCGCCTCGTCGCGGGCGATCATCACCAGGGCCAGGCGTGCGCTCATCGG
>SCTQ01000142.1 GCA_004322345.1 Aquabacterium sp. | reverse complement strand
CACCGCAGGGCACCGCCCGCGAATGCGGGCGGCGAGGACGTCGGGGTGTGTTCTTTGCCTACTTTCTTGCACAAGCAAGAAAGTAGGTCGGCCGCCGGGCCGAAACCCCGGCGCAGGGCACCGAGCCGAACGGGACCCCTGCAAGCCGCTCAATCGACGAGCAACGAGCAACGAGCAACGAGCAACGAGCAACGAGCAACGGGCAACGAGCAACCCCTCAAGGCGCCACGTACCCCACCACCCCCGACACATAGTTGATCACCGTCACACTCGGCGTCGTGATGCTCAAGGCCGGGTTGGCGCCGGTGATCTTGTTGCTGTCCACCGTGATCCCCGTGTTCAGCGAACTGAAGATCCGGATCCCCGTCTGCCCGTTCTGCGTGATGTCGTTGCGCACCAGCTGGATGTTGGTGTTGGCCTCGGCCCCGTCGCTGTAGACCATCACCGCGCCGTGGCCGGTGCTGCCGCTGCCGCAGTTCTTCAGCGTGTTGCGCTGGACGATGACGTCGTGCGCGCCGTAGGTGGCGTACGGATTCTCCTGGGCGAGGTAGACGCAGGCGTATCCCGCGTTGTTGTTCTCGAGCCAGTTGTTCTCGTAGAGCACCTTGGAGCCGCCCACCACGCTCATCTGCCGGCCCCACTTGTTGTTGATCACGACGTTGTTGCGCGCGGTGATGTTGTTGACCATGCCGCCGTCGTTCTTGTAGCTGACCACCGCGATGCCGTCGTCGCCGGCGTTCTCGATGCGGTTGTTGGCCACCGTGATGTAGCTGGCGTTGTCCGTCATGTGGATGGAGTCGGCCAGCGTGTCCTTGATGGTGTTGTAGGTGATGCTGCCGTTGTTGGTGGCGTCGGCAGTCTGGATGCCGGCAGCGGCCGAGCCGTCGATGGTGACGTGGTCGATGACGAAGTTCTTCGCGGCGAACAGCGTGATGCGCGTGGCTTCCCAGGCCGCCAGGCGGGTCGTGGCCTTCACGCCGGACAGCTTGACCTGGCGCACCTCGGCGCCGGTGCCGTACATGAAGATGGCCTCGTTGCTGCTGTTGAGCGCATACAGCACCGAGGTGTCGCCGCTGCCGTAGAGCTTGACGCCGTCGAGCTTGATGACGCGGCTGTAGGCGCAGGTGCCGGCCGGGATCAGCACCGCGACGCCCTTGCTCTTGGCCGAGGCGATGGCCTTATCGATGGCGGCGGAGTTGTCCGTCTTGCCGTCGCAGACCGCGCCCATGCTGGTGATGTTGACGGCGGTCGACGTGGGGATGATCACCGACGAGGCAGCCGGCGCGGGCGCGGGGGCCGGCGTGGGAGCCGGAGCCGGGGCGGGCGTGGGAGCGGGCGTCGGCGTCGGCGCCGGCGCCGGGGCTGGAGCGGGCGTGGGCGCCGGCGCAGCGGCGCCGGTCGTCAGCAGGCGCAGCGCGGCATCCCACAGGATGGCCGTCTGCGCGGGGATCACGTTCACGCCGTCCCAGGCGGCGGCACCGCTGCCCATGTCGATGGTGGCGCCGGTGTCGCTCGGCTTGAGGGTCTTGCCGCCGACGACCACCGACTCGACGTAGAGGTTGCGGTCCTCGGTGCCGCTGGAGCCGTCGTTGGTGAAGACCACGTCGATGCGCGCCGGCGAGGGCGCGCTGGTGGGCAGCGGGAAGGCGAAGTCGGCGTAGTCGGTGCTGCGCACCTCGATGCGGCCGATCTCGGTGCCGTCGGCGCGCACGGCCATGATGGGGCCGACGCCTGCGGCCGAGGTGCTCTTGGCGCGCACCCTGACGTTGGCGGTCGTGGTGCTGGCGGGCGCCCTGAAGCGCAGCGCGGCGTCCCAGTAGAGGGCGCTCTGGCCGGGGATCACGTTCAGGCCGTCGAAGGCGGCCGCGCCGCTGCCGATGTCCAGCGTGACGCCGCTGTCGGTGGGCTTGAGCGTGGCGCCGTTGACGAGCACCGACTCGACGAAGAGGTCACGGCCCTCGGTGCCGACGACGGCGTCGTTGGTGAAGACCACGTCGATGCGCGAGGATGGCGCCACCGCGGCCGACAGCGTGAAGGTGTAGTCGGCGTAGGTGGTGGACTTGACCTCGGCCTCGCCGACGGCGCTGCCGTTGACCAGCACCCGCATGACCGGCCCGACGCCGCCGGCCAGCACGCCCTTGGCACGCACGACCAGGGTGTACTTGGTGGTGGAGGTGGTGGTCTTGGCCACGGCGATCACGCGGGCCTGCGCGTCCTCGGTGCTCGCGGCCGATCCGGAGGATCCGCCCCCGCCGCCGCAGGCCGCGGTGATCAGGGAGCAGGTGAGCGTCGTGGTGAGCAATTTCGTCTGTGCAATGGAGCGAGCGTGCGACTTCATGTCTTCGGGCCAGTCTTGGTTGCAAGAGACCTCTCCTCAGAGGTCCGTCGATGGGCAGGCCCTTCTGCGAGGGCGCTGCTCGAACTGGCGCGAGGATGTCGTGACGACAGCAGGGGTTTGTAAAGAGTTGCTGGTTGGTGATCCCTAACTTGCAGGCGGAGGACGCGTAAATTTTTCCCGTAAAAACGGGCTAGAGCCTTGATTTATGAGACGTGCAAAAGCGATAGCCCCAATTTGGTGAGTGAGCGTGCACTAGCGTTGGGCTTGCCCGCAGTAACAATCTCCGTTGCACTTTCGCAGGTCTTGCACGCGGTATGGCGGTGCGGGGGCCGGCCTCGCCGGGGTCAGGGAGCGAAGAAGCGCAGTGCCGCGTTCCACAGGATGTCGGTCTGGCCGGGGATCACCATCACGCCGTCGAAGGCCGCCGCGCCGCTGCCGATGTCGATGGTCACGCCGGAGTCCGTGGGCAGCAGCGTGGTTCCGCCGACGGTCAGCGACTCGACGTAGAGGTTGCGATCCTCGGTCGCGGTGCCGCCGTCGTTGCCGAAGACGATGTCCACCCGCGCGCCGGCGGCGACCTGCGCGGGAAGGGTGAAGACGTAGTCGGCGAAGCTGGTGGAGCGCACCTCCACCGACCCCACCGGCGAGCCGCCCACCAGCACCTGCATCAGCGGCCCGGCGCCCGCGGCCAGGCTGGCGCGGGCGCGCACCGTCAGCCGCGGGGCGCTGGAGTCCGGTGCGGTGAAGCGCAAGGCGGCGTTCCAGAGGATGTCGGTCTGCC
>SCTQ01000141.1 GCA_004322345.1 Aquabacterium sp. | reverse complement strand
CCGCCTGCATGCGCGCGTCACCCAGCGCGTGGCCGAGACACCTTCGGCCTGCACCCTGGTGCTGCAGACCGGGCGCCGCTTCCCCGCGATGCTGCCCGGCCAGCACCTGATGATCGCCGTGGAGATCGAGGGCGTGCGCCACCGCCGTTCCTACTCGCCGCGCTGGATCGACGAAGAGGCCGGCACGCTGGCCATCACCGTGCAGCGCCAGCCCTATGGCCTGGTGTCGAACTGGGTGAACGACAACCTGGCCGTCGGCGACGTGATCGAGGTCGGCGTGCCGGCCGGCGAGTTCACGCTGCCCACGGATGTCCCGCCCGAAATCCTGATGATCGCCGGCGGCAGCGGCATCACGCCCTGCCGCGCGATGATCGAGCACCTGCACGAGCGCGCCCCGAGCACGCGCGTGACGCTGCTGTACTTCGCGCGCAGCCGCCAGGAGCGCATCTTCGCCGCCGACCTGGAGAAGCTGGCTAAGCGCTGGCCTGCGCTGCGCTACCACGCCATCGACACCCACGCCAACCTGCCAGGCCGCGAGACCCCACGCGATGGCCAGCGCGGCGCGGCGCCCACGCCGGTGCTGGACCGCGACCTGCTGGATCGTGCCCTGTCCAACTGGACATCGGTGCCCGCGTACTGCTGCGGCCCGCAGCCTCTGATGGATGCCGCGCGCCGCCTGTGGCAGGACGGCGGCGTGGCCGACCGCCTGCGCTTCGAGGCCTTCGGCGCGCCGCCGGTGGCCGTCACCGGCGAGATCACGCGGCACGAGATCAAGCTGCATCGCGACGGCACGGCCCGCGGCTTCGCGGCGCTGTCCAACCAGTCGCTGCTGCAGGCCGGCGAGGCCTGCGGGGTCCAGATGCAGCACGGCTGCCGCTCCGGCGTGTGCCACGAGTGCAGTTGCCGCCTGGACGAAGGCACGGTCATCGACCTGCAAAGCGGCCAGCGCATCGTCGGCGAGGGCCAGGTGATCCGCGTCTGCGTCAGCGCCGCTGCGTCTGATCTCACGCTGTCGCCGGCTGATTGAGGCGGACCTGCCGTTTCCCGCCCGCCGCACGCCCTCCATTCCTCATATAACCCGAACACGCGAGCTCCCGATCATGGCCCTCATGACCGCACCCATCGGCCCACAGAACGACCAGGAGATGCTGGCCTTCCAGCAGGAACTGGACGACCTGCGCGATCAGACCAGGCGCGCCGTGGGCGAGGAGGACGCCGAGTACATCCGCAACATCCTGCGCGCCGTGCGCTGGACGGAAGCCGCCGGCCGCGCGCTGCTGCTGTTCGGCGGCTGGTTCCCGCCGACCTGGATCCTGGGCGCCGCGCTGCTGGGCATCTCCAAGATCCTGGACAACATGGAGCTGGGCCACAACGTGATGCACGGCCAGTTCGACTGGATGAACGACCCGCGCTTCAACGGCCCGTCCTTCGAGTGGGACAACGCCTGCCCGAAGGAGGAGTGGCGCCGCTCGCACAACTACCAGCACCACTACTACACCAACGTCATCGGCCGCGACCGCGACTTCGGCTACGGCATCCTGCGCCTGTCGGGCGACATGCGCTGGTACCCGCGCAACATCTTCCAGCCGGTGCACACCTTCATGCTGGCCACGCTGTTCGAGTGGTACGTGGCCGTGCATGACCTGGCGCTCAACGAAGTGAAGGCCGGCAAGCGCAGCTGGGCCAGCGTGGCCAAGGCGTGGGTGCGGGTGAAGGCCAAGATGTGGCGCCAGTTCCGCCGCGACTTCATCGCCTGGCCGCTGGCCGCGGGCGTGCTGGCGCTGGCCTTCTCGGGCTCGGTCGACACGGCCGTGCAATGGACGCTGGCCGTGCTGGCCGGCAATGCGGTGGGCGGCCTGATCCGCAACGTGTGGGCCTTCGCGATCATCTTCTGCGGCCATTTCACCGAGCACATCTACACCTTCGCCAAGAACTCGACCGAGGGCGAGACCAAGGGGCAGTGGTACCTGCGCCAGATCCTGGGCTCCAGCAACATCCGCGGCGGCCGCCTGCTGCATTTGATGTCGGGCAACCTGAGCCACCAGATCGAGCACCACCTCTTCCCCGACATCCCCGCCAACCGCTACGGCGAGATGGCGCCGCAGGTGCGCGAGATCTGTGCGAAGTACAACGTGCCCTACAACACGGGCTCCTTCTTCAAGCAGTTCGGCTCGGTGCTGGTGCGCCTGGCGCGCTACACGCTGCCCGGCGGCAGCAAGCAGGCCGTGCACCTGGGCCAGGACCCGCTGCGCGGGCGGGCTTGAGCGCGCCGGGCCGCAGCCGGGCCGTCGCGCCGCAGCCCGCGGCGCGGAGGCTGGCCAGGTGAGCGCCGTCCTGAAGGACGCGCCCCAGGCCGTGGCCTGGGCGCCGCCTTGTGCGGTGGGCCCGCGCACGGAAGCCGAACTGCAGGCCTTCGGCAACGAGATCCAGGCCCTGGGCGAGCGTGCCCGCGCCAGCCTGGGCGAGCGCGATGCGCGCTACATCCGACGCCTGCTGCTGGCCATCCGCCTGCTGGAGAGTGCCGGCCGAGCGCTGCTGGCGCTGGGCCCGCTGCTGCTGCCGGTTTGGCTCCTGGGCGGCGTGCTGCTGGGGCTGTCGAAGATCCTGGAGAACATGGAGTTCGGCCACAACGTGATGCACGGGCAGTTCGACTGGCTCAACGATCCGCGCTTCTCCGGCCATGGACACGACTGGGACAACGCCTGCTCCAAGCATGACTGGCGGGACTTCCACAATCACATCCACCACCACTACACCAACGTCGTCGGCATCGACCGCGACATCGGCTACGGCTTCGTGCGCCTGTCGGCCGAGACGCCCTGGGAGCCGCGCCACCTGTCGCAGCCGGTCTACGCCATCATCGTCGCCGCGCTCTTCCAGTGGGCCATCGCGATCCACAACCTGGAGCTCGAGCGCCTGCGCACGGAGCGCGAGGCCACGCAGGCCCGCGTGCAGCGCCTGTGGCCGCGGGCCAAGGCCAAGATGTGGAACCAGTTCAAGCGCGACTACCTCGCCTGGCCGCTGCTGGGCGGTGCCGTCGGCACCGCGGTGGCCGCGGCCACGGGGGCGAGCAGCACGCAGCCTGCCGACCTGGCGGTGCACTTCGCGGCGGCGGTCGCCGCCGTCGCGCTGGGCAATGCGCTGGCCAACGTGATGCGCAACCTGTGGTCCTTCGTCGTGATCTTCTGCGGCCACTTTCCCTCGGGCATCGCGGTGTTCGACGAAGCCTCGCTGCAGGGCGAGACCAAGGCCGGCTGGTACCTGCGGCAGATCCTGGGATCGGGCAACATCCGCGGCGGACGCTTCTTCCACCTGATGACGGGCAACCTCAGCCACCAGATCGAGCACCACCTCTGGCCGGACCTGCCCGCCAACCGCTACGGCGAGCTGGCGCCCGAGGTGGAGCGCATCTGCGCCAAGTACAAGGTGCCCTACAACACGGGCTCGCTGTGGCGGCAGTTCGGCTCGGTGATGTGGCGCATCGCGCGCCACGCCTTCCCCGGCGGCGAGCGCATCGCCATGAACCTGGGTCAGAAGCGCGCCGCCTGAGAGGCGGTGATCCAACGCTCCCGTTGGCATCGCCGGCAGGGGGAGCCGCGGGCCGAGCGCCGCGCCACCTCGAGCCGGCCCGTGTCCCCCGAGGGGCCGCCCGACGTGTTCGTCGGGCGAGGGGCTCAACTTCTGTAGTCGGCGTTGATCGTCACGTAGTCGTGCGAGAAATCGCAGGTCCACACGGTTGAACTCGCATTGCCGCGACCAAGCCCGACGCGCACCGTGATCTCGCTCTTCTTCATCACGCGCTGGCCGTCTTCCTCGCGGTACTCCGGGCGGCGGCCGCCCCTGGTCACCACGTGCACATCGTCCAGGTGCAGCTCGATGAGGCCCTGGTCCAGGTCGGCGATGCCGGCGTAGCCCACGGCCGCCAGGATGCGGCCCAGGTTGGGGTCGCTGGCGAAGAAGGCGGTCTTGACCAGCGGCGAGTGGCCGATGGCATAGGCCACCTTGCGGCACTCCTCTTCGTCCTTGCCGCCCTCGACGACGACGCTGATGAACTTGGTCGCGCCCTCGCCGTCGCGCACGATGGCCTGGGCCAGCTGCTGCGACACGGCGATCACGGCCTCGCGCAGGGCGCGGCCCTCGGCCGAGTCCAGGCTGGTGATCTCGGCATGCGCGGCCTGGCGCGAGGCGATGAAGATGAAGGAGTCGTTGGTCGACGTATCGCCGTCGATGGTGATGCGGTTGAAGGACAGGTCCGCCGCCTCCTTCACCAGCGCCGGCAGCAGGCCCGGGGCCAGCCTGGCGTCGGTGGCCACGTAGCCGAGCATGGTCGCCATGTTGGGCTTGATCATGCCGGCGCCCTTGCTGATGCCGGTGACGGTGACGGTGGCGCCGCCGAGCTGCACCTGGCGCGAGGCGGCCTTGGGCAGGGTGTCGGTGGTCATGATGCCGGCGGCGGCCTCGGCCCAGTTGTCGGCCTTGAGGTTGGCAATGGCGGCGGGCAGGCCGGCGACGATGCGGTCGTCGGGCAGCGTCTCCATGATCACGCCGGTGGAAAACGGCAGCACCTGCTCGGGCTTCAGGCCCATCTGGGATGCCAGCGCGGCACAGACCTTTTTGGCGCGCGCCAGGCCGTCCTCGCCGGTGCCGGCGTTGGCGTTGCCGGTGTTGATGACCAGCGCGCGGATCGCGTTGCCGCCGTCGCCGGCGAGATGCGCGCGGCAGATCTGCACCGGTGCCGCGCAGAAGCGGTTCTGGGTGAACACGCCGGCCACGGCCGCGCCGGGTTCCAGCGCGATGACGGTCAGGTCGCGGCGGTTGGCCTTGCGCACGCCGGCCATCGTGATGCCGAGCTTCACGCCGGCCACGGGGTGCAGGTCGGCGGGGTTGGGAGCGGTGAGATTGACGGGCATGGCGGGACCTCGGTGACCGGGGAAAACAGGGGCGGCATTTTGCCGCAGGGCCGTGACAGCTGCGGCCCGTCTCACATGGCCTTGAAGCGGTGGGCGTACATGCGGCTGACGTCCAGCACCTGCGGCAGGCCGCGCAGGTGCACCCGCAGCCGCGCACCGTCGCGCGACACGCGTTCGACGGCAGTGATGTTGACCACCGTGCCCCGGTGGATCTGCCAGAAGCGCTCCGGTGCCAGCCGCTGCGCCAGCTGGCGCAACGGGGTGCGCAGCAGGATCTCGCCGGGATAGCGCTGCGGCTGCATCGGCAGCAGCCGCACGTACTTGTCCGCCGCCTCCAGGCAGGCGACCTCGTCGACCGGGATCAGGTAGAGCGAGCCCGCGGCCTCGGCCTGCAGCACGGACAGGTTGCCGGCCTGCGGGGCGGCTTCGTCGCCGTCGAAGGCCTGCCAGGCCAGCAGCGGGGCCAGGGCGACCTGCTCGTCCAGCTCGCGCTGGCGCAGGCGCTCGCGCAGGCGCTCGACGGTCAGCGCCAGGCGCTCGGGCTGGGCCGGCTTGAGCACGTAGTCCACCGCTGCGCGCTCGAAGGCGGGCACCGCGTAGTCGTCGTAGGCGGTGACGAAGACCAGCAGCGGCAGCGGCAGGTGGCCGGGCCAGTCCTCGACGATGGCCTCGGCCGCCTCCAGCCCGCTGCGACCGGGCATGCGGATGTCCAGGAAAAGCAGGTCGGGCCGGTCGGCCGCGGCGCGGGCGCAGGCCTCGATGCCGTTGCGCGCCGGCGGCAGCAGGCGCAGCGCCGGCCACAAGCGCGTGAGCTGGGTGGCCAGGGCCTGGGCCAGGACCGGTTCGTCCTCGGCGATCAGGGCCGTGGGGTTGCCGGGGTCGCGCGCCTGCGTGCTCACGCCGCCTTCCTCGCCGCCAGGGCGGGCGCGGCCTGCGCGCCTGCGCCTTGCAGGGGCAGCCGCAGCAGCACGCAGGTGCCCCCGCCTTCGGCAGGCGCGAGCTGCACGCTGGCGGCCAGCCCGTAGAGCGTGTGCAGGCGGTCGCGGACGTGCAGCAGGCCGAAACCGCCGCCTTCGGCCTGCGTTGCCGTGCTCGCGGCGCGCGGGCCCGTGCCGGTGTCGCTCACCGACAGCAGCAGATCGCCGCCGCGGCTTTCGGCGCGCACCGTCAGCGTGCCGCCCTCCGGGATGGGTTCCAGGCCGTGCTTGATCGCGTTCTCGGCCAGCGGCTGCAGCAGCATGGCGGGCACCGCCACCCCGGCCAGCGCCTGCGGCAGGTCCAGCACCACCTGCAGGCGAGACCCCATGCGCACCTGCATCAGCGACAGGTAGTCGGCCACGCGCTCGAACTCGTCGCGCAGTGGATGCGCGCCGGTGCGGCTGGCACCCAGCGTGGCGCGCAGGAAGCCGATGAGGCGCAGCAGCATGGCCTGGGCACGCTGCGGGTCGGCCTCGATCAGCGCGTGCAGGTTGGACAGGGTGTTGAACAGCATGTGCGGCTCCAGCTGGGCCTGCAGCCGCTGCAGCTGGGCTTCGGCGGCCTGGCGCTGCGCGGTCTCCACCCGGATCTCGTTGGCGATCAGGCGCAGCCAGAGGTAGTCCAGCATCCCGGCCAGGCAGGCGCTCGTATAGCCCCAGACCAGCGTGATTGCGAAGGGCGCGGGCTGTGGCATCGGCTGCGCGGGCCAGGCCCAGGCGTGGATGCTGGTCATCAGCAGGCCCCCGAGCACGCACACCAGCGGTTCGAGCAGCAGCACCACCAGCACCACCTCGTACCAGCGCAGCAGCCCGTAGAGGCCGTGGCGATGCACGCGCTGGGGCGCATCCGCCAGCCGCCGCCAGCGTTGGCGGGCGCCGGCGTAGGCCAGGCTGCCGAAGAGCGCGAAGCCGACGCTGCCGACGCACAGCGAGGTCAGCAGATGTTCGGCCAGCGTGTAGTCGGGCATGCCTTTGCCGCCGGCCCGCTGCAGGGCCCAGGTCAGCAGGCCCGAGCCCAGGTTCCAGGTCAGCGACAGGACGAGGACGCGCCGGGCGAAGGGGCGGGGATGAAGTTCGCGGGGGAACTCGGCGGCATGCTGCATGAGGCCGCGATCATCCATGGCTCGGGCGACCCTGCGCTACCACTCGATCTCGGCGGGCGTGGCGCACTCGCCGGCCGCCGGCTCGATGCTGCAACGCACGCGCTTGAGCACCTTCAGCCCCGGCTGGCTGTAGAAGCCCTGGCGCGCGAGGTCCACGCGCAGCTGGCGCTGGCCGTCGACGAAGGCGGCGGCCTGCTCGGGCGGATAGTCCACCCACAGCGCGGCGGGGATGTCGGCCTCGGCGCGGCGCACGGCCTGGGTCACCTCGTCGAAGCGCTCGAACCAATAGCGGCGCGAGGCCTCGCCGAAGCCCGCCGGGAAGTGCGTGCGGTCGAAGACCAGCTGCGTCGTCGTCATCGACAGCGGGAAGCGCGACACGCCGCCTTCCTTGCCCACGCCGCGCCAGATCTCCAGCGGCCGGAAGGCCACGGCCGGCGCGAACACCGCGTCCACCGCGCCGTTGTTGAACTTGTTGGCGAAGTTGCTGATGTCGCTGGCCACCGGCTGCGCGCCGACGCGCTGGAAGAGCTGGGCCTGCACCTTGTCGTGGTCGAAGGCCGGCAGCTTCTTGCCGGCCAGTCCCTTGGTGAAGAGCGACCGGTCGCGCGCCATCATGTAGAGCGCGCCGGTGGCGACGATGCCGCCCACCTCGAAGCGGTCCTGCACCACCAGCTTGGCCGCGCCCGGCGAGGCATAGGCCTGGATGGTCCGGCGCACGACCTCGTAGCTGGCGTCCAGGTCCACCTTGCCGCCGCGCACGATGGTGGTGGCGCCCGGTGCGTCGATGGCCGCGGTGACGGGCGCATAGGGACGCACGCGGATCGAGGTGGCCATCAGCGCGTCGCACTGGCCGACGCGGAAGTCCTCGGCGGCCACGCGCTCGTCGGTGAAGGCCTTGAGCTGCAGCTCGGTGCCGGCCTTCTGCATGGCCAGGGCATAGCCCTTGGCGGCGTCGAAGAGCGGGCCGGCCGCACCGATGGGATCCCAGACACAGAGCGTGGCGGCGCGGCAGCCGGCATGCGGCGCCAGCAGGACCGCTGCCGCCAGCAGGCCGGCCGCATGTTGGAAGAAGCTGCGCATCAGGGTGCTCCGGACAGGGACAGCAGGGACGGGAAGGCCAGCGGTACGAAGGCCACGATCAACAGGGCGACGGACATCACGGCCAGCGGCAGCAGCCAGCGCTCGTGGCGCCGCCACCAGCCCAGGTGGGCGACCTCGCGCTCGGCGGCCTCGATCTCGGCCTCGCCCACCACCTGGCGCGCCAGCAGCTGGTTCAGCGCCACCGGCGGCAGCAGGTAGCCCAGCTCGAAGGCCACCAGCACCATCATCCAGAAGTGCACCGGGTCGATGCCGCTGCGATAGGCCAGGGGCGCAAGCGTACTGGAGACCAGCACCACCGCGCCCAGCGGTTCCAGCACCATGCCCAGCAGCACTTTGGCCACGACGAGGAAGGCCATCGCGGCCCAGACGCTGGGGAAGCTGTCGGGCGCGAGATGGTTCATCACCTCCGAGCGCTCCACCATACCGCTGACGATCTGCGACATCGCCACCAGGCCGATGTAGGCGCCGATGTGGCTCACCGTCTCGGCGGTGGCCGCGCGGACCGGGCTGTCGGGCGGCACGGCGGCCGGCTGTGGCGCCCGGGCACGGCGCCGACGGTGCTCCATCCACAGGATGGCCAGCATCACGATGGGCAGGATGTGCGGCGCGGACCCTTCATCGAAGGGCGTGTCCAGCAGCACGCGGTAGCCCAGCAGCACGGCAGCCACCACGGCCACGTAGGGCCAGGTCGAGGCCAGCTCGCGCAGCATCGCCGGCAGCGCCTGGCTGGGCGCCGCCACTGCCACGCGCTGCGTGCGCCCGAACTGCGAGGCGACGAAGAACAGCGTCGAAGTCAGCGCGAACACCCAGGCACCCCAGTGGAAGAGCTGGACGGTGGTGACTTCCTTGTTCAACGCGGCGATCCCCACCACCAGCAGGCTGGGCCGCAGCACCACGCCCAGCGAGCCCGACATCGCGGTGGCCGCAAGCGCGTACTGCCCGCTGCCGCCGACGGCGCGCACCTCGCGGTAGATGATGGCGCCCGCGGCCATCACGAACACGCTGGAGACACCCGCGTAGGCCGTGGGCAGCCCCGCGGCCAGCAGGATGATCCAGGTCAGCGCCTGCGGTGACAGCCGCCACGGCCGCAGGATGTTCATGAAGCGGTCCACCATGTCGCTGCGCTTGAACAGCATGCCGGCCCAGATGTGCAGGGCCAGCGCCAGCGACAGGCCGACGATGTCCATGATCTTGTTCATGTAGATCGCCGCGCCCGATGGGTGGCCGTGGGCGACGAAGTAGCCGCCGGCCACCAGCGCCATGCCCGCGAGCATCGGCATGGACTGCAGCGACTGCAGCCAGCCGCCATCCTGCCTGGCCTCGCGTGGCGGGGGGGCCAGCAGCTGGCCGAAGCAGACGACGGTGAGCAGGGCGAACAGGCCGATCCACAGCAGGTGCAGCCGCTCGTCCTCCAGCGGCACGCCCGCGGCCAGCGAGATGCGCCAGTAGCTGGCCGACGAGTACAGCAGCAGCGCGCTGGCCAGTCCCATCGTCAGCGACTGCATGCGGAAGTCGCGCCGGCTGCGCGGCGGGCGCAGGCAGATGTGGTGGTGGCCCAGCGTGGCCGGCACCAGGGTCACCGCCAGCAGGGCCAGCAGGATCAGCGCGCGGTTGTCGGTGCCGAAACGAAAGAGCGCGAAGAAGCCGATCTCCACGCCTCGGAAAGCGCGCAGCGCGGGCGTGATGTGGTGCTGCACGCGCTGCTGGAAGTCGTGCGCGGCGCGGCACTGCGCCAGCATGCCCGCCAACGAGCGGCGCAGCGCCTCGCGGTCGGCGCGGGGTGCTGCGAACAGCGCGTCCACGGCATCGTCCGTGGCTGCCGGGGGAGCCGCGGCCAGGCGGCGCGTGGTCTCGGCCTCGACGTCGGCCTGCGGGTCGCAGGCGGGGCGCACGGGATCGGCCCGCAGCATGAAGTACTGCACCTGCTGCGAGCGGTCGCCGAAGGCCGATTCGCCCAGCTTCAGCAGCTGGCCGTGCAGCATCTCGCCGGTGCCGATCACCAGCACCAGGCCCAGCAGCACCAGGGTTGCCAGGTGGGCGGCGCGCTCGTGCCAAGCCGCACGCGCCTGCCCACCGGCAGACATGGCCATCATTTCCACGTCCTGACCCATGGCCCTCCCCGAGCTGGTTCGTTTTCTCGACTGCGGGGCGCAGGCTAGGTGGCGCGGCGCACGGCGGCACGCCGCCGCGACGAACGGCTTGCCGGCTTCGCCAGCTGCAGCGGGGCCACGCCGGCGGCATCGCGTCTTCGCCGGGCAAACAAAAAGGAGCCCCGAGGGGCTCCTTGCGGTCAGCGTGGGCGCGTCCTCAGGCCAGCTTGCCGTGGCACTGCTTGAACTTCTTGCCGCTGCCGCAGGGGCAGGGATCGTTGCGGCCGACGCCGGCATAACGCGGCGCGGCGTTGGACTCCTCGGCCTCCGTCTCCACGCTGCCGTCCTCGGTGGGGTAGGTGTAGGTGATGTTGGACAGCTGCTCGCCGCGCTGGTCGATCGCCTCGGCCGCCTGGCTGGCCTCCTCGCGGGTCTGGATGCGCACCGTCATCAGCGTGCGCGTGACCTCCATCTTCACCACGTTCAGCAGCTGGGCGAACAGCTCGTAGGCCTCGCGCTTGTATTCCTGCTTCGGGTTCTTCTGGGCGTAGCCGCGCAGGTGGATGCCCTGGCGCAGGTAGTCCAGCGCGGCCAGGTGCTCGCGCCAGTGGCTGTCGATGGTGCCCAGCAGCATGCTGCGCTCGTAGGCGGCGAAGGCTTCGCGTCCGACCAGCGCGACCTTGGCCTCGTAGGCCTCGTCGGCGGCTTTCTGCACGCGCTCGGTCAGGTCCTCGTCGGTGGCCGACTCGGCGGCGTCGATCCACTGGCGCAGATCGACGTCGAGCTGCCAGTCGTCCTTCAGCACCTTCTCCAGGCCGGCCAGGTCCCACTGCTCCTCGACGCTGCCGGGGGGCACGAACTCCTGCACCACGTCGCCCATCGAGCCGTGGCGCAGCAGGCCCAGCTTGGCACTGATCTCCTCGGAGTCGAGGATCTCGTTGCGTTCCTTGTAGATGATCTTGCGCTGCTCGTTGGAGACGTCGTCGTACTCGAGCAGCTGCTTGCGGATGTCGAAGTTGCGGGCCTCGACCTTGCGCTGCGCGCCTTCGATCGAGCGGCTGACCATGCGGGCCTCGATGGCCTCGCCGTCGGGCATCTTCAGGCGCTCCATGATGGCCTTGACGCGGTCGCCGGCGAAGATGCGCATCAGCGGGTCTTCCAGCGACAGGTAGAAGCGCGAGGAGCCCGGGTCGCCCTGGCGGCCGGCGCGGCCGCGCAGCTGGTTGTCGATGCGGCGGGACTCGTGGCGCTCGGTGGCGATGATGCGCAGGCCGCCCAGCGACTTCACCTGCTCGTTCAGGCCCTTCCACTCGCTCCTGAGCTTCTCGATCGCGGCGGCCTTGGCCGCGGCGTCCAGCGACTCGTCGGCCTCGACCAGCTGCTCCTGCTTTTCGACGTTGCCGCCGAGCACGATGTCCGTGCCGCGGCCGGCCATGTTGGTCGCGATCGTGATCATCTTCGGCCGGCCGGCCTGGGCGATGATGCCGGCCTCGCTGGCGTGCTGTTTGGCGTTGAGCACCTGGTGGGGCAGCCCGGCCTTGTTCAGCAGGCCGGAGACCAGCTCGGAGTTCTCGATCGAGGTCGTGCCCACCAGCACCGGCTGGCCGCGCTCGTGGCAGCTGCGGATGTCGCCGATCAGGGCCTCGTACTTCTCGCGGTTGGTCTTGTAGATCAGGTCCAGCTCGTCCTTGCGCTGCGTCGGGCGGTTCGGGGGGATGACCACGGTCTCCAGGCCGTAGATCTCCTGGAACTCGTAGGCCTCGGTGTCGGCCGTGCCCGTCATGCCGGACAGCTTGCCGTACATGCGGAAGTAGTTCTGGAAGGTGATCGAGGCCAGCGTCTGGTTCTCGGGCTGGATCTCCACGCCTTCCTTGGCCTCCACGGCCTGGTGCAGGCCGTCGGACCATCGGCGGCCGGACATCAGGCGGCCGGTGAACTCGTCGACGATGATGACCTCTCCGTTCTGCACCACGTAGGCCTGGTCGCGGTGGAACAGGTGCTGTGCGCGCAGGGCGGCGTTCAGATGGTGCATCAACGTGATGTTGGATGCGTCGTAGAGGCTGGCGCCTTCGGCGATCAGGCCGGCCTGGGCCAGCAGGGCCTCGGCCTTCTCGTGGCCGTCCTCGGTCAGCGTGATCTGGCGGCTCTTCTCGTCGGCGATGAAGTCGCCCGGCTCGATCACGCCCTCGCCGGTGCGCGGGTCGGCTTCGCCGATCTGGCGCTTGAGGCCGGGGATGATCTTGTGGATGCTGCGATAGAGCTCGGTGTGGTCCTCGGCCTGGCCGCTGATGATCAGCGGCGTGCGGGCCTCGTCGATCAGGATGGAGTCCACCTCGTCGACGATGGCGTAGTTCAGTGCGCGCTGCACGCGGTCCGCGCGCTCGTGGACCATGTTGTCGCGCAGGTAGTCGAAGCCGTATTCGTTGTTGGTGCCGTAGGTGATGTCGGCAGCGTAGGCGGCCTGCTTCTCTTCACGCTGCATCTGCGGCAGGTTGATCCCCACGGTCAGGCCCAGCGCGTTGTACAGCCGGGCCATCCACTCGGCGTCGCGGCGGGCCAGGTAGTCGTTGACCGTCACCACGTGCACGCCGTTGCCGCTCAGGGCATTGAGGTAGACGGCCAGCGTAGCGGTCAGCGTCTTGCCCTCGCCGGTGCGCATCTCGGCGATCTTTCCCTCGTGCAGGGCCATCGCGCCGATGAGCTGCACGTCGAAGTGGCGCATCTTCATCACGCGCTTGCTGGCCTCGCGCACCAGGGCGAAGGCCTCGGGCAGCAGGTCGTCCAGGGTCTCGCCCTTGGCCACGCGGGCCTTGTACTCGGTGGTCTTGGCCGGCAGGTCGGCGTCGCCCAGCTTCTCGAAGCTCGGCTCCAGGGCATTGATCTTCTCGACCACGCGCCGGTACTGCTTGAGCAGGCGCTCGTTGCGGCTGCCGAATATCTGGGTGAGAAGCGTGAGCATGGACTGTCTCTGGTCTGTTCTGGTGGTTCGCCGCGAAGGTCTTCGCTGCGGCCGCGGGCCGTCACATGAGGGCGCTTGGCGCCTTCACAACGCCCGGCATCCCGCGGGTGGGCGCCGGATCTGCGGGTGTGCATCGGTGCTGCGGACGGCCAGCCCTGCAGCCGCCCTCCCGGCAAGCCAAAGCCAAAAAGTGTAGCACCCGGGTATGACCCCGGCTGGAGGGCGCTCTAGAGGGAAAAACGGGCGGCAGGGTGCGCTGGCCGACACCCATCGAGAAACGCGGGCAGCCCCAAGTTTCCTGATCTCATCGGGGGCGGGCCGGCCTGGGCCCGGGCGCAGGCCGCGGGGCCGTTGATCGGGCAGGAGCGCTCAGCGAGCGCTGCGCGCCACCGTCGCCCCGGCCTGCCCGGCCAGGAACTTGGACGGATCCTGCTGGACGCCGTCGACCAGCACCTCGAAGTGCAGGTGCGGGCCGGTGGAGCGGCCGGTGCTGCCGACGTCGGCGATGTGCTGGCCGCGCTTGATGAGGTCGCCCTCGTGCACCAGCATGCGCGAGGTATGGCCGTAGCGCGTGATCAGCCCGTTGCCGTGGTCGATCTCCACCATGTTGCCGTAGGCCGGGTGCGGCCGTGCGGTCACCACGACGCCGCCGGCGGCCGCGACGATGGGCGTGCCGGTGTCGGCGGGGAAGTCCAGCCCGGTGTGCAGGGCCGAGCGGCCGCTGAAGGGGTCGACACGGAAGCCGAAGCCCGAGCCCACCACGCCGTCCACCGGCTGCGTGCTGGGCACCATCAGGGCCTGCAGGCGCTTCTCGAACAGGCGCGACTCGATCAGCGTGAAGACGTCGGAATGGCGGTCGGCCTCCTGGTCCATCGCCGTCAGCATGCGGTCCAGGTCGGCCGGGCTGCGGATGCCGACCGCGGCGGCCGGCACGAAGGGGCCGCCGCTGCCGGCGTGGGCCGGGCCGCCCTTGCCGTCCTGGGCCTTGCCACCGGCGGGGGGCTTGATGTCCTGCAGGTCCTGGGGCCTGAGTCCGGCCAGGCCGGACACGCGGTCGCCCATGGCCTCCAGCTGCACCATCTTGGCCTGCATCTCGCCGAGCTTGCGTGCCATCGCGTCGAGGTTCTCGCGCATGTAGCGGTCGCGCTGGGCGAATTCGTCGCGCACCACCAGGCGCATCACCTGGCTGATGACCGGCCAGCCCTCGCGGGCGCCGGTGACGAAGATGAGGTGGTAGACCGCGGCGGAAACCACCAGCAAGGCCGTGGCCAGCAGCACGCCCAGGCCGGCAGCCTGCCAGGCCGACAGCGTGATGGCCCGGGTACGTGCCACGCTCGCATGCGTGATCAGAATCTGCATCGCTAAACTCCTAGGCCATGTCCCGCCCCAAGCCCTCCGTGCCCGATGCACTGCCCGTGCGCGATGCACTGGGGCGCAGCGACGTGCTGCAGCATCTGCAACGGCGCCTGCGGGAGGCGGCCGAACTCTTGTCCGTGGCGCGTGACGTGCTGCCCGGCGAACTTGGCGCCCAGGTCAGCTCCGGCACGCTGGATGAAACCGGCTGGACGCTGCTGGCGCGCTCCAGCGCAGCAGCGGCCAAACTCAGGCAATGCCTGCCCCGCATAGAGGAGGCTTTGGCCAGGCGGGGGCGGCAGGTTAACGCAATCAAGGTACGCGTTCAATCGGCGTACCGGCCCTGAGCGGCTTGTATCCGGCACCTCAATGGCACAGCGCGTAACGGCCGTGCGGCGTTTGGCGACTTGCGACGAACGGGCCCCAGGGTAAGCGCGAGTCCCCGTGCGTGCACCTGCGGGAAGCTTGGTGCCGGCTATCCGAATCGAACGGATGACCTACCGCTTACAAGGCGGTTGCTCTACCAACTGAGCTAAGCCGGCCGGCCCGGGAATTCTAGGCCGCGGGCTACTTGATGCGCTTGAGCGCCGGACGCCCGCTGCCGCCGCCTGCGGGCGGCTTGTCGTCCGGCGGGGGCTCGTCGTCCAGGTCGGCGGACTGCGTGACCGGGGTGCTGGCCAGGCGCAGCGACGGGCTGCCGGCTTCGCCCGGCGGGGCCGACGAAGGCTGGCCGGCGTCGCCGGCGGATGCTTCGGTCGGCACCGGGAAGGCCATGCCCTGGCCGTTCTCGCGGGCGTAGATCGCGATCACGTGGTCGATGGGCACGACGATGTGGCGCGCGACGCCGCCGAAGCGGGCCTTGAACTCGATCGACTCGTTGCCCAGGCTCAGGCCGCTGGTGGCCTCGAAGCTGACATTGAGCACGATCTCGTTGTTCTTCACGTACTCGACCGGCACCTGGACATGGGTGTCCACGTAGACGGCGAGGTAGGGCGTGAAGCCGTTGTCCGTGCACCAGTCGTGCAGGGCGCGGATCAGGTAGGGCCGTGTGGACGTGCCCTGCGCTTCGGGAGTGGTGGGAGTGCTCATCGCGGCCGTTGCTGCCTTCGCGCCGGCGCTTACTTGCGCATCACCTTCTCGGACGGGGTCAGCGCCTCGATGTAGGCCGGGCGCGAGAAGATGCGCTCGGCGTACTTCAGCAGAGGCGCCGCGTTCTTCGACAGGTCGATGCCGTAGTAGTCCAGGCGCCACAGCAGCGGGGCGATGGCCACGTCGAGCATCGAGAAGTCGTCGCCCAGCATGTACTTGTTCTTCAGGAAGATGGGCGCGAGCTGCGTCAGGCGGTCGCGGATCTGCGAGCGGGCTTTCTCGAGCTGCTTGTCCGTGCCCTTGACGCCGCGGCCTTCCAGCACGTTGACGTGGGCGAAGAGTTCCTTCTCGAAGTTGAACAGGAACAGGCGCACGCGGGCGCGGGCGACGGGGTCGCCGGGCATCAGCTGCGGGTGCGGGAAGCGCTCGTCGATGTACTCGTTGATGATGTGCGACTCATAGAGGATGAGGTCGCGCTCGACGAGGATGGGCACCTCGTTGTACGGGTTCATCAGGGCGATGTCTTCGGGCTTGGCGAAGATGTCGACGTCGCGGATCTCGAAGTCCATGCCCTTTTCGAACAGGACGAAGCGGCAGCGGTGCGAGTAGGGGCAGGTCGTTCCGGAATACAGCACCATCATGGCTGGGGCTCCTCAATCAATCTCGAATCGGTGAAGCCCGGCTGGTGGCGCTGCAGGCAGCAAGCCGGCCGGGCAGAAATACGAACGGAGTGGCGAGGGACGCCACTCCGCGATGGGCCCGCTCGCCGCGCTGTCCGCGGCCGGCGGGCGAGTTCCGTCAGGTCACGTCCTTCCAGAAGGCCGCGTTCAGGCGCCAGGCGATGACGGTGAAGAAGGCCAGGAAGATCAGCACGCCCACGCCGATGCGCACGCGTGCGTTCTGGGCCGGCTCGCCCATCCACTGCAGGTAGGCGACGAGGTCTGCGACGGCGGCGTCGTAGTCGTCCTTCGACAGCTTGCCGGGGGTGAGTTGCTCGAAGCCGTCGAACTTGTGAACCTTCTTGGCGTGGTCGTGCGGGTCGGCTTCCTCGACGAAGACCGCCTTGCGCTCGCCCTGCAGCTCCCAGAACACGTGCGGCATGCCGACGTTGGGGAACACCAGGTTGTTCCAGCCGGTCGGACGGGTGTCGTCGCGGTAGAAGGTGCGCATGTAGGTGTAGAGGTAGTCCGCACCCGAGCCGCCGTGGCCGGCGCGCGAGCGGGCCACCAGCGTCAGGTCCGGAGGCACGGCGCCGAACCACTCCTTGGCGTTCTTCGGCTCCAGCGAGACCTTCATCGTGTCGCCGACCTTCTCGGTGGCGAACAGCAGGTTCTGCTTGATCTGCAGCTCGGTCAGCCCGATGTCCTGCATGCGGTTGTAGCGCATGTAGGCGGCCGAGTGGCAGTTCAGGCAGTAGTTGACGAAGAGCTTGGCGCCGCGCTGCAGGGCAGCGACATCGGTGACGCGCTCGGCGGGGAACTTGTCCCAGGGATGGCCGGCTTCCGAAGCCTGCGCGGCGCCGCCCAAGGCCAGGCCGCAGAACACCAGGAGGGCGGAGATCAGTTTCTTCATTGTTGTGCTCCCTCGGTCAGTGGGCGTGGAAGGTCACGCGCTCGGGCACGGGCTTGGGCGTACCCAGCTGGCTCCACCAGGGCATCAGCAGGAAGAAGCCGAAGTAGAACAGCGTGCCGACCTGGGAGATCAGCGTGAAGGTCTCCGACGGCGGCTGGATGCCGAGGTAGCCCAGCACCAGGAAGTACAGGACGAACACCGCGTAGACGTACTTGTGCCAGTCGGGACGGTAGCGGATGGACTTCACCGGGCTGCGGTCCAGCCAGGGCAGGAAGAACAGGATGACGACCGCGCCGCCCATCACGACCACGCCCCAGAACTTGGCCTCGAAGGTCTGCAGCAGGCCGACCAGGATGACCGCGCCGACGATCGAGAAGATCTTGCCGCCACCCTGCGCCTTCACCAGGCCCAGCAGGCCGGCCAGACCGACGACGATGCTCAGCACGTTGACCATGGTGGAGGTCGTCGCGCGCAGCATCGAATAGAAGGGCGTGAAGTACCAGACCGGCGCGATGTGCGGCGGCGTCTTCAGCGGATCGGCCGGGATGAAGTTGTTGGCTTCCAGGAAGTAGCCGCCGACCTCGGGCGCGAAGAACAGGATCGCGGTGAAGGCCATCAGGAACACCGACACGCCCATGATGTCGTGCACGGTGTAGTAGGGATGGAAGGGGATGCCGTCCAGCGGGTGGCCGGTCCTGGGATCCTTCTTGGCCTTGATCTCGATGCCGTCCGGATTGTTGGAGCCCACCTCGTGCAGTGCGATCAGGTGGGCCACCACCAGGCCCAGCAGCACCAGCGGCACGGCGATCACGTGGAAGCTGAAGAAGCGGTTCAGCGTCGCATCGCCAACCACGTAGTCGCCGCGGATCCAGATCGCCAGCTCGGGGCCGATGAAGGGGATGGCGGAGAACAGGTTGATGATCACCTGCGCGCCCCAGTAGGACATCTGGCCCCAGGGCAGCAGGTAGCCCATGAAGGCCTCGGCCATCAGGCACAGGAAGATCAGGCAGCCGAAGATCCAGACCAACTCGCGCGGCTTGCGGTAGGAGCCGTAGAGCAGGCCGCGGAACATGTGCAGGTAGACCACGACGAAGAAGGCCGAGGCGCCGGTTGAGTGCATGTAGCGCACCAGCCAGCCCCAGGAGACGTCGCGCATGATGTACTCGACGGAGGCGAAGGCGAGCGCCGCGTCCGGCTTGTAGTTCATCACCAGGAAGATGCCGGTGACGATCTGGATCACCAGCACCAGCAGGGCCAGCGAGCCGAAGAAGTACCAGAAATTGAAGTTCTTGGGGGCGTAGTACTGGGCCGCGTGCTCGTTCCACAGCTTCGTCGCCGGGAAACGGTTGTCGACCCAGGTCATGAACTTCACGCCCAGCGGCGCGTCTGCCGGCGCTTCCTTGAATTCAGCCATGGTGTGTGTGCCTGGTTATGGGGGGCTCTTGGGGCTCGGTCCGGCTCAGCTGTCAGCTGCTCTTGGCGTCGGCTTCGCCGATCAGCAGCTTGGTGTCGGACAGGAAGGTGTACAGGGGCACTTCCAGGTTGTCCGGCGCTGGCTTGTTCTTGAACACGCGGCCCGCCAGGTCGAAGGTGGAGCCGTGGCAGGGGCAGAGGAAGCCGCCTTCCCAGTTGTCCGGCAGCGAGGGCTGCGGGCCCGTCGCGAACTTGGAGGTCGGCGAGCAGCCCAGGTGGGTGCAGATGCCCACCACGACCAGGTACTCCTCCTTCACCGAGCGCCACTTGTTCTGGCACGACTTCATCGGCGTCAGTTCGCTCTGCTTGTTCTTCGAGTCCGGGTCGGCGACCTCGCCCTCGGTCTTCTTCAGGCTGTCCAGCATCGCCTTCGTGCGGCGCACGATCCAGATCGGCTTGCCGCGGTATTCAGCGGTCATCATGTCGCCCGGGGCCAGGCCGCCGATGTCCACCTCGACCGGCGCGCCCGCGGCCTTGGCCTTCTCGGACGGCTGGAAGGTGCTGACGAAGGGCACCACGGTGGCCGCGCCGCCGACACCACCGGCAACGCATGTGATGGCCACCCAAGTGCGCCGACTCTTGTCCACTTGTTCTTTGCTCGGCTCGTTGCTCATGAGTTTCCTTGGGGCGAGGATCGGGCTGGAATTCTGGTCAACCGTGCATTCTAGCGATGGTGTCAAGGGGTGGGTCCATCGGCCGGGCGCGCCGGGCCGCAGCGTCGCGTCAGCGCCGCAACGCAGGCTTCAGGGGCGCCGGCAGGCTCGGGGATACTCGGGCGCATTTCCTCGAGCGACAGACCTTCAACAGGAGCGGCAGCATGAGTTTCGCGAGCGAGTTCAAGGAGTTCGCCGTCAAGGGCAATGTGATGGACCTGGCGGTGGGCGTGATCATCGGCGGCGCCTTCGGCAAGATCGTCGAGTCCCTGGTCAACGACATCATCATGCCGGTGATCAGCAAGGTCACCGGTGGGCTGGATTTCTCCAATTACTACATTGCGCTCGCCGGCCAGGCCGCCGGCCTGCCGCTGGCCGAGGCGAAGAAAGCCGGCGCCGTATTCGCGTGGGGCAATTTCGTGACGGTGGCGATCAATTTCGTGATCTTGGCCTTCATCATTTTCGTGATGGTGCGCCAGATCAACAAACTCAAGCGCGACGTGCCGCCGCCCGCGCCCGCCGCGACACCCGAGGACGTCGTGCTGTTGCGCGAGATCCGCGACGCCTTGAAGAAATAGGACATCCGACCGAAATACTGCGGGTGATCCCGGGGCCGGCGAAGCGCCCCGGCAATTCGTTCACGATGCGGCCGCGCGCGGTGCCCATCGCCTACGAATGCCGCCATACTTCGCCGACCGTGCCCGCCTCGTGCATTCCCGTCAGCCTCCGCAGGCCCTGCATTCGCTGTGACTGATCCGCGCCTCGAACCTGTTCTGCTTGCAGCCGCGAGCCGCATCCAGTCGGCCGCGCAGGCTGCCGCCGCCCAGGTGGTGGAGATGCTGGGATTGGCGAGCATGTCCGCCACCAGCAATGCACAACGCCAGGCATTCACCGCGGCGCAATTCGATTTGCGCCACAAGATGACGGCGTTCAACCAGACCTTTTCCCGCGTGTTGTATGAAAAGGTAACTGGTGATTTGCGCAAGAGCCCCAACGACTCCGGGCGCGGCAGCAGCCAGACCGACTGGCAGTCGCTGAGCCTGGTCGACGAATCCGAGATGGAAGGCCAGGTGCTGGCCGACCGCCTGGCCACCGACATGGCCCAGGAATGCGAATGGGAGCTGCGCGAGCTTGCCGGCTATGTGCTGCCCATGCTCGACGAGGCTGTCGACGCGGCCGCCCGCGGCGATGTCGAGCGCAACCCGCTGCGCCCGAAGAATGTCGGCCGCGCGCTGTACCAGGCCGTGGAGGCCACCTCGCAGGAGACCGAGGTCCGCAAGCTGCTGGCCAAGGAGATCGGCCGCACGCTGGGCCAGTCGCTGCGCGGCTGCTACCAGGCGGTGATCGAGGACCTGCGCCAGCGCGGCGTGCAGCCCGCAGGCCTGGCGGCCCGCCCGTCCTCCGCTGCCGGGTTGGGGCGCGCGGGTGGTCCGGCCGGTGCCGCGGAAGCGGCGGCCAAGGCCGCGCATGCTGGGCCGCCCGGTGCCCCGCGGTCCGAGGCGCAGATGGCGCGTACGCTGGGCGCGATGTTCGGCATGAACGTGCCGGCCGGCTATTCCAGTTCCGCGGCAGGGCTGGACACCGGCGCATCCGCTGCCGGTGCCTTCGCACACACGGGCGCGGGAGGTGGCGGCTACGGCGGCGGCCCGACCGGCGCGGCGGCCGACGCCGCGATGCTCGACGTCATCAAGCGCCTGGCGTTCCTCAGCGCCCAGGGCGGCGACGCCGCCAACTGGTCGGTTTCCGCGCCGGGCGGCTTCCCGCCCAGCGGCGGCGGTGCGCCCGCCGGCGGCGACGGCACGGCTGCGGGCTCCACCGGCATGGGCAGCCTCGGCGGCTTGATGGCCGTGAATCTGATCCGAGCCCACCGCGAGGAACTGATGCGCGCCACCGGCGCGCCGCTGGACCACATGGTGATCGACGTGGTCGCCGCGCTGTTCGACCAGGTCCTTTCCGACCCCAAGGTGCCGCCGCAGATGGCGCGCCTGATCGCCCGCCTCCAGCTGCCGGTGCTGCGCGTCGCGCTGAAGGACATGAATTTCTTCAGCTCGCGCAAGCACCCGGTGCGGCGCTTCGTCAACCGCATCGCGTCGCTGGCCGCCAGCTTCGACGACTTCGACGAAGGCCCGGGCCGGGAGTGCCTCAAGCGCGTGACGGATCTGGTGGGCGAAATCGTGGATGGCGATTTCGACCAGATGGCCAACTACGAGGCCAAGCTGGCCGAGCTGGAGGCCTTCATCCGCGACCAGACGGCCAAGGATGCCGAGGAACACGCCGACGTGGCCGCCGTGCTGGTGGGCAAGGAAGCCGACCTGCGCATCCAGCAGCGCTACATGCGTGCGCTGCAGACCCAGCTGTCCTCGCTGAGCGTCGACGACTTCCTGCGCGACTTCCTGTCCCAGGTCTGGAGCCAGGTGCAGGTGCTGGCGCAGGCCCGCGAGGGCAACGACTCGCCTTTCGTGCAGCGCGTCAAGCGTGTGCCGCGCGAGCTCATCCTCAGCGTCCAGCCCAAGGGCACGCCGCAGCTGCGCAAGGACTTCCTGGTCCGCCTGCCGCAGCTGATGAAGGACCTCAACGACGGCCTGACGCTGATCCGCTGGCCGGAGGACGCGAAGAAGGAGTTCTTCTCCAAGCTGCTGCCCTCGCACGCCGAGTCGCTGAAGAACGCGCCGCCGACCGACTTCGTGCGCCGCCAGCTGGACTTCCAGCTCGACCAGATCGACAAGGTCGCGATTCCGTCGCGCGAGGACGTGGCGGGCGAGGCAGCCTCGGCCTCCTCGGTCATGCTCAGCGAGACGCCCGCGGTGGCCGACCTGTCGCCGCAGGAGGCCGAGAAGGTCGGTCTGGTCGACGAGCAGGCCATCGACTGGAGCGGCGAAGTCGACATCGACCTCGGCGAGCCGGTGGTCAACACGGCCGACGTCGACATCAATCTCGACAGTCCGCCGCAGCCCTCGGCAGGCCCGCAGCTGATCAACCACATCCAGCCGGGCGTGGCCTACCAGATGTACCTGAACGACTCGTGGAAGAAGGTGCGCCTGAGCTGGGTCAGCCCGGGGCGGACCTTCTTCATCTTCACCTACGGGCGCATGTACAAGCAGACCATCTCGCTGACCGGCCGCACGCTGGTCAAGATGTGCGAGGGCAACCGCTTCCGCGCCTACGAGCAGGCCGAGCTGATCGAGCGCGCGACTGCGCGCGCGCGCAAGCAGCTGGCCGCGCTCAGTGCCAGCGTGGCTACGAAACAGTGACGTGATCCCCTCGGTCCACGTGTAGGTGGACCGGTCCCCCGCGGGGGCCGCGCGCCGCCGCCACCGGTCTGCGGCGCGGACTGCCTCAGGGCTGGGGCGCCGACGATCCCACGGACATGTCCGCCGACAGGCTGCGCGCCATGCGGATGGCCGCGATCAGGCTGGCCGGGCTCGCGGTGCCGGCGCCGGCCAGGTCGAAGGCCGTGCCGTGGTCCGGGCTGGTGCGCACGAAGGGCAGGCCCAGGGTCACGTTGACGCCGTGCTCCACCCCCAGGTACTTCACCGGGATCAGGCCCTGGTCGTGGTACATCGCGACCACCACGTCGAACTCGCCGGGGTGGCCCTGCGCATGGCGGGCACGCATGAAGACGGTGTCGGGCGCGAAGGGGCCGCGGGCGTCGATGCCTTCGGCACACGCGGCTTGGATCGCCGGGCCGATGATGCGCAGCTCGTCGTCGCCGAAGCGCCCGCCCTCGCCGGCATGCGGGTTGAGTCCGGCGACCGCGACGCGCGGGTGCTCCAACCCCATGCGGCGCAGGCCGTCGTGGGTGATGCGTATGGTCTGCAGCACGGCGTCGTAGGTGACCCCGGCCAACGCCGTGCGCAGGGATTCGTGGATGGTCACCAGCACCGTGCGCAGTTCATCGTTGGCCAGCATCATGCGCACCGGCGCACCGCCGGCCAGGTCCTGCAGGAACTCGGTGTGGCCCGGGTAGGGCTCGCCGGCCGCGGCCAGGGCTTCCTTGTGGATGGGCGCGGTGACGATGCCGGCCACCTCGCCGGCCAGGGCCAGTTCGGCGGCGGCGCGGATGCAGGCCGCGGCGGCGGCGCCGGCCTGGGCGTCGATGCAGCCCTGGCGCATGTCCGCCAGCCCCGCGGGCAGCCCGGCCACCGGCAGCAGCGGGATGCAGTCGGGCGGCACGTCGGCGGCATCGCGGATGTCCTCCAACTCCACCACGGGCAGCATGCCGCCGACCTGGCGCGCAGCCCGGCGCATGACTTCCAGGTCGCCCAGCACCACGCAGCCGTCGGCGGCGCCGCAGGCGCAGGCCATCGCGATGATTTCGGGGCCGATGCCATTGGGGTCGCCCATGGTCAGGGCCAGGGGCAGGGCGTGCTCTTGCGGGGCGAGGGTCTTGTCGCTGGGCATGCGCGGATTGTCCCCGCAACCGCCGCTTTGGCCGCCACCAGGGCACAGGGGGGCGGTTGCTACACTGGGACACATGAGCTGGCTCGACGACATCACCTGGGACGCCCAGGGCCTGGTACCCGTGATCGCGCAGGAAGCCGCCAGCGGCGACGTGCTGATGTTCGCCTGGATGAACCGCGAGGCGCTGCAGCGCACGGCGGAGTCCGGCGAGGCCGTCTACTGGAGCCGCTCGCGCAAGCGCCTGTGGCACAAGGGCGAGGAGTCCGGCCACATCCAGAAGGTGCACGAGATCCGCATGGACTGCGACAACGACGTCGTGCTGCTGAAGGTCACCCAGCTCGGCCACGAGCCCGGCATCGCCTGCCACACCGGCCGCCACAGCTGCTTCTTCCAGAAGCTGGAGGGCGGCGATTGGAAGGCCGTCGAGCCGGTGCTGAAGGATCCCGAGCACATCTATCGCTGAGACATGACCGCCCCCGCTTCTCCTTCCCCCGCTTCGCAGGACGTGCTCGCGCGCCTGGCCGAGGTCATCGAATCGCGCAAGGGCGGCGACGCCGACGCGAGCTACGTCGCCCGCCTGTTCGCCAAGGGCACCGATGCCATCCTGAAGAAGGTCGGCGAGGAAGCCGTGGAGACCGTGATGGCCGCCAAGGACGGCGATGCGAGGAAGATCGTCTACGAGGTGGCGGACCTGTGGTTCCACTCGATGATCGCGCTGGCGCAGTTCGGGCTGAAGCCGGCCGACGTGCTGGCCGAGCTGCAGCGGCGCGAGGGCCTGTCCGGCCTGGAGGAGTTCGCATCGCGCAAGGGCCCGGGCGGCTGAGTCGCCGCCCCGACACATCCGGAACCGACACTGCCGCCAGCAAGGAATACCAGCATGAGCGAACACGCCGACTGCATCTTCTGCAAGATCCTCGAGGGCTCGATCCCCAGCCGCAAGGCCTACGAGGACGAGGACGTCATCGCCTTCCATGACATCCGCCCGGCCGCGCCCATCCACCTGCTGATCGTGCCCAGGGCCCACATCCCGATGCTGCAGGACGCCACGGCCGAGCACGAGCGCCTGCTGGGCAAGATGCTGCTGCTGGCGCCGAAGCTCGCAAAAGAGCAGGGCGCCGGCAACGGTTTCCGCGTGGTGATCAACAATGGGCCGGACGGCGGGCAGGAGGTCTACCACCTGCACGTGCATGTGCTGGCCGGGCCGCGCCCCTGGAAAGGCATGGCCGTCTGAGCACATCAGGCCGCGGGGGCGTGTGGTTTTCACGCCCACCCCCGCAGCTGAACTACGCCAAATGACGCAGGCTCGAACCGAAGCCCGCCAACTAGAATCAATACGGTCGCTCTGGCGCCTTTCGCGCCGACGGAGATTTCCCCATGGGACTGTCCACTACTCACCTCATCATCTTCCTCGTCATCATCGTCCTCATCTTCGGCACCAAGAAGCTGAAGAACATCGGCTCCGACATCGGCTCCGCGGTCAAGGGCTTCAAGGACGGCATGAAGGACGGCGATGCCAACGCCAACGCCGCCGCGCAGCAGAAGGTGTCCGCCGAACAGCTCGCCTCTGACAAGAACACCATCGACGTCGAAGCCAAGTCGAAGAGCTGAAACAGCGGCTGAACGAAGCTGACGCGACGCGGGCCGCTCCCGCGCCTTTCCTGCCATGCTCGACATCGGTTTCACCAAACTCTTCATCATCGGCGGGCTGGCATTGATCGTGATCGGGCCCGAGCGCCTGCCGCGCGTGGCCCGCACCGTCGGAACGCTGCTGGGTCGTGCGCAGCGCTACGTGTCCGACGTGAAGGCCGAGGTCAACCGCTCGATGGAGCTGGAGGAGCTGAACAAGGTCCGCCAGCAGTTCGAGACGGCGGCCAGCGACGTCGGCAATACCATCCATCAAGGCATGCAGGAGGCGACCTCCGAGGTCAACTCCGCGCTGGGCGTGGGTGCCGAGTACGGCGATGCCGCCGGGCTGGGCAATCCGGACCCGAACGCCGATCCCGCGCCCTACATCGCCACCTGGCGTCCGCCGAAGAAAAACTGGCGCATCAAGCGCGGCGCGGTGCCGCACTGGTACAAGCAGCGCCAGGGTGTGAAGACGCGCGTGCAGTCGGGCGCGGCGCGCGTGGCGCGCTTCCGTCCGCCGCGCGTGCAAGGCTCCTGAGCCGCCTCCTTCCAACGGTTTCCAGAATCTCCCAAGCGTGAGCACGCCTCCCCCCTCGTCGGACGAACTCGAAGGCAGCGAGCAGCCTTTCGTCTCCCATCTCATCGAGCTGCGCGACCGCCTGATCAAGGCGCTGTACGGCGTGGCCGCGATCGCCATCGCGCTGGCCCTCTATCCCGGCCCGCGCCACCTCTACGACCTGCTGGCCCAGCCGCTGCTGCATGCCATGCCGGCGGGCTCGAAGATGATCGCCGTGGGCGTCGTCACGCCCTTCCTGATCCCGATCAAGGTGCTGGTGCTGGCGGCGCTGGGCGTCGCGCTGCCCTGGGTGCTCTACCAGGTCTGGGCCTTCGTCGCGCCTGGCCTGTACAAGCACGAGAAGCGCCTGGTGATGCCGCTGGTGGTGTCCAGCACGCTGCTGTTCTACGCCGGCGTGGCCTTCTGCTACTTCTTCGTCTTCGGCAAGGCCTTCCCGGCCATCCAGTCGATGGCGCCGGAGTCGGTGGCGGTGACGCCCGACATCGAGGCCTACCTGGACTTCGTGCTGACGATGTTCCTGGCCTTCGGCCTTGCGTTCGAGGTGCCCGTGGTCGTCGTCATCCTGGCGCGGCTGGGCGTGGTGACGGTGGAGCAGCTGCGCAGCTTCCGTCGCTACTTCTGGGTCGCCGCCGCCGCGGTGGCCGGCCTGGCGACGCCGCCCGATGCGGTGTCCATGATGGCTTTGCTGTTCCCCATGGGCCTGCTCTACGAAGTGGGCATCGTCGCGGCCCAGGTGTTCATCAAGCACACCCGGGCGCCCGAAGAAGCCGAAGACCGTCCGGCCGCCTGAGCCCCATCGTGCTCCAGGCGGCGCAACAGGCGGGCCGCACGGCCCGCTTCCTCATCGAGGCACGCCAGATCCTGGCGCTGGCCCTGCCCATCGTCGGCTCGCAGTTCGCCTCCGTCCTGATGGGTCTGCTGGACACCGTGATGGCCGGGCGCGCCGGTGCCGACGAGCAGGCGGTGGTCGGCCTGGGCGTGGCGATCTGGATCCCTGTCTTCCTGGCGCTGATGGGCGTGGTGCAGGCCGTGAGCCCGCTGGTGGCCCATCGCTTCGGCGCACGCGACTACGCCGGCATCGTGCACGACACCCAGCAGGCGATGTGGCTGGGCCTGATGCTGGGCATCGTGCCCTTGCTGCTGCTGCCCCAGGCGCCCGCGCTGCTGGCCGTGTTCGACGTGCCGGGCCCCCTGGCGGACAAGACCGTGCTCTTCCTGCAGGGCATCGCCTTCGGCTTGCCGGCGGCCCTGGTCTTCCGCGCGCTCGCCTTCTACTCGGCCTCGATCAACCGGCCGGGCGTGGGCATGGTGCTGGGCTTCGTCTCGCTGGCGATCAACGCGGTGCTCAACCAGGGCCTGATCCACGGCCTGTGGGGCCTGCCGAAGCTGGGTGGCGCGGGCTGCGGCTGGGCCACCGGCGTCGGGATGTGGGTGGGGCTGGTGCTGATCGGCATCTGGATCTCGGTGTCGCCGCACTACGCGCAATGCCGCGTCTGGGAGGGCTTGCGCCGGCCGCACGGACCGACCTTGTTCAAGCTGCTGGCCCTGGGCCTGCCCATAGGCGGGGCCAACTTCGCCGAGGTGGCGGCCTTCACGGGCGTCGCGCTTTTCATCGGCTCCATGGGCGCGGCCACGATTGCCGGGCACCAGGCGGCCCTGAACTTCGCTTCGCTGGTCTTCATGCTGCCGGCCGGGCTGTCCGCTGCGCTGGCCATCCGCGTTGGCCAGTCGCTGGGCGCCGGCGACGGCCGCGCCGCGCGCTTCGTCTCCTGCAGCGGGCTGCTCGTGGCGCTGGGCATGGCCCTGTGCCTGACGCCGCTGATCGCGCTGGGACGGCACCACATCGCCGCCTGGTATTCGCCGGACCCGAAGGTGCAGGCCATCGCGGCCTGGCTGCTGCTGTTCGCCGCGGTCTGGCACGTGGCCGACGCGCTGCAGGTCTGCGCCGCCGGCGCGCTGCGCGGCTACCGCATCACGCTGGGGCCGATGCTGATGATGGTGGCGGCCTACTGGGCCGTGGCCCTGCCGCTGGGGCACCACCTGGCGCACGTCGGCTGGCCGTCTTTCGGTCTGCAGCCCATGGGCGTGGCCGGCTTCTGGGCCGGCCTGCTGGTGGGCCTGTTCAGCGTGTCAGCCGCCTTGCTCGCCCTGCTGGCGCGCGTGGCCCGCCGTACGACTGTCCGGCCGGTCTAGGTGTGATGTTCCAGGAGGTTGTTCACCCGTTCCCGGTCTGAGAAGCTGGAGTTTCCACACAACCAGTCGCTCAGGTCAGGAGAACGGATGAACAGCCACAAGCATG